>JANMUE010000052.1:0-13916 GCA_031391205.1 Lysobacterales bacterium | reverse complement strand
CGCTTGCGGGAGAGGGCTAGGGTGAGGGAGACGTGCGATGGTGTGTGGGGTTTGCGAGCGGTGACGCAGCAATAGCAAGCACCATCGCACGCTTCCCTCATCCGGCCTGCGGCCACCCTCTCCCGCTTGCGGGAGAAGGGATTGGTCACCGGGCCTTTCAAACTGATGCAGTATTGCCGGAATACTCAAATCGTCAGGGCGCTGGATCGGCATCACGATAGAGATCGGGTCGGCCACTGAGATCGCGCAGCAGTTGCTGCGTCAGTGCTGGCAATTCGGATGGCTTCGCGCCGAGTGCGATCGCTTCTTCGGCTGTGGCGCGTGCTTCATCGAGCCGCCCCATTTCCTGCAGGATCTGGGCGCGCTGGACACGCATCATGGTGCGGCGATTGAGCCTGCCCGGGAGGATGCTGTCGAAGGCCTGGATACATCGATCGATTTCGTGCAGAGCCTCGTCATTGCGATCCGCCAGCCACAACGCCGAGACCAGGGACGTGCGCATCAGTATCCCGTCGCGGGAGTCACTCATGCCAATCGATTCCATGATCGCGAGCGCACGTTCCGACAAATTCACCGCCTCGTTGATCTTGCGCTCGGCCAAGGCGACATCGGCCAGAGACGAAAGCGAGACCGCAACGTTCATATGCTGGTCGCCATGAATCTGCTGGTAGCGCTGCAATGCCGCTTCGATTTGCTCGCGCGCCTGGGAGAATCGCTTCTGGCGGTAATAGGTCTTGCCGAGGTTGTTGCGCGTGCGTGCGCAGGTGACGCTGGACATCCTGGTCCGGGTGCAGATCGCAATGGCCGTCTGATACTCGATTTCGGCTTCTTCAAGACGGTAGACGCGCGCGTACGCCACACCGAGCTGTGAATGACCAGTGATCAGCTGCTCGTGATCGGGTCCATACACGGCCCTGAGCATGGCCAGTGAATCCTTGTGCAGGACCAGGGCTTCCTCGGTCTTGCCCGCGTTACTGAGCACAGCGGCGTAACTGCCCAGAGTGGTTGCGATGACGTCATGCGGCTCTGTGTAGATGGCACGTTGCAGCGCAAGCAGCTCCTGAAAGCGTGCTTCGGCATGGGTCATCTCACCTACTCCGTATAGCGCGATCGCCTGTGCATCCGCCCCCTCCATGAAGTCCCTATCCATCGGCAGTTTCAACGCTCTCCAGTGTGCGAGTGCAGGTTCGAGTTCGGCCAACGCGGCACGGTAATATTCAGCCGTGTTCAGCACCACGCCCAGGCTCAACGAGGCACGCAACGCATGCGGATGATCGTGGCCAAAAACCTCGCGCGCCATGTGCTGGCGCCTGCGCGCTACCTCCAGTGCCGCATCGATCCTGGCCAGCGAAAGATTGGCGGCGCCTTCGATGGCGAACGCGCTGAGCAGAAGTTCGGCGGAGCGCGTCTGCAACGGAGGCTTCAATGCATCGATAGCCGTCAGCGCTTTGTCGCTTTCCCCCAGTTGCTGCAGTATCTGCGCTTCGCCAACGCGAATCCTCAACCGGCGCACATCGTCGACGGGCAGCTGGTTCAAGTTGGCGGCGGCGGCACGCAACAGGTCCTGAGCCTGGACGTAGCGCGCGGAAAGTCGGCTGACCTCACCCAACGTGGCCTGGATTTCCGCCAGGGTGACGTTGTCCATGGTTGGGTTCTCTTTCAATTGCGTCATCGCCGACTCGATCAGCTGCTCGGGTGTTGGCCGCTGATGGCGTGGCAGGCGATCTTCTGCCGCGCGAAACAAGCCGACCAGAAACTGCGAGACGGCCTGGGCGCGCGCGGCTTCCCGCTGCGCTGCGCGCGCCTGCCAGATCGTGGCCGCCAGCGAGGTCAGCACGGTGAGCGCGATCACCAATGCGGTGGTCACGCCGCCGCGATGCCGGACGACAAACTTGCGCATCCGGTACCAACCCGACGGCGGATGCGCCTGCACCGGCTGGCCGGCGAGCAGGCGTTCGATATCCTCACCGAACGCGGCCGCGGTTTCGTAGCGATGTTCGGGTTGGGTGGCAGTGGCCTTGAGCAGGATATTGTCGAGATCGCCGCGCAACCAGCGCCGTGTAAGCTTCACCGATGCCGGAAGCATGCCCGGCACCGTGGTCGCCATGACCCGCTCCGATGGCGTTGTGCCTGATTTGTTGATGCGTTCCCCGGTCAGCAATTCTCCGAGCAGCACCCCGAGCGCGTAGACGTCGATCGCCGTGGTGATGATGCCGCCATCGCGCTGTTCCGGTGCCGCATAGGCTGGGGTAAACGCGCGGAACTGGGTTTGGGTGGGATGGGTATCGTCCGGTTCCGGCTCCAGCAGCTTGGCGATGCCGAAGTCGAGCAATTTGACTTCGCCGCCGTGCGTGACCAGCACGTTGCCGGGCTTCAGATCACGATGCACGATCAGGCAGCGATGCGCGGCGCTGACCGCATGCGCCACTTCCACCATCAGGCGCAGTCGCTGGCGAAACGGCAGTTGCTGCTCGCGCGCATACTGCAGCAGCTGCACGCCATCGACGAACTCCAGCGCGATATAGGCCTCGCCGGAATCGGAGATTCCGCCGTCGATGAATTGCGCGATATTCGGATGCACCAGCCGCACCAGCGCACGCCGTTCGCGATCAAACTGCCGTCGCGAGGCCTCGGCCCACATTCCCTGGCGCAGCACTTTCAGGGCGACGGTCTGCGCCACGCCTTCAACGGTGCGCGATGCGCGGTAGACGCGCGCCGACCCGCCTTCGCCGAGCAATGCCTCGATGCGAAACGCGCCGACCGATGCGCCCATCGGCTGCACCGGTGTACGCGCAACCTCACCGATGTCGCGCGCCCATTGCTCGGGGTCGCGCTGTAGCGGTGCATCGATGTCGCTGGCGCCCGCGCTTTCAAGCAGGCGCTCAACCTGTGCGCGCTGCGACGGGTCGGCGCAGTTCCTATCCAGATACAGCGCGCGCTGATCCTGGGCAAGCGCCTGCGCCTGTTCGAACAGTTCCCGAATCGATATCCCCGTCATGCGTCTCCTCTATCCGGTGCCGCGATCTCGCCATGAACAGGAGAACGCCGTCTGGCGACCGATCACGCCGTGACGGGACGCTTCAGCCCAGTTCCGCCTTGACGAAGGCACGCGCGAACAGCCAGTCGCGATCGACCGTGCGCGGCGAACTGCCGAGGGCGTCGGCGATCTGCTCTATGGTCAGGCCGGCAAAGTAGCGCAGTTCCAATACCTGGGCAGCGCGCGCATCCAGTTGCTGCAGACGCTCCAGCACGTCCACCAGTTGCAGTGCCGCCTCGGCGCTTTCCAGCGCGAACTGCTCCTGATCGCCGGTCATGGTCACACGTACCCATTCACCGCCGGCGCGTTGCCGCCGGCGATCACGTGCCCGATCGGCCAGCAGATGCCGCATCGCGCGCGCGGCGTAGGCGAAGAACTGGGCACGATGCGCGAACCGCAACTCCGGATGCTTGTCCAGACGTAGATACAGATCGTGCACCAGGCCGGTGGTCTCCAGCGTCGAAGCGGCGTAGCCGCGTGCGAGCTGCTTGGCCGCCATGGCCTTCAGCTTGGCGTAGACCGCAGCAAAGAGCTCCCGTGTGGTTTCCACCTCGACGGGGCTTGTTTGCTCCAGCTCGGATTCATGCGAAACCATGGATAATGTTCTGCAATCAGGGGAAGTCGGGCGTAATGCCGGGTGAATGGCGATCACCCAGGCATCCTGCGCGCGAAGACGTATCGGTGCAAGCGACCCCGGTCGCGGTTTCGAGATGCGCAAGGTACGGTGTCGCGCGCTGATTTGTCTGCCGGACCGCGGCAGCGGAAATGGCACAGACGCACTACACCGCCAACGCCGAACGATCAGTCTTGCGCGTCACGCCCGATCCGCAGCAGTGCATCGATCATCGCGCGCGGCTGCAGCGGGTCGTTCTGCAGCGGGATATCGGCCTGCATCAGCATAGGCGATGATTGTGCGGAAGGGCGCGTCAGAATGAAGCGCGGTGCGGTGACCACCAGGCCGGTATGCGGCAGCGTAACCGTCTGGATACCACCGCTCTGTGCGGCTCGGGAGGCGCCGCCCTCGCCCGCAATCGTGCCGAACCCGAAGTCCTGAAACACCTGAGTAAACAGCACCGCCGACGAATAGGTCAGCGCGCCGATCAGGACATAGGTCTTGCCCGAATAGCGCAGTGGATGATCCAGTTGCGGTTCGATCCAGCGCTCGATCTGGCCAGTGATCACATCGCCGATCGTCTGACCTTCGTCCTGATGACCTTCGAGCACTTTCTTTCGATAGCTAGATGCCCAACGATAGCGTTGCGTGGCGATGTAGGGCAGCACGCCCTGAATCCACATATCGTCGTCACCACCCAGATTGTTGCGGACGTCGATGATCAGCGACTGCACGCCGGCTTTCCTGATTGCGGCAAAGGCGTGCTCCGTGAACGTCAGGAACCGCTGCTTATCGTGCCAGGAGAAGGTGTTTATCGTCAGCAGCGCAGCGTGGTCGGGCAATAGTTCGAAGCGAAAGGCATGGTCAAAGTCGTTTTCGTGCGCCAACACCGCCGGCGTGGCGCTGCCGCCGCGAACGTTCAGCGAGACGCGTTTATCGGCGGACAGCTCAATGTCGAAGTGTTCCGGCGCGCCGTACATCCGCCAGTAGTACAACCACCACCGTTGCGACAGCAAAGCTGCACGAAATACGCGCGTGTCGCCATGCACCCGGGCTAGCAAGTCTTTGACGATTTGCCTGGTGCTGCGGCCGTTGATCGAGATCAGCCCGGCACCGCTATGCGCGCTGGCAGCCCCGCCCAGCTGTGCGGTAATGATCGGATCGCCCTCAGAAGTCACATGCACCTCGAAGGGAAACAACACACCGCCCGAATCCAGGTGCATGCGCGTGTCGCCACGCCAATCCGGGAAAATCACATTGAGATGCCCGTCTGCCAGCAATGGATTGAGCAAGGCGAATTCGCGCCAGGCCCCGTCGCGGCTCATCGCACGATCCATGCGCCGTCCCAGCGACAGCATCGCGAGGCTCAACGCCTCAGGATCGACCGAATGCCCTGCATCCGGATGCGTGTAGCCAATCGCCGCATTCATCACCGAAAGATCCTGCAGCAACTGCTGCGGGTTGTACCGCGCCTCCGCGCGGGCGCCGGATGGGGAAACTGATGACAGTGCCGTGCAGATCGCAAAGCATACCCGCGCCAAATCAAGTTGAAATCGCATCCACCTTCTCCCAATGATCAGGAACCTGAGACGCGGCAAATGCCCAAAGAGTTAGCAAGCGTTGGGTAGTGGACTGGTTTTGAAATTCCCAGGGTTCCGCAAAGCGCGTGATCCCCTCTCCCGCGTGCGGGAGAGGGCTAGGGTGAGGGAAATGTGCGATTGTGCCTGGTGTTTGCGAACAGCGGCTCAGCAATACCAGACGCCGTCGAACGGTTCCCTCATCTGGCCCTGAGGGCCGTCTTCTCCCGCATAGCGGGAGAAGGGGTTCATCGTGGGAGTCTCAAACTGAGTCACCACCAGCGTTGCGGTGACCGAGATGTCAGCGCGCCAGTGCGTGTATTCTCTGCGGCCTGCGACGGGTGGCCGCGCTGGACAACGTGAACGTGCACCGGGCTTGAATCCCCCGGCGCGGCCAGGCACCTTAGCCCTCAACCGGATCGACCATGATCAACAACGACGTACTGCGCAGCATTCGCTACATGCTCGATCTCAGCGACAACAAGGTGGTCGAGATCACCCGGCTGGTCGATGCGGATTTCGAAATAGACAAAGCGGACATGCTGGCCTTCATGAAGAAGGAAGATGAGCCGGGCTTTAGCGAATGCAGCGATCTGGTGCTCGCGCATTTCCTCGATGGACTGGTGATCCACTGCCGCGGCAGGGACCCCAACCTGCCACCGCGACCGGTGGAGACACGCGTCACCAATAATGTGGTGCTGAAGAAGCTTCGTGTCGCCTTCGAACTCAAGGATGCCGACATGCATGAAGTGTTCGAAGAGGCGGGTTTCCCCGTGTCCAAACCGGAATTGTCGGCCTTGTTTCGTCTGCACGGGCATCGCAACTTCCGCCTCTGCGGCGATCAGATGCTGCGCAATTTCCTCAAGGGTTTGACGCTGCGGGTGCGCGCAGCTTAGCGGTGGCCGACGTCGGGTACCGCTCGGCCGCCGTTCCCGACGCGGCTCTACCTCCTCCATCCATGGAGTCGTTCGCAGGACCCGACCTACGCGCTAAGATGTGCGCAATCGTTTCCAGATCATCGGTGCGGTCATGAATGAATTTTCGGCAACCCGTATGCGTTTCTGCAGGTGTGACGAGCACAAAGGAATCGTGCGGAGGCGCCATGCAATCGCCTGCCGTTGAACCGCACCCCCGGCCCTTCCTGCTGCGTGCCTGGGATGCAATCCCGGTGCTGATCCGCGCGATTGTGATCTGTCTGGTCATCATGCTGATTGGCGGTTCGGTCAGCGGCGCGCTGATGTTGGTGAACCTGAAAATGGCACCGGCGATCCCGGTGTTCCTGCCGGCGACACTGATCTGGCTGTGGTTGTTCTGGAAGTATCTGGCTGGGCGCGGCTGGCCTGGCGCTACATCGGCGCGCCGCAGCCAGGCGCTGCGCGCCGGCCAGCTGTCGGCAAAGGCCTGGTTGTGGGCGCTGGTGGCCGGTGGTTGCGGCATTGCGGGCGTCATGGGCATCGCATTCGTGACCTACCGTTATGCCACGCTTCCGCAGGCGGCGTATTCAGCGCCGTTCGACGTTGCGTCACTGCCGGCATCGACTCTGGTAGCCATGTTCGCGGCGATTGCATTGACCGCCGCGGTGGTTGAGGAAGCCGCCTTCCGCGGCTATCTGCTGTCGGGTATCCAGGGGCGCTATGGCTGGACGGCCGGTATCGTCGTGGTCACGCTGCTGTTCTATCTCGCACATCTCAGCCACGCCTACGCGACCCTGGCATTTCTGCCGTTTTTCCTGGCGCATGGGCTACTGTTCGGATGGCTGGTCTACAGTACGCGTTCGATCCTGCCCGGCATCTTGCTGCATGGCGTTTCTGACTTCATCGTTCTGCCGATGCAATATGGCGTCATCCCTTCGATCGGAGAATGGGCCTTTGTCAGCCAGGGCTGGTTGACGCTTGTCGCCGGAATCGCAGCGCTGTTCGCATTTCGAAAACTGGCGCGCACGCTGACGTTGGAACGCAGCGCGCCGAACGGACGACATCACAGCGAGTGCCTCGACATATTGGCCACTCAAGCCGAAAACGAGACCGAGTCGTGCAAGTAGGTTGCTGCAGCGGATGGTGCAAGTCGGTTCAGGTGGCTGGTGGCACACTGAGCTGCAGGAAGGAGCCACTTTCAGTTCGGAATAGCCGCCGTCTTTCCTTCGGATTGCTGCGATGTCCTGCCGATCTTTTAATGAAACGCGTGCGACCGTCGGTTCCCCAATGATTAAGGTGCCCGGCAATGACCTACGAATGGCATAGCGACGACGAGCTCGTCGATCCCAAGGTGCATTGCGGCGACTGCGACGCCGTCTGCTGTCGTCTGACCGTTGTGGTCATGCCGGAAGATAAAGTACCGCGGATGCTGGTCGAGCGTGACGACCATGGTATCGAGGTGATGGGTCGTGGCGAAGACGGCTGGTGCATCGCACTCGATCATCAAAACATGCGTTGCGGCATCTATGCGAGCCGTCCAAGCGCCTGCCGGCGCTTCACCATGGGCGCTGGCTATTGTCGCGACGAACGCGAGGCTTACCGCAGCCATTACGCCAATATCCCGCTGCTGCTGATTGACGCGGGCTAAGGAATAATTTCCTTCCACGCAAAGCCAAACACACCGGGGTGCAACAGTAGCGTGGCCTTGTCGCTTTTGGTGCCCCGCCATGTCGCATTCAGGCGTCGATAGTGGCTCGCACCGATGACCATCGAATGGCCGCCGTCGATTGCGGGGTGGTCGCTTTTGAAGCCAACGTGATGGATCGTGCCGACTTTGCGTCTGTAGGTCGTGTACAACCCGACGTCGTGTACAGGAATCGCCTGCGGCACCGCAAAGTCGAGATGCAGATTGATCCCTCGCACTGCCACGAAACTGCATAGCACCATGCCGGGCAGTGCCAACGCGACCCATTCGAACAAGCCACGATGCCGGTTTGACAACGCATCAACGCGACGCACCGCCCACAGTAAAAGGATCAGAAACAGGATCGCGCCTGGTGCGAGACTGAACACGAACAGTGCCCAGGCATCGATCAGGCGTTCCGGGCTGACGAATGCAATCCACGCCGCTGCAAATGCGCCAACAGTGAACAATCCGAAGCTGACCAATCGCGGCAGATCGGCCTTGACCTTGCGACTACGCTGGGCACCGGTGTGAGCGGCCGGAAGCCTGCGTAGCGCTTGGAGCAGTGGCGCCAGCCAGCCCACACATTCGCCGCGTAACCGGCCCACATGACGCACCGGGGCGACATGCAGGTAAAGATGCAGCTTGCCGTCTTCGCCGCTCAACGACAATAGACGCGCACTCTGCGACTTCAGCCGCAACATCAGGCTCAGCAGTGTGGCGCGCAGATCGGCCTGCGCCTGCAGCAACGCAATCAATGGCTGATCCCCTGTGTCGATGTAAAAAACCTCGTCGAAGCGTGAGTGGCCGGCCTGAGGTTCCACGGCAAGTCGTGTCGCTTTGCCGAAAGCATCGAACCAGCCCTCGCGGCGCAATCGAAAGCTCAGATGGCGTGGGATCTCGAAGCTGAGCAGCAGGTTGATCAGGCGACCGCCTTTCGCGTGTTCCTCACGGCACAGGTAATGTTCGCCATGATCTTCACATTCCTGCGCTCCGGCGTTCATCGCCAGCCGTTTGCTGCCATGCCAAAGCGCGGTAACGAAGGTCAGGATCAGTCCCCACCAAAGCAGCAGATTCAGCATGCTACGGCCCCGTAGTGCATGGAATGGCCCGCCGGCTCTGGCGAGTTGCTCAGATAAATGCCGTGGGCTGCCGCATTCTAACGACAGACTGGTTGACTGGGCGGCTTGGCGTCGCGAACGCGGTTCAACCTCAGCGTTCCAAGGATGAGATCGGCGCACATGCGGAAAAAAGGGTTCACCGACGCGGCGTTCCGTGGAGGCAGATTCCATGGCACGTCGGCGAAACCCGGCCTCACATCCGGCCCGATGTTCCGGACGCGGACTTCGCGGGCGGCGGCCCTGCGCGGGCTGGTTGGAGCAGGCCACGCACGGACACTAAGGCGTTGCTACAAGCCGTCTCTTGCCGCCAACACTTTCCTAAGAAAACGTCTTCCTAAGAAACTTCGATCCAGTGATCTTGCTACAGATATTCTTCCCTTGCCTGCTCCGCGCGCGATGCGCCGATGGCCGTTTCCACCTGGCGTATTTCCTCCGGCGGCGGTAATACGGCCTTATGGCCGAGTGCCTGCAGCCAAAGCTCGCGCATCCAGCCGCGGGTGTGGAACAAGTGATGGTCTTCTTCGTCTTCCACGCTTTCGACCGCCTTCGACAACAGCTCTTTCAGTGGGCCTTTGACCTGTTTCGCGACGTGCGCGAGCAGCTCCCAATTGGCGTGGTCCTTGGTCTCTGCCAATACCACGCATTCGCAGGCGACTATTTCGGCCTGGGCACGGGTCGCCACCGACTGAGCCTGTTTCATCGCGGCCACCAGCGACTTGCCGATGCCAGCGACCACATCGCGCACTGATGTCCGGGTTTCCGGATCCAGCCCGGTGGCATCAAAGATCGCCAGCAGCACCTGTTCGTGCCGGCGGGTCTCTTCCAGATAGCCTTTCCACTCCTCGTGCAGATCCTTGTTCATGGCACAGGTCAGTGCCTGTTCGTAGATCTTGATACCGCCTTGCTCCGTTTCCAGCGACTGGTACAGCAGGTCGACCAGGGCCGAATCCATTGGATCTTTGCTGGCCATTACCGAACTCCTTGTTGTGTTCGACGGATTCACCGCAGGAGCCGTGCCAACCAACACGAGACCTGTCGCGGCGATAGTTTCGCGTCACAGCTGGGTTTCCGGTCAGCCGTCGGTTGGGGTTTCGTTGCGAATTGCCCGGTCGGGCATCCATCGCAGGCGAGAATGCACGCTAGCCGCATCGCGGGCGGTGACGATAGTTTTCATTGGAGCGTGGATCACACAGTGGAACTGGCGCAGAATCGAGCAGGGGCCAAGTCTCACAATCGCTGGTGCGTATGCCTGGAGAAGATCAGGGATCAGGTCATCGCGGCATATTGCTCGATGGCGGAGGGTTCGCCGCAGTACGGGCAGACGTGCGGGCAGCTTTGACACGCGCCAAGGGTTATCGGCGAATCGTCGCTGCGTTCACCGTATGCTGGCTGCTTGGAATCACGCTCGCGCAGGCAGCCGAGACTTCCTGGGCGCCTGCCACTACTGCACGTCTCACGATCGAACCCGCACCCCCCGGCCGACTGCCCTGGGTCGTGTTCGACGAACGCTCGGGCTTGCCGCAGCACACCATCGTGGATCTGATGACCGACCAACGCGGATTCGTCTGGGCGGCGACCCAGGATGGTGCCGCACGTTTCAACGGACGCAGTTGGGAGCGGATTCCGCTGCCGGCGAAGATGGCTTCAAACTACCCGAGGGTGATGCGTAACGCCCGCGATGGCGGCATCTGGTTCGGCTCGTTCGACGGTGGACTGGCGCATCTGCGCAACGGCGTCTGGAAGGTTTTCGATACCGCGTCCGGCCTGCCCAGCAACCGCATCCGCGGCCTGCTCGAGACCACGGACGCGCAAGGCATCGTGCTCTGGATCGCCACCGACCACGGCGTCGCGCGCATGCAGAATGGCCATATCCGCGTTTTCGATGAATCCTCCGGCTTGCCGAGCCTGGACACCGAGGCGCTGTACGAGATGACGGATGCGGGCGGCGAGCGCAGTTTGCTGGTGGGAACGGCGAATGGCCTGGCGCGCCACATCGGCGATCGTTTCGAGATCGTGCCGGTGCCGCAGGCATTGCAGGGCCATCGCATCGACGACATCGTGGAAAGTCCTGGTTTGCACGGTGATGCGGCGCTGTGGATCGCGTCGTATGGCGCCGGAATGGCGGTACGCGAGCGCGGCCAGTGGACCCTGCTCGACACCACGTCGGGCCTGCCCAGCAACGTAGAAGTGTTCACCAAGAGTCAGGCGGCCGATGGTTCGCCGGCATTGTGGATCGGCACCGAGGGCGGCCTGCTGCGCTTCGAGCATGGGCGCTTCACGTTATACGACGAACGCAGCGGCCTGCCGATCCGGATCATCTGGAAAGTGCTGGAAACCACATCGCCAGGCGGGCTCAAGACGCTCTGGTTGGGCACCTGGGGCGGCGGCGTGGTGCGTCTGTCGCCCAATGGCTGGACCGCATTCGACGCCAGCACTGGCATGCCCGCCGGCGCCGTCACGTCGATATTGCACAGCAGCGATGACAGCGGTGCCGAGGTGATCTGGGCAGGTACTGCCGACGGTGAATTGGCGCGATTCAGCGAAGATCGTTTCGTACCGGTCGCGCTGCCTGCAGCGCTGCGCCATGCCATCGTCTTCTCGCTGCTCGAAACCCGAAAGCCGGACGGCAGTCGCGTGCTCTGGGTCGGTTCACTGGGCGGCGGCATCGGTCGTCTCGAGGAGGGTCGCTGGACGGTGCTCGATCCGGCAACATTGCCGAATCAGCGCGTGTATCAACTGATCGAAACCCGGGCCGACGACGGATCCAGTGTGATCTGGGCCGCCACCGAGGGGGGGCTTGGGCGTTTGCACCAGGGGCAGTGGACCTACTATCGCAAAGGCGCCGACATGCCCAGCGAGATCGTCACGCATGTGTTGGAGACCACAGACACCGATGGTGGGCGCACGTTGTGGGTGGGAACCAGCCGCGGCATCGCCCGATTGCGTGCAGATGTGTGGACAGTCATCGGCAAGGCAGATGGATTGGCCAGCGAAAATATCTCTTCGCTGCAGCTGACCAGCGAAGTCGATGGGACGCGCTGGCTATGGGCCGGCACGTTCTCGGGTGGCGCATCACGACTGCGCATGGATGACCCGGCTGCACGCTGGGAGACTTTCTCGACGCAAACCTCGCCAGCCTTGCCGAGTGACACAGTGCAAAGTGTTGCCGAGGACCATACCGGTCGCATCTATTTGTGCACGACACGTGGTGTCGTGCGGCTCACGCCGCGCCAGCCAACAGCAGAAAACCCGGATCGCTTCGCCGAGGAACTCTTCACGACTGAAGATGGCCTGCCCAGTAGCGACTGCCAGCAGGGCGCGCGTCTGGTCGACAAACATGGTCGCGTTTGGATGGGCACGGCACGCGGCCTGGCGATGTTCGACCCGCAGTCCGAACTGCCCGATCGCCTGCCCAAGCCGCTCTTGATCGATCGCGCCGAACTGAGCGATGGCAGCCTGGCGTTGCGCGGCGGTGAGCAGCTTTCGCATACGCAATGCAACGTCACCTTCTCCGCCGCGCTGCTCGCCTACGGCGCCGAATCGCGCACGCGTTACCGATACCAGCTGACAGGCTTCGATCCGCGTCCATCGGATTGGCTGGAGACCCGCGTCAAGGAATACACCAACCTGAGCGCCGGCCAGTACCGGTTCTTGCTCTGGGGAAAGGATGCGCGCGGGAATGTCTCGGGGCCGGTCGCGCTCACTTTCAAGGTGCGGCCGGCGCCCTGGCAGTCCGCCTGGGCTTTTGTCGCGTATGCAGTGTTGATCGTGCTGGCGGCATTCGGTGCCATGCAATGGCGGGTACGCGCATTGGCGCTGCGCACACGGCATCTGGAGACCGAGGTGGCGGGGCGCACCCGCGAACTGATCGTGGCGCGCGACGAACTGCAACGCCTCGCCACCGAGGATGCGCTCACCGGAATCGCCAACCGACGCAAATTTGGCATGGTTCTCGATCAGGAATGGCTGTGTGCGCGAAACATCGGGCACAGCCTCACATTGGCGCTGATCGATGTCGATTTCTTCAAACGCTACAACGACCGTTACGGCCATGCCCGCGGCGATGAATGCCTGCGCGCGGTGGCACAGGCGGTAGCAGATCAATGCCTGGGACCGCGGGATCTGGCGGCGCGCTATGGCGGCGAGGAGTTCGCACTGGTGTTGCCGTACACGCAATTCGGAGACGTGCCGTCGCTGCTGCGCGCCATTCTCGCGGCGGTGGACGCGCTGCAGATCGAGCATGCCGATTCCGTTGACGCCGGTATCGTGACGATCAGCATGGGCGCTGTCAGTATCAGGCCGGGGACCGACGATGAAGGCCATGCGGCGCTTCAGCGCGCCGATGAGCTGCTGTACCAGGCCAAAGCCAATGGCCGCCATCAGGCGGTGTACACCGATGAAACCGGTGCGACGCATTCGATCCGCACTTGAGTCCACATGACGCCAGAGGGCAGTGCGCGTTGCGGCCGATTTGAGCGGGCAACGACCGTTGCGCGGTCCAACACGCATCCAGCAGACTTGAGTCGGGTAGTCACTGGAGCCGGTACCATGGCTCCCTGATCCCATTCTCAACAATGCCACCCGAGCGGCTGCGCGTGAACAAGACCGTCATCTTCTATGGTGTACTCGGCGGCGTGTTGATCGCCCTGCTCAGGCTGGTCGAATACCGATTCCTGGTTCTGCAGCACTCGCTGGAAATCTACGGCGGCATTGTCGCGCTGATCTTCTCGGCGCTGGGCATCTGGCTGGGCCTGAAGCTGACACGCACGCGCGAGACTGTGGTGGTGCGCGAAGTGCAGGTCCCCGTCGAGGTGGCGGTCGGTGCAGCGTTCACACGCAACCAGGCAAGGCTGGAGCAGCTTGGCATCACGCCGCGGGAGCTGGAGATCCTAGAAGCCCTGGCGGCCGGACTGAGCAACCGCGAGATCGCCGAGCGCCTGTTCGTCAGCGAGAACACGGTGAAAACCCAT
>JANMUE010000045.1:0-4107 GCA_031391205.1 Lysobacterales bacterium | reverse complement strand
TCTGAGGTATCACCAGATAGTGCCGCCTCTTGAAAGTCGTAACGAGCAGGCTCGTCGTATTTGATGCGATGACTCTCGAACCATTCGCGCAGTTGTTGGTCGTCGATGGGCGGTAACTTCACGTTCGCGTCGATCACGCTGAGCGCCTTGAAGATGACGCGTTCACGGATAGCCACGTCGCCCTTGTCCACCTCCATTGCCAAGCCTTCGCGATATAACACTTCATTGTCGAGCCAGACTTGATGCAGGGCCTTTAGCTCGGCTTCGTTGGGCTCGCGGCCGCGCGTTTCCTCGAATATATGTACGGCCTCGGTATTCACCTCGGTGCCTACCACAATGGTGTGTGGATCGTCGGCCTGGCCGGCTATCACTTGGTCGAGCGCGAATAGCAGCCCACCCAGGACCATGAAGTGCAGCAGCGGCTCCCGCAACCACCCTGGCGCTTGAACCGGATGACGCGGCGTGGAGACTTCAAGTGTTGCGGTCGTGAGTGGCGTAGACATGATGTTTGCGTCGTCAACAAGAAAACAAAAAATCGCAACGGCCTAGCCGCTACGGGGACGCAAAATCCTAAGCGAGAAATAAGTCAGTACAAAGACAATCGGTAGTGTCGAATACCACCAAGCATTTTTAGACGGGTTCCAGCTTGCCGGTATCACGTCCATGCTTACGGAACGTGGCTAATCCCAGCAAGCCACTCATCAACAAAATAGCTGCGCCCGGTAGTGGCACCGGTGTGACCACGAAGTCGAGACCGTAAGCAGCCGGGCCGCCGGTTTCTTGCACCCACACCGAATAGGTGCCGCTGGAAAGCGCGCTTGAGAAGCCAATGGTGGCAGGCACGATGTGGATGATGGGTAAAAGGTCTGTGCCAATTTGGTCATTACTGTAGTGAGCAAAGCCGAGCAGGTTCTCCGCACCCACGCCTTCAGGGGAAACAGTGAGTTGCGGGCCGTTCTGGATGCCGATAAACGAACTGCCGCCGGATACGAATGTATTGGGCAACAACATGATCGAAGTCAATTCAGACCCGCTGGGCACAGTGATGCTGAAGTAGTCGCGGTCGATGCCCTGGCCAGTATTGCCGGTGATACCCAGGACGATATTGCTGCCAGTACCAATCAGTAGCGAGGTCGGTGACAAACCATCGTTGGACAAGTCAGCACTGCTCGCTTCATTCCAAACGACACCCGCTTGCGTTGCAAAGCTGGCGCCACACGCGATGGCCGCTAGTAGAAACCTCAAGCAGCGTCTGAGTTGCATAACAATTCCACCTTTATTCTTAGAGCAGTTTCTTAAACACGTCACTCTTAAACAGAGAAGGCGTCACGGGCTGCTGCACGTGACGCCAGATTGCGGTTGCCCGCAAGTCTCTAGTTACTTCACACCTGCCACGAGTGTCCCGTTCGATACTTCCACATAGATCGGGTTGCTGTAGAACCACAGGTCAGCCCAGGCAGCGACGTCGTAAGAAACAGCCCTCTGGCCCGTAATTGGGCTGGTGCCGCTGGCGATTGCCAAATGCGTTGGGCAACCATCGTACTCCGTGGTGCCAACCGCCGTGCACGGAATGCTCAGCTTGGTGGTGTTGCCGGCATTGGTGAACAGATCCGCCAATGGGTTGCCGCTGGCGTCGGTTTCAAATGGCACCGCTGCAGGCAGGTTAGTACCACGCAGACGCACGTATTGAGAAGCCGACACCGCCGGTATGCGATACGTCATCTTCAACAAGTTGCCACCAGCACTAGTCCAGCCACCCGAGGCATTATTGAAGGCCTTGATAACCGTGGCCGAGGTGTTCTTCGCTGCCGCAGGAACTACTGCGAGCGTTGCTGTAGATCCATCGGTGCCCAACCAAGCGGTGTTACGTGGCCACTCACCCGAATAGTCAGCAGCACCAGGAGTCTTTAAGCCAGTCACCAGACCACGAATCAAGTCGATGTGATCCAGCACCGGCATGTTCATCGGCTGAGCGATGCCAACCTGGGTCAACGATGGATTGTTGAAAGTGTATGGCGAATAGTTGGCGTCTGACGGATCACGCACCACCACCGACACTACAATTTCTGCGCCTGGGCGCACCTTGAGCTTTTCGCCCATGGTGGCGCAGTTAGCGACATCGATGTCGGTGTTGTTGGTCGCTGCAGTCACGGCCAGTGCTTCTACCTGTGCATTGGTGCGTGCACCGAAGCCTGGATACGAAGCGCAGGCGACAAACGCCAGACGATCAATCAACTGGCCAGTAGCCGCGAACACATTACCAGTGCGCAGACCATCGACGATCGACTGCGGACGCAACTTATCAGCGCCATTACGCACCATGGTGTAGTTGCGCTGGTATTCGCCAGGATAGAAGTCCTGGGTGGAGCGACGATCTTCCGGACCGAAGCTACCGCGGTTATGCCAGTCGGAGCTGGCAAAAAACCAGAAGTTGCGACCTTCGCCCAGCAATGCATCCCACACGCCGCCGAGCTGCGCGCCATAGACGCCAGTGCCGCCGTAGGTAGTGCCGCCGACGCTATCAACCAAGCCGACCGTGGTGCCGAAGTTGTTACGTAGTGGTTGGTATTCACCGCGGTTGGCAGACGCATGGTGACCAGGTTGTGTTTCGAAGCCGAAGGCAACGTTGGGCGCGGCGTTATTGAAATTACGCAGATGTTCGACGTTGAAGCCATTGTTGCCGTTTGGATTAAATACACCGGCGCGCTCAAGGTGAGCAGGCACGTAGTAGCTGCCGTTCGGATGATTCTCACGCATCCACTTCAATGCTTCGACGGTCTTGTTGTGGCCCCTGTCGCCATTGCCGGTGCCGCTCGCAGGCATCAGCTTCTGCGCGGTGGCGTTCCAGCTCACATCAGCGGCGTTTAAGCTGCCGGTGACTGAGCAACTCCAGTTATTTGTTGTGCCACGGCTGGTGTCGGTGTCGTTGCGGTCAAAGCAATACGACCATTGAGCCAATGCAGTGGCGTTGCCCAGTGCGGTGTAGGTGCTACCACTGGTGTCGACCGTGTCGATGCCAGTAGGCATCTGACCGCTGATCACCGCCATGGAGGTGTGCTCGTGACCGGCCACCACAGATTCCAGGCCGAGGAATATGGGTACATTCTTATTAGCTGCCAGATACTCCATTACTGGGTACTGGTATTCCTGAAGCGACTGCCAGCGCCACATGTTGCCGCCGCTGCCATTCAAACCTTTGATGTTGGCGGTGCCGATGCTCTGCGCCCAGGTGGTTTGCGGACCGTTGTACTGGGAAACGGCAGGAGGCGTTGCGGTGTTGAACGGTGTAGGGCCGCTCACGAATGGGTAAGCGGGCGTGGCCAGTGTGGCATCTTCGATCAAGTTGCAATTGCGATTGCCGCTGCCACCGTGACCTGCTTGCACGAACCAGTCAAGACCCCAAGGCGCGTCAGCCTTGTCGGTCGACTTCTTGACCAACTTCTGCATGGAGAGTGCGCCATCCGAACAGGTCGTGTGGTTGTGGAAGTCACCGGCGACATACTTGCCGGGTACCTTCGCAGCCGAAGCTACAGTCGGCGCTGTGGCGAGAGCGCCGGCGCCGATGGCGGTGGCCACGGCAAGCGCTATCTGGTTCTTCTTGTTCTTCTTGCTAAGGCTCACATTCATCGTACTTACATTCATCGAAGCTGCTCCCAGGTATGGAAATTTATTGGTCAATTCGGCACAGGCCGGACCCTCTCACCTGGTTCTGATTCTCGTACTGTCAGCATGACGTTCATGTGAAACTTTGGTGATAGTGAAGCGACTCGTCTTGCATTGGTACAACAACGAGGCTAGTAACTTTTGTGATCTTAGAGCCTGTTCAAAGGCTCGATCAAGGTATGCAGCGCAAGGCGAAACACCCCAAAAAAAACGCAGCGTACGCGCAGTACGTGAGTATTTTTTGGGGTGTTTCAACGCAGCGATGCGTCCTTCAGCGAGACTTTGAATAGGTTCTAAGAAGGGGCAGACACATGGGTCTGCCCCTACAACGGAATATTCGCAACCACTACTCACCAAGGTACACCTGTTTCACCATGGCATTGTTCTGCACTTCATCCATGCTGCCTTCGGCCAGCACATGGCCTTCGTGCAATACCGTCACCG
>JANMUE010000024.1:0-16606 GCA_031391205.1 Lysobacterales bacterium | reverse complement strand
GGCTTGCTCCGCTGCTCTTGATCTGATCTTGTTGTTCAATATAAAGCCAAAGCAGCGGAGCAAGCCCCGCTCTACAACGTCAAAGGCAAAGCATCGCGCCTCACGGTTTCGGCGTACGCCTGCGCGAACTTCCCAGCTTGCGCGTGATCGTGTTGCGGCCTATGCCCAGCATGCGCGCCGCCTCGATGCGATTGCCCTGGGTGATTTCGAGCGCGGCGTCGAGCAGCAGGCGATCGAATACCGCGCGCGCCGCATCGAACACTTCGCTCTCGCCACTTTTCAGCGCACGCTGGATTTCGCCACGCAATGCCTGGCGCCAGTCGGTCACCGGCCGGGGTGCAGGATTGCCTGCGGGGGAGGAGGGTGTCGAGGTGGCGCCGAACTGTTGATACAGCAAACCTTGCTGCGGTGCTGGCCCGGTGTCATCGTTTTCTTCGCCGGCAGGCGGTGGACTCAACTGGAAACTCATCACGCCGGTGCGCGGCAGATCGGCGATGCCAATTTCGCGCCCCGGCGCCATCACTGCCAGGCGCCGGCAGAGATTTTCCAGTTGACGCACATTGCCGGGCCAGACCTGGGCACTGAGCAACTGCGTGGCCGCGCGGGAAAAACGCTTGGGTTCGGTACCGGTCTCGCTGCAGGCGCGTTCGAGGAATCGTTCGGCAAGCGCTGGAATGTCCTCACGACGTTCGCGCAAACTCGGCAGGTGCAGACGCATCACATCAAGTCGGTGCAACAGGTCCGCACGGAATTCGTTGCGCACTGCCTTGCCTTCCAGATCCTGATGCGTGGCCGCGATCACGCGCACATCGACGCGAATCAGTTCCCGGCCACCGACGCGATAAAACTCGCCCTCGGCCAGCACGCGCAGCAGGCGCGTCTGCAAGGTCAGCGGCATGTCGCCAATTTCATCCAGAAACAATGTGCCGCCTTCGGCCTGTTCAAAACGGCCGATATGACGACGCTGCGCACCGGTGAACGCGCCGGCTTCGTGGCCGAACAATTCCGACTCCAGCAAATCCGCCGGAATCGCGGCCGTGTTCAACGCCACGAACGGCTGCTGTGAACGTGGCGAATGACGGTGCAGGGCACGCGCCACCAGCTCCTTGCCGGTTCCGGTCTCGCCGGTGATCAACACGTTCAGCTGTGTTGGCGCGACGCGACCGATGGCACGGAACAGTTCGCGCATCGGCAGCGACTCGCCGCTGAGCTCGGGAGTTTCACGCTCGTTCTTTGTCTGGCGAATCGGGATTGCGCCGCCATTGCTGCTGGTAGCACGGACGGCGAGAGCGACGGCCTGTTCCAGATCAAAGGGTTTGGGCAGGAAATCGAACGCACCGCCCTTGAACGCGGCGCTGGTGCTGGCGACGTCGGTATAGGCGCTCATCACGATCACCGGCACTTCGGCGTGCTCTCGTTTGAGCGCTTCGAGAAATGCGAAGCCATCCGTGCCCGGCATACGCACGTCGGTGAACACCGCCGCCGGCTGCGCATGCGGCAACACCGACAGCGCGGCCCGCGCATTGTCGAAGTCGCGCACCATGAAACCAGCATCGCGCAGCGCTTCCGCCAGTACGAATCGCACGGAGCGGTCGTCGTCGATCAGCCATATTTCGCTCATTGGTAGGCACCTCGTGGTTTCGATAGAGGCAGCGGTCTTCGGTGACCTGAGCCGTGATGGCTGTCGCCATTGTGGGTTCGACCTGTGGTCGAACGTTTTTGCTGGTGATTCTTCGGTGTGGCGGGGTTGGGAAAAAAGCGTCCGCGCGCAGCGCGGACCCACAATTCAGGCATGCTCATCACCCCGCCTCCAACGGCAGCATCAACGTGAATACGGTATGCCCGGGTCGGCTGCGAAAGCTCAGACCGCCGCCATGCTCGCGCACGATTTCCTGGGTCAACGCCAGGCCAAGGCCGGTGCCTTCGGCGCGACCGCTGACCAGCGGCAGAAAAATCTGCGCGGTCAATTCTTCGGGTACGCCACGGCCGTTGTCGACGACATCGATGCGCATGGCCAATCGATACAGCCGCTCACCCAGAGTGACGCCATGCTCGATACGAGTGCGCAGCTTGACCTCGGATGCACCGGCTTGCAGCGCATTGCGCACCAGATTCCACACCGACTGCACCAGCCGGTCGCGATCGCCGATGATGTCCGGCAGACTGGGGTCGTAGTCGCGCACAATGCGCGCCGACCAGGCGGCGTCGGCTTCGGCCAGCAGGCGCACGCGTTCCAGAATCTCGTGCACGTTGACATCGGTCAGCGCACGCGCCGGCTTGGGATCCAGCAGACGTTCGACCAGCTCCGAAAGCCGCGACGTCTCCTGCTCAATCACCTCGACATATCGGCGCTCATCCGGATCATGGATGCGCCGCGCCAGCAATTGTGCCGCACCCTTGATGCCGGCGAGTGGATTGCGCACCTCATGCGCCAGCCCCTTCAGCGTTGCCGACAAGGCTTCGGGCCAACGCGCTGCGGCATCCGGCTCATCGTCGCGCAGGCGGAATTCGATCAACGCGCGCACGCTGGGCAGGCTGAAGCGCACCGGCGAAACCACTGCCTGCGCTGTCAGTTCGATTTCCGGCAGTGGTCGAAACACCAGATGATCGATGCGCTGCGCCTGTGATTCCGACAACGCGCGTTCGACCAGGGTTGACAGCACCGGTGCACCCAGTTGCTCCAGGCGCAGCTTGAGCCAGCGCCTTGCACCCATGCCGACCCAGGCGCAGAACGCCGGGTTCACATGAACGATATGCTGCGCCTCGTCAAGCAGCAGCACCGGTGTGGTGAGCTGATCGATGATTTCAGTGGGTAGTTGGGTTTCCACTGCACCAGTCTAGTGCAAGAATTTAAGATCCGCATAGCCAAAACAAATGTCGCAATGCCGGGTCGGCGCCACGTCAACGCCGACGCAGGCGGCGCGTTGAGCGATCATTAACCAACTGGAGTACGCCCATGAGTTGTGCCATCCGCGCCTTCTGCATTGCGCTGGTTCTGGCGGGAACCCTCAACCCCGCGCCTGTGTATGCCAGCAATTTCATCGTTGAACTCGGCGGCGGCTTCGGCTTTGCGTTCGAGCCCTCGCGCATTTTTATCCAGACTGGCGATACGGTGACCTTTCGCAATCTGGGCGGATTCCATAACGTGGTGTCGGATGCGGCGGACTTCCGTTGCGCCCAGGGCTGCGATGGCGATGGTGCCGGCGGTGATGGCGACGCCAGCATGCTGGCCTGGGAGGTCACGCGCACCTTCAATCAGGTCGGTGCCTTCGATATCTACTGCGAACCGCACGGTTCGCCTGGTTTCGGTATGGCGGGCGTGATTACGGTAGAGCAGGCAGCCGCCTCTTTGTCGTCGGGCTATACCGGCACCTGGTACGACCCGGCGCAAAGCGGGCATGGCTTCTTCATCGAAATACTGCCGGGTAATCTGCTTCTGGCCTATTGGTTCACGTTCACGCCCGAAGGTCAGCAGGCGTGGTTCGGCGGTGTCGGTTCGATCGTCGGCAACACCGCCGTGGTGCCGGCCACCATTACTACTGGAGCGCGCTTCATTCCGAACTTCAATCCGACCAATGTCGTGCGTTCGCCCTGGGGCAACCTCAACTTTACGTTTACCGACTGCAGTAACGGGCGCGTGGATTTCGAATCCGTGGCGGGCTTTGGCAGTGGCAGCATGACGCTGAAGCGGCTGACGACGCCGGCGGGATTGGAGTGCGCGCAATAGCAATGTAGGAGCGGCGGCCGCTCCTACAACAGCAGGTCAACGCAATCGCGTCGGCCGCGTTGAACAAGCAAGCCATCAGCTCACCAGTGGGGGGCCACAATGAAAGCACCAAGCCTGAAACAGATATGCACGCTGGCGCTAGTCGTGATCAGCAGCTTGCTGGTGCATACGATCGCCGCAGCGCAGTCTGACAAACCACCACGCACGCATCCCGTGCCTACTGCGGCAAAATCCACCTCGGCCTACGTCGCCAGCGCCGATATAAGCGGCACCTGGTACGACCCCGCGCAGAGCGGCCAGGGATTCGTGGTTGAACATCTCATCGTGGCGGGCGCACCGCAGTTGCTGGTGACCTGGTTCACCTATCTGGATGGCCAGCCACGCTGGATGTTTGGTGTGGGCCCGATGCTCGGCAATGAGGCGCGCATCGCCTTGTCGATCACCTCGGGTGCCGACTTCCCGCCCGATTTCGTACCCAATACCGCGACCGTGCAGCCCTGGGGCGAGTTGGTCATGAGCTTCTCCAGCACGACACAGGGCAGCGTGTCGTGGACCAGCAGCTACGCTGGCTTCAACAACGGCTCGATGCCGATCTCCCGCTTGACCATGCCGGCCAGTGCCGTCGAAAGTCCGACGACGGGCATTGCCGGCTGCCACGCCGGTGCCTGGTACGACCCGGCACAGAGCGGCCACGGCGTCTTCATCGAAATCCTCGGCAGCGGCACCAATCGCAGCATGCTGGCAATCTGGTACGCCTATCTCGACGGGCAGCAACGCTGGATGACGGCGATCGGACCGATCTCGGGGAACTCCGCAACGTTGTCTGCAACCATCACCTCAGGTGCCGATTTCCCGCCCGCATTCAATGCCGGTGATGTGCTGCGCGCGCCCTGGGGCACGATGACGTTCACCAGCATCGACGCCAGTCGCGCAACCTGGCAGTGGAACAGCACGGTGGCCGGCTATGGCAGCGGCAGCATGAACCTGACACGGTTGACCAGCCTGAGCGGCCGCGACTGTGCGCCAACTGGGGATGCCGACGCAGCACGCTTCCTGACCCAGGCGAGTTTCGGCCCGACGGCGGCCGGTATCAGCGAAGTGCGCACGTTGGGCTACCCGGCCTGGATCGCTGCGCAGAAATCCCTACCTGCGACATTGCAACGGCCGACGCTGGAACAGCAGGTCGCCGCCGCCGTGGTCACCGATCCGCGCAATGCGTCCTTCTACAACAATTTCCGCGTCGAGCGCTGGTTCAATACCGCAGTCACCGCGACCGACCAGTTACGTCAGCGCATGGCGTTTGCGCTGTCGCAGATTCTGGTGGTGTCGGACGTCGGCACATTGGCGCCCGATCCGATCGGCGTAGCCGAATACAATGACATTCTGCTGAGGCACGCGCTCGGCAACTACCGCGATCTGCTGCGTGAAGTGACACTCAGTCCGGTCATGGGCGCCTTTCTGACCAGCCTGCGCAATCAGAAAACCGACTGGACGCTGGACGCCAGCAACAATCTTGTCGCTAGTCTGATCCAGCCCGATGAAAACTACGCACGCGAAGTGATGCAGCTGTTCTCGGTGGGCTTGGTCGAACGCAATCGCGATTTCTCGCCGATCCAGGTCAATGGCGCCAATGTACCGACGTACACGCAGGACATCGTGACCGATACTGCGCAGGTGATGACCGGCTGGTCGTATGGCTGCACCGGCCCGGCGACCGTTGGCACGATCACCATCAATCGCAACTGCGGCGGCTGCGTCGGCAATGCCTGCAATTTCTCATCGACGCTGTTCTTCTCCACTCCAGGCCGCTACGCGGTGCCCGGCACCGTCACCGCGCTGATCCACCCCGACAGCTACAAACCCATGGTCTGTTACCCGCGCTATGCCGACACCGGCCGTTCAGCGACCTCATCCAATAACTACGCGGTGCTGCCCGCGCCCAGCGACAGCAAATCGCTGATCGCCGGCATCAGCGTGCCGCCGAGCAGCGTCGCCTGCCATGCCAGCAGCACCGGCACCGATCAGCAAACCTGCCTGAACTACTGCAGTGCGCAGATCGATACGTTGGTCGACGCATTGTTCCTGCATCCGAACACCGCGCCGATGATTGCGCGTCAATTGATCCAGCGACTGACCACGAGCAATCCTTCACCCGGCTATATCGATCGCGTTGCCGCGATATTCGAAAACGATGGTAGCGGCGTGCGCGGCAATCTGGCTGCAGTGGCCGCGGCGGTTCTGCTCGACCCGGAGGCGCGTTCCGCGGTTCCCGGTTCCGACTTCGGCAAGATTCGTGAACCCTTGCTGCGGCTCACCTCGATCTGGCGTGCGTTCGGTGTGCAGGCCAGCGCCAGTATCTATGGCATGTTCACACCCGAGCGTTTCTTCGCGCAGCGCCCGCTGGGAGCGCCCTCGGTGTTCAACTTCTACGAGCCGGACTATCAGCAGCCCGGAGAGATCGCCGACGCCGGCATGTATGCGCCGGAATTCCAGATACTGGATGAGTCGACCACGATCACTACCTCGGATGAATTGTGGCGACGCATCTTCGCCGGTTATTCGGTCGCCAATGCCACCACGAATTTCAGCGCGCCAGCGCAGGGCGCCTATCTGTCGCCGACCGAGATCGATGCGCTGCCCGCCGACAATACTGGCCTAATCGATGCGTTGAACCAGAAGCTGATGTTCGGTGCGATGAGCAGCACGATGAAATCCAAACTCGTGACGCTGCTGAATGCCGACATGGCCGCTGCCGACAAACGGCGCAAGGCGCTGGACATGATTCACCTGATCGCCATCTCACCCGAATACGCGCTGCAGCGTTAACCCGGATATTGAGGAGCACACCATGAGCTGCAAACATCTCGACCAACGACGCGCCTTCATCAAGCAACTGGGTGGGAGTTTCGCCCTGGGTTCGGTTGCCAGCCTGTTGCCGCAACTCGCCTTGATGCCACGCGCGTCGGCGCAGTCCACCGGTGGCTATCGTGCGCTGGTCTGCGTCTATCTCTCCGGCGCTAACGACTCCTACAACTGGCTGGTGCCGCGCGATTCCGAAAGCGCCGGCAGCCGCTACGACACATACCGTTCGACGCGCGGCGGCGTTTATTCATCGACCAACACCAGCGGGCTTGCGCACGCGTTCAACGACTTGCTGCCGATCACACCCAGCAACACCAGCACAGCCTATGGTCTGCATCCATCAAGCGCGGATTTTACTGCGGTCAATGGCAGCGCCTCGCAGGCGCATAGCGGGCTGCAGACGCTGTTCACTCAGGGCAAGGCGGCCTTCGTTTGCAATGCCGGTCCGCTGGTACAGCCGATCAACAAGACCGAATACGACGGTGGCGCGCCACGTCCCGCGCAATTGTTCTCGCACAACGATCAGGAGCTGCTGTGGCACGTGGGCATGTCGGCGCCCAATGATCCGCTGTCGCGCTTCGGCTGGGGCGGGCGTGTTGCCAAGCTCACCGCAGGGGGCTCACTGCCGAATGGATTGTCACCGACGATCTCGCTGGCCGGTTCCGCGCGGTTTCTGCTGGGCGATCAGATCATGCCCTATCAACTCGCCAGCGCTGGCGTGAATCTGATCGACAACTACACAGCGGGTATCAGCGACAGCAACTATTCCTCGGCACGCCGCGCACTGCTCAACGATCTCCTGGATGACAGCTACGCGCATCCGTTCTCGCGTGAGTACGGCCGCGTGATGAAGCGTTCGCTCGATGTGGGCGAAAGTCTTTCGGGCTTGCTGGGTGCCAGCGATGGCAGCGGTGATGTGACCAGCGTGTTCCCGGCCGGCAACACCCTGGCCGACCAGCTGAAGATGGTGGCACGTATGATCAAGGTCAGCCGCAACTCGTTCGCCGCACAGCGCCAGGTCTATTTCGTGCGACTCGGCAGCTTCGATCTGCACGATGGCATGTTCGTCGCCGGTCAACCGGTCGCCACCAGCGGTCACGGCGCGTTGCTGACCACGCTGAATCAGGCGCTTGGCGCGTTCTGGTCGGCGCTGGGTGAATTCGGTGCGCGCAGTGAGGTCACAACGTTTACCATGAGCGACTTCGGCCGTACGCTGACCGGTAATGGCAGCGGCTCCGACCACGCCTGGGGTGGCAATCTGATGGTGCTCGGCGATGCGGTGCAGGGCGGCAGGCTTTATGGCAAATATCCAAATCTGGTCATCAACGCTAACGACAACACCGCCCAGGACTGGAGCTTCAGTCGCGGCCAGTACATTCCAACCACCAGTGTCGATCAGGTCGCCGCAACCTTGGCGCGATGGATGGGTGTGACCGACAGTGCGGCGCTGGGTTCGATTTTCCCGCTGCTGCGCAACTTCAGCGCGCCGGATTTGGGATTCATGTCGGCTTGACGCGTAGTGCGGGGCTTGCTCCACACGCATTCTGGTCGTGATGTCGACGAGCGAGAGCGTGCGGAGCAAGCCCCGCACCTACAACGGCGTGAAGCCGCTCTGACGCAACGTTTCCAGCGAAGGAAACAACGGTGCCGGAAATTCCGCCCAACGCCACCACGACCAGCCGGCACACTTGTCGGGTTCGCGCGCCTCGGGTTCGCCGGCATGGGCTTCTGCGATCACAAACAACGTGACGTAATGCCTACCCTCAGCCACGAACACATTGTTGGCACAAGGCCCCGGCGTGATCGCACCGATCGTCAGCCCGGTCTCCTCCAGCACCTCGCGTCGCGCGCAGTCCTCGATCGACTCGCCAAATTCCAGATGACCGCCCGGCAATGCCCAGGTGCCATTGCCGAGGGCGCTGCAGCGTTGTCCGAGCAGCACCATGCCGTCGCGGATAACGATCGCGGCGATGCCAACGCGGGGATGCGATGGTTCAACCGTCATTGCAATTGTTGCTGCTCATCGAACATCCTCGCTCATCCATTCCGCGACTCAAGGTCGTAGCGTACTGGCCAGGTGATTTCTAGGGCTGCAACGTAAATCCGTTGAGAAACGCGTCGATCTCGCCACGGTATTTTTCGAGCAGCCCTTGAGATGTGTAGGTGATGAACTGCGTTGACCCGCTCTTGTCAGAGAAGTAATTGCCCAAGTAGATGAACTTGATACCTTGCAGCGTGCCGCTTATCTTCATCTGCATGACCTTTACACCATTCACCATCCGGTATTCCTGGGAGATGATCCTGGCATCCGGCGCAGCATTCCTGGCGTTTTGCAATGCAATTTGGGCAAGGCCGACCAAGTCGATCTCGATCTCTTCGGTAATGGCCATGGCATAAAGGTCTTTCCCCTTCAGCTGGAAAGCGTACTCGGCTTCCTCGTTCGAAGCGGACTTCTTGAACGACCACTTTTTCGGATCGATCCAGAACGCCGCGTTGTTCTTCTTGCTCTTGAGCAGAAACGAGGCGCTGGCCTGCTTGACGAAGCTGGTCGGATTCATGACGATCTTGGTTTCCGGTCTTGACTCCGGGGATTCCCGAGTCCAGGTGCCGTCGTCATTCAGAATGACTACATCGCCCTCGTCGGTAATTGCACGTTGCGAAGCCTGTGCATGGAAAGCAAATGCCAGCAATAGCACTGCGATGCAGGTTTTCATGTTGTCGTTTCGTCCGGGAGTGAGTGGTGTCCGTAAAGCATGCCTCAAGGCGATCGCTCCGATGAGGCGTGCCAGCTGGCGGCGATCATATCGACACTTTTGACTCACGCCAAAAAGCGCTCGCCGCGCGGTACGCGAGTGCGAGCTTCGAGCGGTTAAGGGCACACCCGTTGCGCATGTCAGTGCGTATTGGCAGGCGAATCGTAGCCCGTGCAGTATTGACTGGTAGCTCAAGCGTGTTCATGGTTCCTGCGCTTCTCGCCTGCTTTGGGACCAGCGAGAGGCGGATACTTACGTAACCGCGCATTTACGCCCAGGTCGAGCAGATCGACGCGCGATACGCGCCGTTTGCTTCGTGAGTGCAGGCAGCCCTCGCAAGGCATCGTTCGCAGACTCGGACGTAGGAAAGGCCTTTGCAATCTCGGGATCGAGCAGGATCACCGACGCGCCATTGGCCGCTTCCTTGAAGAACTTGCCGCGCTCCAGTTTCATGAAGTCGGCCGGCTTGTACCCGGCACGTATTTCACCTTCATTCTTCCTCATACATGGTTACCGTGACTCAGGCTGCCAAACGCATCCGTACTGTGCGCCCGATTCGGGTTTCCAGTGTGATCAGCATCTCAAGACTGAACTTTTCCCACTTGCCTCGCACGAGGTCGGAGACTCTTGATTGCGTTACACCGAACTGGGCGGCGGCCTCGGCCTGGGTCAGCTTGTTTTTCTCGATGTAGAGCCTCAGATCACTCATCAAATCGGAACGCATCTGCAGAATGGAGGCTTCAGCAGGATCAAAGCCCAGGTCGGCGAATACGTTACCGCTGGATTTGGTTGCGTTCTTCATCGTTCATCCTCTATTTCGTCATAACGATTGCGCGCAAGCTCGACATCTGCCTTTGACGTCTTCTGTGTTTTCTTCTGAAACGCATGCAGCACATAAACCGCACTTCGAAACTTTGCGACATAAACAACGCGCCATTCGCCTCCAACACGGATCCGAATTTCCATCGCGCCAGGGCCCACGCCGTTCATCGGCTTCCAGTCTGATGGCTCAAGTCCGCGTTGCACGGCGTCAAGCTGAAAGCCCGCGGCTCTTCGCGCTTCCTCAGAAAAAGCTTTTAAGTCGCCCACGCTGTTGCCAACGAAGAGCAATGGCTTCATGCCTGAAATTATCTATGTTGTTATATAAAATATCAAGTAGGTCTGGATGCAATCCAACACGCAGCTACCTTGCCGCTATGTTGATAAACGCCAAAAACTCGCTGCGCGTACGCGCGTCCTCGCGGAACGTGCCCAGCATTTTGCTGGTGATCATGCTGACGCCGGTTTTGTGGATGCCGCGGGTGGTCATGCACTGGTGGCTTGCGTCGATGACGACCCCGACGCCGCGGGGCATCAGCACATGCTCGATGCAGCGTGCGATCTGCGCGGTGAGTTTTTCCTGGACCTGGAAGCGGCGTGCGTAGACTTCGACGACGCGCGCCAGCTTGCTGATGCCGACGACTTTGTTGGTGGGCAGGTAACCGACATGGGCGCGGCCGATGATCGGTGCCATATGGTGTTCGCAGTGCGATTCGAATTCGATATCGCGCAGCACGATCATCTCGTCGTAGCCGGCCACTTCTTCAAACGTGCGGCGCAGGTATTCGCTGGGTTCGATGCCGTAGCCGCTGAACCAGTCGCCATAGGCGTCGGCGACGCGCCGTGGCGTATCGATCAGGCCTTCGCGATTCGGGTCGTCGCCGGCCCACTGCAGCAAGGTGCGTACGGCCGATTCGGCCTGGTCGCGGCTGATGCCATTGCGGTCGTCGCTCATCTCGTTTCCTCCGGTATTCGTTGCCAGTGTCGCAGGTTTATCGCCGGGCTGGCGCAGTGTCCGTCATACTGGGCAATCCCCGCACCCCGTGAACCGCAATGGATGTCTCGCACCTGATCGATCCCTTGAATGCCGCGCAGCGCGAAGCCGTCTGCGCCGCGGCGGGGCACTATCTGGTGCTGGCCGGCGCCGGCAGCGGCAAGACGCGGGTACTGATGCATCGCATCGCCTGGCTGACCGAGGTCGAGCGTGCGTCGCCGTGGTCGATTCTGGCGCTGACCTTCACCAACAAGGCCGCAGGCGAGATGCGACATCGCGCCGAGGCACTGATGCCCAGCGGCACACGCGGCATGTGGATCGGCACATTCCACGGCATCGCGCATCGACTGCTGCGTCAACATTGGCGCGAGGCCGGGCTGCCCGAGACCTTCCAGATTCTGGATGCCGACGATCAGGTGCGGCTGCTCAAGCGTGTCATCGTCGGCATGGAGCTGGAGGAATCGCGCTTCCCGCCGCGCCAGGTCGCCGCGATGATCAATGGCTGGAAGGACGAGGGCAAGCGTCCCGATGCGATCCGCGTCGAGTTCCTGCCGGGTCTGCAGATCCAGGTCGATATTTATCGGGCTTATGAGGCGCAGTGTCAGCGTTCGGGGCTGGTCGATTTCGCCGAGCTGCTGCTGCGCGCGCATGAGCTTTGGCTGAAGAACGACGATCTGCTCAAGCACTACCGCGAGCGTTTCCGGCATCTGTTGATCGATGAGTTCCAGGACACCAACACGTTGCAATACGCCTGGGTGCGCCTGTTGGCTGGCGACACCGGTCAGGTGTTCGTGGTCGGCGACGACGATCAGGCGATCTATGGCTGGCGCGGCGCCAAGGTCGAGAACGTGCAGCAGTTCCTGCGCGATTTCCCCGGCGCCAAGACGCTGCGTCTGGAACAGAACTATCGCTCCACCGGCAATATCCTCAACGCCGCCAATGCGGTGATCGCCAACAACCCAACGCGTCTTGGCAAGCAGCTGTGGACCTCGTCCAGCGCCGGTGAGCCACTGGATCTTTACTCGGCCTACAACGAGCAGGACGAGGCACGCTTCGTCATCGAGCGCATCAAGCAGTCGGTGAAAGAAGGCGGACGCAACGACGAATGCGCGATCCTGTATCGATCGAATGCGCAGTCGCGATTGTTCGAAGAAGCGTTGATGATCGAGAGCATTCCTTACCGCGTCTATGGCGGCCAGCGCTTCTTCGATCGCATGGAAGTGAAGGACACACTGGCGTATCTGCGTCTCACCGCCAATCGCCATGACGATGCCGCATTCGAGCGCGCGGTCAACACACCGCCGCGCGGCATTGGCGAGCGCACATTGGATACCTTGCGCATCGCCGCACGCGACAAGCAGCAGTCGATGTGGGATGCGGTACAGGCCGAATTGGCTGGCGGCGCGCTGGCTTCGCGTGCCAAGAGTGCGCTGCGCGGTTTTGTCGACTTGATCGACAGATTGGCGCGCGAAGCGGCCGAGTTGTCGTTGGCCGAGCAGATGACGGCGGTGATCGAAGGCAGCGCGCTCAAGCCTTACTACGAAGCGGATTCGAAAGGCCAGGCCGAGGCGCGCATCGAGAATCTGGATGAATTGATCAACGTCGCGGCGCGATTCGAGCGCACGCCAGAGGACAAGGATGCAGGGCTCAGCGAACTCGCTGCCTTTCTCAGCCATGCGGCGCTGGAAGCCGGCGAGGCAGAAGGCGAAGCCTGGGAAGACTGTGTGCAGTTGATGACGCTGCATTCGGCGAAAGGTCTGGAGTTCGAACTGGTGTTTCTGGTCGGCATGGAAGACGGCATGTTTCCCAGCCAGCGTTCGCTCGAAGAGGACGGCCGCCTGCAGGAAGAGCGCCGTCTTGCCTACGTCGGCATCACCCGCGCGCGCAAGAAGCTGGTGCTGTGCTACGCCGAATCGCGGCGCTGGCACGGGGTGGAAACTTACAATCGTCCTTCACGGTTCCTGAGTGAAATGCCCAAGGGTGCATTGCATGAGGTAAGGCCCAAGGTGCAGGTGAGCCGGCCTTCGCAATTTTTCGGACGCAGTGCCGAGTCGTTCCTTGCGGACCGTGGGTTGCTGCGCGGCGGTGTGGTGGAAGTCGCGCCAATCAAGCTGGGCGCGCGGGTGCGTCATGCCAGTTTTGGCGAAGGAATCGTGGTGGATTTCGAAGGTGCCGGCGCGCATGCGCGCGTGCAGGTCAACTTCGAGGACGCCGGGCGCAAGTGGCTGGTGTTGTCGTTTGCCAACTTGACGGTGTTGTAAACAATGTTGGAGCGGCGTGAGCCGCGATGCTCTTGCTCCCGCTCTGCTCTCGATAGTCAGCGCAAGAGCATCGCGGCTCACGCCGCTCCCACATGTTGTGGCTACAGCCTCGCCACCGCCACATTCAGCGAATAGGTCACCGACACATCCGCCAGCCCGCTGATCACTTCGGTCGGCGCGTCGAGTTTGCAGAAGCGCTCGCTCTTCGCGGCTTTCAATGCGGCGCGATCCAACAGGCTGGAACCACTCGAAGCGGCGAGCTTTACGCTATCGGCTTTGCCAGCGGCATCCAGTTCGACCTGCAACACCACGGTTCCCTCGGCGCGTTGCTTGCGGGCGTCGTAGGGATACCGCCAGCGCTCATGCGACTTACCCGTAGACGTGGTGGCAGCGGTAGCCGCGTCCGCGTCGCAGGGCACGGCAAACTCGGTTGCGGCCGCGGCGGTGGAGATCAGGCCCAGGCACAGTGCGCCCACGCCGAGTTGCTGCAGACATCTCTTCATCACACAGGTCTTCATGACGACGGCCTCCCAATTCCTGTTAGGCCGTGAATCGGCCCTCAAGATCGAAAGCTACGCCGTTGTTTCGCCTAGGACAAGACCCCTGTCATAAGGGTGTCACAGAACTGTGCTAGCGCCGTTGGCCGAAGCCGTCGGCGCGCCACTTTTCGACTACTCGAATCCGTTCGCGAATATCAGGCCGGTGCCGGTTGCGCTGGTGAAGCGATACACGCTGCCGCCTTGACTGGCGATATACAGATTGCCTTCGAGATCTTCGCCAAAACCAATCGGACTGTCGGCGGTCAGTACCGGGGTGCCTGGCGGGCTCTGCCAGACTGTGGCACTCCATCCGGACGAAGTGCCGGCATCGGGTTTGCCCATGAAGACTTCACTGCTGCAGTAGTCGGCATAGATGATCATGCCGTTGAGTGCGGTGATGGGGCCGCGATAGCGATAGCCGCCGGTGATCGAGCAGCGTCCGTTCAGATGGCGGTAGTCGAGAATCGGGAGAAATCCGAAATTGCAGGAATCCGGTGTGGTGTTGCCGCGCAGCTGGCGTCCTTCGCAGGTGCGCCAGCCCAGATTCTGCGGGCCACTGGCTGCCGGAACCAGATCGACCTCTTCCCAGGTGCCTTGGCCGACATCGCCGACGATCATGTCGCCATTGCTGCGATCGAAGCTGAAACGGAACGGATTGCGCATGCCGTAGTGCCAGATCTCATCACAGGTCGAGGTGGTGCCGACGTGCGGGTTGTCGAGGGGAATCCGGTATTGAGCGGTTGAACCGGTGGTCGTGCCGCAGAGTTCGGCGGATGCGTTGGCGGTGGTGCCGTCGACGTCGATGCGCATGATCTTACCGAGCAGGGCATAGTTGGGCGCGGTGCCCGGCGCGCAGATCGCAGGATTGCCGTCTTCGGATTTGCGCCACAGGCACTGGGCGAATCCATTCGGGTCATTCTGCGGTCCGCCATCGCCGATCGATATATAGAGGAATCCGTCCGGACCAAATTGCAAACCGCCGCCGTTGTGATTGCTGGCCATGTCGCCGACGGTCACGATGACTTTGCGCGTTGCCGGATCGGCGACATCCGGGTCCGGCCCAGTGACACTATATTCCACCGTCAGTTGGTCGGGGAACGTGCCGATGTTGACACCGCCCGCTGCGCGCGTGTGCTGCACGTAGAAGCGTCCGTTGGTGGCGAACTGAGGATGAAAGGCGATGCCGAGTAATCCCTGCTCGCTGGCAGTGCTGACTGGAACGGTCAAGAAGGCGGGCGACTCGACGACGCCGTTGCGGTAGATGAAGATGCCGCCGTTCAACGAAACGATGAACAATCTGCCACTGCCGTCATTGGGCTGGGCAAACGCGATCGGTTCGGAAACGCCGGTGATGTTGAGGTTGGTCAGCGTCAGATCGGTAGGGATGGACTGCGCGTGGGCGAATGAGCAAAGCGCAAATCCCATCGAGGCGATCAGGCCTCTTGCGATCGTGCGCGATCGAAACCAAGACGATGCTGGACGAGCAAGAATCTGGCAAAGCGACATGAAAAATCTCCCGGGCAAAGTTCGTGTGGATCATAGCGGCGTCTTCCACGCCCAGCCGTGACGCCGGTCGTGCAAAACGAGTGAGTTTCGGACAGGGGGTTTGGCAATGGTGTTGGCGTTGGAAAGGGATACCGCAACGCCATACCGTCGTCTGTACGCCCCGACACGCTGCCGATCAATCCTGGGCGGGCGAACGCTTGAGTCGAATCAGCGCGGAGATGTCGTCGTCGCTGTGCCCGCGTCGCATCAGTTCGGCATAGTCGTTCAGCGATTTGTCGACGATGCTGTGGTCGACCCCGGCGTCAATCGCAAGCTGGCGCACGATGCCAAGGTCCTTGTGCAGCAGCGCCAGCTTGAAGCCTACGCTGAATTGGTTTTGCAGCATGGTGGCACCGCGTTTTTCCAGAAACCAGCTCTGGGCGGCTCCGGCCAGCAGTGTGGGCAGAAGACGTTCGGGTTCCAGGCCCAGGGCCTGCCCCAGCGACAGGCCTTCGGTGACTGCCTGGGCAACGCCCGCGACCAGCACCTGATTGACTGCCTTGGTGTTCTGTCCGGCGCCGACATCACCCATATGCGTGATGCGTGCGGCAAAACATTCGATGGCGCTACGCACGCGTTCCAGCGTGGTGGCATCACCGCCGAGCATGACCGAGAGCTTGCCATTCTTCGCGCCCTCGACGCCGCCCGATACCGGCGCGTCGAGAAAATCGGCGCCCTTGGCGCGCAGCAACTTCGCGGCATGCTGTGCGCTGGTCGAAGCGATCGTGGACGTATCGATCAGCACGAAGCCAGGCTGCGCATTGCGCGCCAACGCCTCGGCCAGACTGATCACATCGCTGTCGGCGGTGACGGCACTGATCACGACGTTGCAGTGTTTAGGAAGGTCGGATGCATCGGCGATGGCCGTGACGCCAGCGTGCGCGATGGCGAACTGCTCGGCCTTTGCATGGGTACGGTTAGTAACTTCCGCGAGCAGGCCGGCGCGGTGCAGATGACCAGCGATTGGTGCGCCCATGGCGCCCAGGCCTACGAATCCGACTTTGAGCATTTCGTTCCGCCTCCCGGGAATAAGCCGCCAGTGTAGCGGCGGCGATGGTGGGCGTCCGCCGTAACGGCGTCTGTGGGTCCGACCTGTGGTCGGACGC
>JANMUE010000021.1:0-2327 GCA_031391205.1 Lysobacterales bacterium | reverse complement strand
GCTCCCACAACAGCCCGATCAGTCAAAGGAACTCGTCATGACCATCAAACGCGCCCAGTACCTCACCCGCGGCCCGGTGCCACAGGACGTGATCGATGCGGTGGAGTTTCCGATGCCGGAACTCAATGCGGGTGAGGTACTGATCGAGGTGCTGGCCGCGCCGATCAATCCTTCGGACGTGCTGACGTTGACCGGACAGTACGGCATGCTGCCGCCGCTGCCGGCCATCGGCGGCAACGAAGGCGTAGGCCGCATCAGCGTGGCCGGACCCGATGTCGATGCTGGGCGCATTGGCCAGATGGTGATGCTGCCGGTCGGTTGCGGCAGCTGGAGCACGCATGTGGTGGCTGCGGCCAAGCGACTGGTGGTGCTGCCCACTGGCGCTGATGCGCAGCAGTTGTCGATGCTTACCGTCAACCCGCCCACCGCGCTGCTGATGCTCAGCGAGTTCGTCGATCTGCAGCCGGGCGAATGGGTGATACAGAACGCCGCCAATTCCGCAGTCGGCAGTTATCTGATCCAGATCGCCAAGCTGCGCGGGCTGAAGACGGTGAACGTGGTGCGGCGTGAATCGGCGATTGCCAACGTGCATGAACTGGATGCCGATGCCGTGGTACTGGTCGACACCGAAGAGCTGCACAAGCGCGTGCGCGAGGTGACCGGCGGCGCGTCGATCCGGCTCGGCATCGATGCCGTCGGCGGCGACGCGACCGAGCATCTGGCGCGCTGCCTCAGCGAAGGTGCTGCGCTGGTCAATTATGGCGCGATGAGCGGCGAGCCCTGCCAGATATCGCCCGGATCGTTCGTATTCAAGGACATCACGCTGCGCGGCTTCTGGCTGGCGCGCTGGTTCCGTCAGGCAAGCCCGGAGGCACAGGCCAAGGTGTTTGGGCAGCTGGTGCAATGGGTGGCGGCCGGCACACTGAAGGCGCGGGTGCAGAAAACCTTCACCGTGGACGAGATCAAACAGGCAGTGACCTTGGCGGCGAGCGGTGCGCGTGAGGGCAAGATTCTGATTGTGCCGTGATGCATGTGTGTAGGAGCGGCGTGAGCCGCGATTCTCAACGTGGCGGCAATGCCGGGCAATCGCGGCTTACGCCGCTCCTACAATCCCGAGCAATGCGCCGGCACCTCGCGCCATCAGATCTGCGGCGACACGATGCCCCAATGCCTCCGGATCGCGGGCCGATCCGTACGCACTGGCACGCAGGCAGTACCCGTCTTCGGCACGCCCGACCAGCCCGGTAAGGTGCAGGCTGTCTTCGTCCAGCGTGCAGTAGCCTGCGATCGGCACCTGACACGAACCATGCAGCCGGCGGTTCATCGCGCGCTCGGCGAAGACACAGGTCGCGGTGTCGGCATCGTGCAGACACTGCAGCAGATCGACCACATCGTCGCGCCCCTGCACCACTTCTATACCAATCGCGCCCTGTGCCACTGCCGGCAGGAAATCCGGCGCGGTCAGGCGCTGGCGAATGCGGTCATGCATGCCTAGGCGATCAAGACCGGCGCAGGCCAGCACGATGGCATCGAACTCGCCCTCGTCGAGTTTGCGCAGCCGCGTATTGACGTTGCCGCGCAGGTCGCGCAGCTGCAGATCGGGCCGGCGTGCGCGCAGCTGCGCCTGACGCCGCAGCGATGACGTGCCAACGCGGGCGCACTGAGGCAGATCGTCAAAATGTTCGAAATGCACGCTCACAAAAGCATCGAAGGGATCGGCCCGACGCAGAATCGCCGCGATCTCAAAGGGCTCATCCAGATTCATCGGCACGTCTTTCATCGAGTGCACGGCAAGGTCGGCGCGGCCGTCGAGCATTGCCTCTTCCAATTCCTTCAGGAACAGACCTTTTCCCCCGATCGCTGCGAGCGAGCGATCCAGCACCTGATCACCGCGCGTAGTCAGCGGCACGAGTTCGATGACGAGTTCGGGGTGGCGGCGACGCAGCTGTGCGGCGACATGTTCGGTTTGCCACAGCGCGAGCGGGCTTTGGCGGGTGGCGATACGGAGGATCATGGGTTACTCAAAAACAGGGCATCGTGAATTGTAAGCGCGGGGCCTGACCCGCGCGCACTTGATCTTGATTCGGCGGCCCAAAAGATCAAGAGCGCATGGGTCAGGCCCAACGTCTAGGAAGTGTCTCAGTTTGAAAATATCCGCAACTCTTCTCCCGCGCGCGGGAGAAGATGCCCACCGCAATCGCAGGAGCGATTGCGAACAGCGGAGCTGGCCCGAAGGGTGAGCGCCAGGGATGGCGCGAATCAACGCCGGATGAGGGAGGCCTGCGATGCTGCTGGGAATTGCAACTTTCCGCTCGCAAACACCAGAC
>JANMUE010000005.1:0-25703 GCA_031391205.1 Lysobacterales bacterium | reverse complement strand
GTTTGTGTTTTTGTTGTGGGGGGTTTGCTCGGCTGCTTTTGGTTTGGCTTTTATAATTAAATAAAATGCCGCGTACAACCCCCCGCTCCACAAGAGATCTACTTCCCAATCTCCACTCGGTTCCTGCCCTTGCTCTTGGCCTTGTACAAGGCCTTGTCGGCTGTGGCCATCACGTCCTTGGCGCGTTTCTGTTCGGGGTTGCGCGCGGCTACGCCGAAGCTGGCAGTGACTGATACGTCCTGGGGTTTTGAAAGTTTCTTGCTGCCGCTGACCGCGGGACGCACGCGGATCCGCGCCGATTCCAGTGCTGCGCGCGCGCGCTCGCAACCATCGACGGCCACGGGTGGGTCGGCGCCTTCGAAGACGACGCAGAACTCCTCGCCACCGTAGCGAAATGCATGTCCGCCACTGTGCCGTCGCAGCAACGCCCCAACTTCGCGCAGCACGATGTCGCCGGCGGCATGGCCGTGAGTATCGTTGAACTGCTTGAAGTGATCCACGTCCACCATGGCCAGCGCATAGCGATTGCCCAGGCGCTCCAGAGACTCATCCAGCGAACGTCGATTCGGCAGTCCGGTCAAGGCATCGATGAAGGCCATACGGTAAGAGCCGTAGAGCACACCGAGCAGAATGCTGATCGCGGCGAGCGACAACAACGTGTTCACCTGCGCGCCATGCCACCAGCGCAGCACGGAACCCGCCAGCAGCAACAGTGCGATCGCAGCCGTCATTTCGCTGATCGCCGCGCGCAGCACATAGCGCACCAGGCAGACCGCCATCGCCAGCGCCACGATCCAGGCAGCGCCGGCCAGCGGGTCCTGGCCGGGCAGGGCAGCGCGGAACACCCGCGAAACGTCAATCAGGATATGCGCTGGCGCACGCGTCGCCAGCGCGACCAGAGACACGATCAGCAGAATCAGCGCCAGCTGCGAGCGCGCCAGCCAGCGAGATTCAGGCAACGCCGCCACCAAGACACAGAGCCAGGGTACGAACGCCACAGCCGCACCGCCCGAACGCCCGGCGTCACCTTCCAGCCGCGAGGCTGACACCAGCATCAGCAGAATGGCGATCTGCGCCAGACGCTGGCGATGAAAAAAGAACGCCAACACCAGGGCGGCGAACGCGAGCGTCAGCGATATCCAGGACGTAGCAGGCATGCAGCGGCAGTAGCGGAAAGCTCAACGCTAGCATGTCTGCGTGGGCAATCCCGAGCGCGGCTTTGCCGAACCACGCTCGGGATACGGCAAACACTATTCCGTCGCGGAAGCCCCACCCTCCGGAGCAACATCTCCAACATCGACCTGGCCACGCGGACGTTCGTTCCAGAGTCGCTCATGCCATTCGAAATACTCGCGCGGCTCCCAGTACTTGGAGGCGTAGTAATCGCTGCCATCCACTTCCATATAGCCGCCGAAGCCATCGGAAATCCGGATACGCAGTGCACCCACCGCACCGGTGCGGCTGCCGGTGGTGGCACTGCGCGCGCGCCGCAGTGCCGCTTCGATGCGCGGCTTGGCGACCGCGTCACCATATTCGGCATACACCGCCTCGCCCTTGGCCAGGGCCTGCTCACGCTCGTCAGGACTCAACTTGTTCCAATACGCTTCGCGCTTTGCCAGCAGATCCTTGTAACCACGCTCGGCGGCAAGATCGATCCATGCATAGGCCAGGGCGCGGTCTACCTCGGTACCCTCGCCACGCCAGTACATCTCGGCCACCATCGCCTGCGAGATTTTGTCGGCATGCCGCGCCGCACGCTTGAATTCCTTAAGTGCCTCTTCGAAGCGGCCGTCGCCGTAGCTCTTGGTGCCGGAAGTACGCCAGCGCAAGTCCGGGTGGCCCGACAGAAAGCCACTGGATTGGGTGATTTCATTGCCGCGTTCGGGCCTGGACGCATCCGCCACCACGCCGAACATCATCATCACGGCCAAGCCCAGGCCCAGACTCAGTATCTTGATTGGCGCGCTTTTGACCAACGAGTTTTGCAGTTTCATTTCATGCTCCCTTGCTGTTGCTACTTCCAGGATGCAGAGCGTGCCGAATTGGTTGCAACGGCGCCACTGACAAACGTCAGCCCTGCCATATGTCACGCATGAAAAGTCTGCGTTCAGTGGCGTCAACTTGACCGAGGGACTCTCTTAACAAGTCGCGGCCGGCGCGAGATGTTTGATTTGAGCGCGGTGCGGCATTGATACGAGTGCAGGCAAGCTCCAAGCGGGTTGCGAAGCTCGGCCTGTGCGTCTATCCAACGGGACCAACTCCATGCAAAGTCGTCTGCGGTTTGCGATCCTTCTTGCACTTTCCATGGGCTTCGCCGAAGCAAAGGACTTTGCCTTTGTCAGTGTCAGCGATCCGGCCAATCGCGCCATCCGCATCGTCGATCTGGATAACCTGAGCGTGGTCGCATCGATCACCAATGTCGGCGACGAACCAGGCCGCATGGTGGCCAACGCCGCCCGCTCCAGGATTTATCTCTCCACCTGGCGAGATATAGTTGGCCCGACCAACGAAGGTGAGGTCGTCCTGATTGACACAGCAAGCCGCAGCGTTCTGGCACGTCAGGTTGTTGGCGTCAAACAGAATCGCGCCATTGCGCTCAGCCCTGACGAACAACACGTTTACACCTGGAAACTGGAAGTCACCGACAACGGATCCATCATTGGTGTCGCCGTGCTCGATGCCGACTCTTTGCAGGCGATCGCAACCGTACCCATCACCGGCCCAGGATGTTTGACCGGCGCCGCCGATATAGCAGCAAGCCCCGATGGCCGCATCGTTGCGTCGGGTTGCAGTGACGGGCTGCGCATCATCGATCCTGACACGCTGGCCGTGAGCATAGGCGCCACCACACCGATCACCAGCACGCGATTGCTCGGGTTTTCTCCCGACGGGGCGGAAATCTATGTCCCCAAAACCGGTGCGATCGGACCCGGTGGGAACACTGGCATTCGCGCCATCGATCTCACCACCGGTGTGGGCACGGATTTCTTCTGGCAATTGCAGACCAGCTCCAACGCAGCGTATTCGTCCGACAGCAGCGTGTTGCGCATGACCCGCGTGCAACGCACGAACGATCCACCCGATGATCCAACGTATTTCTTCAGCTATTTCTCCGCGTCCAGCCAACCGCCCATCGCCTGGGCAAGAGCCAGCGACTTGAACCCGGATTCCATGGGCACGCGCAATCGTCGATTGATCGGCAAAGAGCCGGCTGGACCGGTGGCTAGTCTGGGTGTGAATCCCATCGGTGCGACGGGACTTGGCGCCCGGCTGGGCGGCATTCAATTGGTGGCGACCGATCAGCTACCAGGCAATGTCGTCCGAATCACCGCCGTCGGCAGCCCGGTCGCATTGCCCGGCGTTGGCACGCTGAGCGACGCCATCGTGGTGGCGGGGCCGTTGTTTGCGGATGGGTTTGAGTGAGGCGCGCTAACACGACTGGTGAAGCGCCACGGTGACGGATCGACACCCTTCAAGCACCCTCAATCCGGTCAAGCTGCAGGCGAGGCGAAATGAGCCGCCCTGCCGGTAACTTCCACCCCAGCGTAGTGAAGTTTCTACGGGCGCCAACCCGCAGTACCCCCGTAACGCGCAAACCCCGCCGGCCCAAGTGCGTCGATCTGTCGCTCATTGATGCGGGAAACACTCTGGCGGAACCATTTCAGCGCATAGAAGTCGCGATCACTTAGCGTGTCTGCCAGATGCATCCAGATGGTGCCGCCCTGGCGTAGTGGCATAGGCGCGCTGTATTGCGCCACCATCGATTTAACGGGGAATCCCGTGAACTGGGTCGGTACGCCGCGTACACTTCATGCCGACATTCCCGCTGACATTCTGAGCCGATGACCTTTCCTACTACCGACGCTGAATCGTCTTCCACATCGCCCGGCGTCCTTCAGCGCGCCTGGGTGTCCTTGCTGCGCTGGTTCGACAACAGCAGCGGCGAGGAGTTGCACGATGACGATGCGCAGCGTATCGACTGGCTACGGGTGATTCCGTTCATCGGGCTGCATGTGGCGGCGGGTTTTGTCGTGGTGGTCGGATTTTCGTGGTTCGCATTCGGCGTCGCAGTCGCGCTGTATGCGCTGCGCATGTTCGCGATCACCGGGTTTTATCATCGCTATTTTTCGCACAAGAGCTTCAAGACATCGCGGCCGGTGCAGTTTCTGTTTGCGCTGATCGGCACCGCCAGCGTGCAGCGCGGGCCGCTGTGGTGGGCGGCGCATCATCGCAGCCATCATCGCCATGCTGATACTGAGCACGATGTGCATTCGCCGGTGACGCAGAGCTTCTTCCGTAGCCATATGGGCTGGTTTCTGACGCGCTCGGGATTTCGCACCGACGCCTCGCGCATTCCCGATCTGATGAAGTTTCCGGAGCTGCGTCTGCTGGATCGTTTCGACGTGCTGGTCGCCATCGCGCTGGCCGCGGCGCTGTTTCTGCTCGGCGGCTATCTGGAGCGTCATCATCCACAACTCGGCACCAATGCCGCGCAGTTGTTGATCTGGGGGTTCTTCGTGTCGACCGTGGTGCTGTTTCACGCGACAGTGTCGATCAACTCACTGGCGCACCGCTTCGGCACGCGGCGCTACAACACCGACGACAACAGCCGCAACAACGGCCTGCTGGCGCTGATCACGTTCGGCGAGGGCTGGCACAACAATCACCATCACTTTCCGGCGTCGGCACGCCAGGGCTTTTTCTGGTGGGAGCTCGACCTCACCTGGTACGTGCTCAACGTGCTGAGCTGGCTGCGCCTGGTCTGGGACCTGAAACCGGTGCCGGTGGAAATGAAGTACGCCAAAGCGGTCGCCTGAGATGCGCATCGCCATCATCGGTTCGGGCATCAGCGGCCTGGGTGCCGCGTGGATGCTCGCACGCCGGCACGACGTCACCGTATTTGAAACCAACGACTACGCGGGTGGGCATACCCATACCCACGACATCGCGCTGGCCGATAAAACCTATCGCGTCGACTCGGGATTCATTGTCTGCAATCCGGATCATTACCCGAATTTCATGCGGTTCCTGCGTGAACTCGACGTCGCCACCCAGGAAACCACGATGAGCTTCGCGCTGCGCAACGAGCGCAGCGGGCTGGAATACAACGCCACCCGGCTGAACACATTGTTCTGCCAGCGACGTAACCTGATTTCGCCCCGGTTCTGGGGCATGGTGCGGGACATTCTGCGCTTTTATCGCGAGGCGCCTGCCCTGCTGCAAGGCGACCACGCGGGTCCCGGACTGGGCGAGTATCTGGAGCAGAATCGCTATTCCGCGGCATTCCGCGACGATCACCTGATCCCGATGGCGTCGGCGCTATGGTCGTCGCCGGCACAGCAGATCCTGCAGTTTCCGGCGCGCTATCTGGTGCAGTTCATGGCCAACCATCACATGTTGCAGACCAGTGACCGGCCGCCTTGGCGCGTCGTGCGCAACGGTTCCAAGTCCTATGTCGAGGCCTGGCAGCGGCGTTGCGCGGCGCAGTTGCGGCTGGCGACACCAGTGCGCGGCCTGACACGCGGCGAAGACGGCGTAGTCCTGCGTACCGATGCCGGTGTCGAATCGTTCGACCAGGTCGTCATCGCCTGTCACAGCGACCAGGCCTTGCGCCTGCTTGATGACGCCGGTGAACGCGAGCGCGATATCCTTGGCGCCATCCGCTTTCAGGACAACGACACCGTGCTGCATACCGACATCAGCCTGCTGCCGCGCAATCGAAAGGCCTGGGCGGCCTGGAATGCGTTGATCCTCAAGGACGGCGCCAGCGCCTGCACGGTCACCTATGACATGAATCAGCTGCAGGGCATCTCGGCACCGGAAAACTTCTGCGTCACGCTCAATTGCACGGAACGCATCGATCCGGCGCGCATTCTCAAGCGTATGCGCTATCGGCATCCGATCTACAGCAGTGCCAGCGTCGCCGCGCAGTCGCGCCGCGCCGAGATCAACGGACAGAACCGCACCTGGTTTGCCGGCGCCTACTGGGGCTGGGGATTCCATGAGGATGGCATGCGCAGCGCTGTCGATGTCGCCACCGGCCTGGGCGCCGGCTGGCAATGAGCGCCGACGCCGCGATCCGCTCGGTACCGGTGGCGACTGTCAGCGACGCGGGGGAACTGTGCAGCGCGATCTATGTCGGCTACATCAGCCATCGCCGCTTCTCGCCGCGGCCGCATCGGTTTCGCTATCCGTTGTTCATGATGTTTCTGGATCTGGCCGAACTCGACCGCGTGTTCGCAAAGCGCTGGTTCTGGTCGCTGGGCCGGCGCAACCTTGCGGAATTTCGACGCTGCGATTATCTCGGCGATGCCTCCCAGCCGCTGGATGCCGCTGTGCGCGACTGTGTGCAGGCGCAGACTGGCCAGCGTCCGACAGGACCGATCCGCATGCTGGCGCATCTGCGCTATTTCGGGCACTGCTTCAATCCAGTGGCGTTCTACTACTGCTACAGCGCCGATGGCGGGCAACTGGAAACCATCGTCGCGGAAATCACTAACACACCATGGAGGGAACGCCACGCCTACGTGCTGCCGGTCAGCGCCGCCGAACCCCATGGCAGCGCTCTGGGCTGGCGTTTCGATAAGCGCTTCCATGTGTCGCCGTTCCTGCCGATGCAACGCCGCTACGACTGGCGCTTTCAACCGCCGGCGGATGCATTGCGCGTGCATATGGATGTGACGGGTGACGCTGGCCCCGAGTTTGATGCCACCCTGGTGCTGCAACGGCAACCGGTAAGCGCGTGGTCACTGGCGCGCGCCCTGCTGCGCTTTCCGCTGATGACGATGCAGGTGGTTCTGGCGATTCATTGGCAGGCTTTCTTCATCTGGTGCAAACACAATCCCGTTTACGATCACCCCGGCAAGTAGATTTGTAGATACAGGGCCTGAGCCGCTTGTTTTTGATCCTGGTGCGCTGGGGAAAGAAGCAAAAGCATTCGGGTCAGGCCCCGCAACTATGACCGAAGGGCTTTCAACAGCGCAGCTGGTCAATCCCTTTGGGACATGAGCAAGTCGGCACACAGGATCATGCAATGAATTCACCGCTCATCGATACTGCCGATGCCGAACGGTCAGACCTCGGTCATGGCGAACACACCGCGTTCAGCCGCTTTCTGCGCCGGCGACTGTTTGCGCAGATGGCGGCGCTGCGCGACTGCGAAATCCGCTTGCTGGAAAACGGATCGGTATCGACCTTCGGCACTGCCGCGCACGATCCTGTGCAGACGCTGCGCGCCGAGATCACCATCCTTTCGCCCGAGTTTTACCGGCGCGCCGCCAGCAATGGCAGTGTCGGCGTCGCAGAAGCCTTCATGGATGGCCTCTGGCACTGCGACGATCCGACCGCCTTGGTGCGCATCTTCGTGCGCAATCGCGACCTGCTGGATGCAATGGAAACCGGCAGCGCCCGTATCGGCGGCTGGTTGATGAAGGCGTACAACGCGCTGCGGCGCAATACACGCAGCGGCAGCCGGCGCAATGTCGCCGAGCACTACGACCTCGGCAACGACATGTTCCGCCTGTTTCTGGACGAGAACCTGATGTACTCGTCGGCAATTTTCTGCAGCGCGGATGAACCACTGGAAATCGCCGCGACGCGCAAACTCGACCGCATCTGCCAGAAGCTGTCGCTGGGTCCGAACGATCATGTGCTGGAAATTGGCACCGGCTGGGGCGGCTTCGCGTTGCACGCGGCGCGCCATTACGGCTGCCGGGTGACCACGACGACGATTTCGCACGAGCAGCATGCGCTGGCCAGCGCGCGCATCGAAGAGGCAGGACTGTCCGGTCGCGTCGCGTTGCTGACATCAGATTACCGCGAGCTTGACGGTCAGTACGACAAGCTGGTGTCGATCGAGATGATCGAGGCAATCGGCCATCAGTACCTCGAAACGTTCTTCGCCAAGTGCAGTGGCCTGCTCAAGCCCGATGGCATCGCGCTGATCCAGGCCATCACCATTGAGGACCATCGCTACCGGCAGGCGTTGAACTCGGTCGATTTCATCAAGCGCTATATCTTTCCAGGCAGCTTCATTCCGTCGATCTCGGCCATGCTGAGTGCGGCCGCCAAAGTGTCGGACCTCAAGCTCTATCACCTTGAAGACATCGGCCCCAGCTATGCGCAGACACTCAAGCTCTGGCATCAGCGTTTCGTCGAACAGATCGGTCAAGTGCGGTCGCTGGGCTACTCCGACCGCTTTATCCGCATGTGGCGCTGGTATTTCGCCTACTGCGAGGGCGGCTTCATCGAACGCTCGATCGGAGACGTGCAGATGCTGATGGTCAAGCCTGGCGCGCGGCCGCTGCAATATCTGCCCGATCTCAAGCCGCATCTATGAACTTCTGGATCAACCTGCTCGGTTTCCAACTGGTCTGGGTGGTGACCGTGGGCGGCGCCGCACGTGGACTCTGGTGGGCGGGTTTGCCGGTGCTGGCGGCATTTGCGCTGTGGCAGTGGCGCGTCAGCCGCGTGCCGAAGTCGGATATGAAGCTGGTGGCGATTGCCGCCGTGCTGGGCTTTGCCATCGACAGTGCCTTCGCTGCTGCACAATGGCTGCATTATCAATCGCCGTTGCCCTGGCCGACATTGGCGCCGGTGTGGATCCTGGTGCTGTGGGTGGCGTTTGCACTTACCCTGAATCACTCGATGCTGTTTCTGCGCGGCAGGATGTTGTGGGCGGTCCTGTTCGGTGCACTGGCCGGCCCCGTCGCCTATCTGATTGCCGAACATGTCTGGGGTGCGATACGCATTGAGCAACCCGGTTTGCCGGTGCTTACAGCATTGGCGCTGGCCTGGGCGATCGTGACTCCTGCACTGGTCGAGTGCGGCCGGCGCATGGCGCGGGACGAGGAAGTGCCGGCATGATCGCCGCGCTGCAGCCGCTGTGGCCATTCGCGGTATTCGCCGTGGTGGTGATGGCCCTGGTCTGGTTGCTGCAGAAGCGTACCCGCAACGCTGGTTGGGTCGACGTCGCCTGGGGGTTGATGCTGGGCTGCGCCGCGCTGTATTTCGGCTGGGCTGCGGCAGGCGACATCTGGGCGCGGGCACTGATCGCCGGTATGGGCGGGCTGTGGGGATTCCGCCTCGGCCTGCACCTCTGCGCCCGCGTACTGCATGAACCGGAAGATGGTCGCTACGCCTACCTGCGCCAGCATTGGCAGGGCGATCAGACAAAGTTCTTCGGATTCTTCATGTTTCAAGCGGGGTTGACGGTGCTGTTCGCGCTGCCGTTTCTGGCCGTGGCGCAGAATCCCAATACCCCCGGCAAGCTGACCGCGGCGATCGCTGCTGCTATCTGGATCTGCAGTTGGCTGGGCGAGAGCATTGCCGACCGGCAGCTGGCGAAATTTCGCGCCGATATACGCAATCGCGGCAAAACCTGCCGCGCCGGGCTGTGGCGCTACAGCCGCCATCCCAACTACTTCTTCGAATGGCTGCACTGGATGGCCTATGTGATTCTGGCATTCGGCTCGCCACTGTTCTGGTTCAGTGTGGCCGGTCCGATCCTGATGTTTCTGTCGCTGCGTTTCGTTACCGGCATCCCCTTTGTGGAGGCACAATCGCTGCGCTCTCGCGGTGATGACTACCGCGACTATCAGCGCACGACCAATGCCTTCTTCCCCTGGTGGCCGCGTGCCTCGAGCACGGCGCCCGACACAAAGTAGTGAGCGTCGCATGAGCACAACACTTGAACGCCTGCATCAACTCAGTGGACCGGAGTCGCTGTGGAGCAGCATCGGCCTGGCCGAGCGCGGCCTGCTTCCTGATCCGTTGCTGCGGTTGGGCATACGCCGTCTATGTGTGGATCGCCTGCGTCAGGAGTATTCGGGCGACTGGTTCGAGCGCTCGCGCCAGCGCGTGCATGAGCTCTGCGCCAGTCCGATCGCCATCCACACCGATGCCGCTAACACGCAACACTATGAGGTTCCGGCACGCTTCTTCGAACTCGCGCTGGGCAACCGTCTGAAGTATTCGAGCTGCTACTACCCCAAGGGCAGCGAAACTCTGGATCATGCCGAGATCGCGATGCTCGATCGCTATTTCGAATGCGGCGAGCTGCGGGATGGGCAGTCGATTCTGGAACTGGGCTGCGGCTGGGGTTCGTTGACGCTGACCATGGCCGAACGCCTGCCCAATGCGCGCATCACTGCAGTATCCAATTCGCGGCTGCAGCGGGAATTCATCGAGGCGCAGTGCCAGCGCCGCGGTCTGCACAATGTGCGTGTGATCACTATCGACGTGAATCGGCTGGAGCTTGATCCGGCACAGTTTGATCGCGCGGTCTCGATCGAGATGTTCGAACATATGCGCAACTACGAAACCCTGCTCGGCCGCATCGCCTCGTGGCTGCGGCCCGGCGGCAAACTGTTCGTGCATATCTTCTGCCACCGCGAGCTTTGCTATCCCTTCGACACCGATGGCGACAACGACTGGATGGCCACGCACTTCTTCACCGGCGGCCTGATGCCAGCAGCCGACACCCTGCTGTGGTTCCAGCGCGATCTGAAGATCCAAGAGCAGTGGCGCGTGGATGGTACACATTACCAGCGCACCGCCAATCATTGGCTGGCCAATCAGGACGCGCGCCGCGATGACGTACTGCAAGTACTTGGCAGCGCCTACGGCCCGGAACGCGCTGCACTCTGGCACCAGCGCTGGCGCATGTTCTGGATGGCCTGTGCCGAGTTGTTTGGCTACCAGGACGGCAGTCAGTGGCTGGTGGGGCACTACCGGTTTGTCAAACCCTGAGGGAATCTGGTACGCGCCTTTGTGGGTCCGATCTGCGATCGGACGCTTCTTACCGGGTCGATTCGCACTGGAAAAGGCCGACCGCAGGTCGGACCCACATTCCTGCTCCCACAGGAACGGTCTTATGCTTGGCATATGCCCTGCCCCATCCACACCGCGCTGACGCGTTTTTTCGCAGACCACAACGTTACGCTGACTTCACACTGCAGCGGCGGCGTCGTGGTCGGCTTCAGCGGCGGGCTGGATTCGACGGTGCTGCTGCATGCGTTGGCGACGCTGCCCGGCTTCGAACGGCAGCGTCTGCGCGCCGTGCATGTCGATCATGGGCTGCATCGCGACAGCGCAGACTGGTCGCAGCGCTGCACCGAGTTGGCATCCGGGCTCGGTGTTCCCATGCAGACTCTGCGCGTCCAGGTGGACGGCATCGCCGAGTACGGCCCCGAAGGCGCAGCGCGTCGCGCACGTTATGCCGCGTTCTCGTCAACGCTGCAATCAGACGATCTTTTGCTGACCGCGCATCACGCCGACGATCAGGCCGAAACCCTGCTGCTGCGGGCGCTGCGCTCGGCGGGTTTGGAGGGACTTGCTGCGATGCGACCGCTGCGCGCACTCGGTCCGGCCTGGCTGGGGCGGCCGCTGCTGGATACGCCGCGCAGCAGCATCGCCGACTACGCGCAGCGCCATAGCCTGAACTGGATCGAAGACCCCAGCAACGCCGATGAGCGGCTGGATCGCAATTTCCTCAGGCATCGGGTATTTCCTCTGCTGGAATCGCGCTGGCCTCAGGCCAGACGTGCGCTCGCCGACAGTGCCCGCCATCTGCGCGGTGCCAGTGCGGCGGCCAGCGCCGAACTCGATCGGCGCGTCGCCACTGCCATCGGCGAATCCGCTCGTCAGCTGCGCATCCCACAGTTGCTTGGGTTCGCCGACGATGAGACCGCTACGCTGATTCGTCACTGGCTGATGCAATGTGCGCTGCCGCCGCCACCGCCACGCGTGCTGGATGATTTGTTGACGCAGTTGGCGCGTGCTCAGGTCGACCGAAATTTGCTTGTGCGCTGGCCAGGAGGCGAGGTACGCCGCTACCGCGATCGGTTGTTTGCGATGCCGCCGCAATCTCCAGTTGCGCAGTGGGCGGATCGCGACTGGGACGTGCCGGAAGCGTTCGATTTCGGCGATGGCCGTGTATTGCGCGTGACCGGCGAGGCACCGCCGCGCAGGCTTCAAGTACGCGCACGTCGCGGCGGCGAGTCCCTGGTGGTCGCCGACAATCGCCCGCGTCGCGAACTGCGCCTGCTGTTTCAGGAGCACGGCATTCCACCTTGGCAGCGCGAACGCCAGCCGTATGTGTACGATGGTGCCACCTTGGTCGCGGTAGGCGATCGCTTCATCGAGCAGGAATTCCGACGCTGGTTGCAGAAACACGATGCCGAACTGGTTTTTCACGACGCTACTCAGGACACCACGCCAATATGACCCTGGACATTCAACATGATGCCGCGCTCAGACAGTTCTTCATCGTCGTCGACGGCCATCGCTGCGTGCTCGACTATCAATTTGCATCGGGTACGATGACGATCACGCATACGGGCGTGCCCGATGCCGTGGGCGGACGCGGTATCGCCGCGGCATTGACCCAGTCCGCACTGGAACACGCGCGGGCTTCGGGCTGGAAGGTGGTGCCGGCGTGCACTTATGCGGCGGCGTATGTGCGACGGCATCCGGAGTATCTGGCGCTGCTGTGAACACAGCAGCAATTATTCTTGTGATACAGGCTTCAGCCGCGAAGCCTGCGTATTACCGGAATGCTTTTGTAAAGCGGGGCTTGCTCCGCTGCCGTTGATCTTTGGTCGGCGTTGGAGAAACAGCAAAGCAGCGGAGCAAGCCCCGCTCTACAAAAGCGAAGCACCTCGGCGCGCCACTACTTCAGCATCGGCGCCAGAACCGCCCACAGATGTGCCAGCAAAGCGGGCTGCGCCGCTGCCGTTGGGTGCAGGTTGTCGTCAAGATAATTGCCGCGGTCAGCAGCGATGGGCTCCATCAGGAACGGCAGCAGAGCCACCTCATGGCGCTTGGCGAGATCGGCATACATACCGTGGAAGGACTGGGTGTAGTCGGGCCCATAGTTGGGCGGAATGTGCATGCCGACCAGCAACACGCGCGCGCCCGATGTCTTCGACGCCTGGATCATCTTGTCGAGGTTGGACTCCGCTATCTCCAACGGCAGCCCGCGCAGTCCGTCATTGGCGCCCAGTTCGATGATCACCAGCCGGGGGCTGTGTCGCTTGAGTTCGTTGGAAATGCGCGAGGCGCCGCCGGCCGTGGTTTCGCCGCTGATACTGGCATTGACGACCCGCCACCGATTGCCTTCCTGCTCCAGCTTTTTCGCCAACAGGCTCACCCAGCCCTGTTCCACCTTCAGCCCATAGGCCGCCGACAGCGAATCACCCATGACTAACAGACTAGGCGCCTTGTTCTGGGCCGCTGCCGACCCCAGATGCAACAGGGTAAGCGCTGCGGCAATCAACAGCGTCTGCACCTGTTTGACGATTCCTTGCCGTTGAGAGTGGGACATTGGCGTTTCCTGCGTTCTGTGTCGAGTGTAGGGAATGGGTACGATCAAGCTGGCTTCAAGTATTCCGCAATCTACCCGAGCACCACGTGAATCGGCGCCGGATCCCGCTGTAAAAGCCATCAGAGCTCCACAGGATGAAGTGCGCATGACCGATGTCACCGCTGAAATGGATCGTGGCACCCAGACCGCGGCGATGGTTTTGCAGGCCGATGCCTTATGTAAACGGGTTCCTTTACCCGATCGCGAACTCAGTATTCTCGAAGACGTCAGCCTGGCCATTCGTAGCGGCGAAGCCGTCGCCATTGTCGGCGCCTCCGGCTCGGGCAAGTCGACGCTGCTTGGACTGCTGGCCGGGCTCGACACCCCGAGCAGCGGCGGTGTCACCCTGGCAGGTGCCGCGCTCAACGAGCTTGACGAGGATGGTCGCGCAAAATTGCGCGGACAGAAGGTCGGTTTCGTATTCCAGAGCTTCCAGCTGCTGCCATCGTTGACGGCGCTTGAAAATGTGATGTTGCCTATAGAGCTCATGCCGTACAGGGACGTATCAATGTCGCGTGAGGCAGGAAGCCGGGAGCGACCTGACGCACGTGATGCCGACGGCCGCGCACGCAGCATCCTGCAGAAAGTCGGGCTGGGCGAACGCCTGGGCCACTATCCGCGCCAGTTGTCCGGCGGCGAGCAGCAGCGGGTTGCACTGGCGCGCGCCTTCGTCAGCAATCCCGCCGTGCTGTTCGCCGATGAACCCACCGGCAATCTCGATACCGAGACAGGTGCCTCTATCATTGAGGTGCTGTTCGATCTCAATCGGCAGCTCGGCACCACGCTGGTGCTGGTAACCCATGATGAAAAACTCGCTGCACGCTGTGACCGCACGCTTCGGCTGCGTGCAGGCCGCACGGTGAACGATTGATGCGCGCCTTGCAGATGTCCTGGCGTTTGCTGCGGCGCGACCTCGCCTCAGGCGAAGTGCGGGTATTGCTGGCAGCACTGATTCTGGCGGTGACGGCGGTGACGGCTGTCGGCTTCATTACCTATCGCGCCGAACGTGCGCTGGCGCTGGAAGCCAACCGATTGCTGGGCGGTGATGCCGTGCTGCGCGCCGATCAGCCGATTGGTGAGGCACCACGTGCATCAGCGCAATCATTGGGTTTGCGCAGCTCCGAAACCTGGAGCTTCCCCAGCATGCTGCGTCATGGCGAGCAGCTGAAGCTATCGGAGATTCGCGCGTTGGGTGCCGGCTATCCACTGCGCGGCAAATACCGGCTGCTTGCCGCAGATGGGCGCGGCGAGGTCGTTGCCACCGGGATTCCAGCGCCCGGCGAGATGTGGATGACGCGCGCCGGTGCCCAGGCGCTGGGCGCCAGTGTGGGCGATATGCTCAAGCTCGGTCATAGCGAGCTCAGGCTCAGCGCTCTGGTGGCGCAGGAGCCTGATGCGGCGATGGACTATTTCAACGTGGCCCCGCGCGCCATCGTCAATCTGCTCGATCTTCCAGCCACCGGACTGGTGCAGGAAGGTAGCCGCATCGGTTATCGCTTCGTAGTCGCCGGCGATGCCGAGGCAGTATCGAAGTTCGCCGCATCGATAAAAACTGATCTGGGCCGCGGACAACGACTGGAGACCATCAGCGATGCCAGGCCGGAGATCCGTTCAGCGCTTGAACGCGCCGATCGGTTCCTTGGATTATCGGCACTGCTCAGCGTGGTGCTATCGGCGATTGCCGTAGCCATGGCGGCACGGCGGCATGCGGCGCGGCACCTTGATGGCTGCGCCGTAATGCGCTGCATCGGCGCTAGCCAAAACCGTATCGTGTCGATCTACATCGGCGAGTTGGTCTGGCTCGGATTGATCGGCAGCGGCATCGGCATCGTGCTGGCGTTCGGGCTGCAAAACCTGCTGGGTGGCTGGTTGGCCCAGGTGATGGGACTGGATATTCCACCTCCCGGCTGGATGCCGGCACTGCAGGGGCTCGCCGTCGGTGGCACCGTGCTGCTGGCGTTCGCGGTACCTCCGGTGCTGGCGCTGCGCCGGGTATCCGCGCTGCGCGTGCTGCGCCGCGACCTGTCTATGGCCGAGCCCAGCGCCTGGCTGGCAGCATTGGCGGGACTAGGCGGCCTCGGCGCTTTGCTTTGGTGGAAGGCCGGTTCGGCAACGCTGGCGACGGCAATGCTCGTTGGTATCCTTGCGACGCTGCTGGCGCTGGCCTTACTGGCGGCTTTGCTGGTTGGGGTGCTGCGTCTGCTGCGCACGCGGCTGCGAGGACCCTGGCGTTACGGGCTCGCCAATGTCAGCCGACGCGCGGTCGCCAGCGCCGCGCAGATTGCCGCGCTCGGGCTGGGTTTGATGGTGATCCTGCTGCTGACCCTGGTGCGCAACGATCTGCTTGAGCGCTGGCAGCAATCATTCCCGGCCGATGCACCGAATCGATTCATCATCAATGTGCAGCCCGATCAGCTGCAACCGGTGCAGACCCTGCTGCGCGATGGCGGCGTCAACACGCCAGTGCTGTATCCGATGATTCGCGCCCGCCTGATCGAAGTGAATGGCAAGCCTGTCACCGGCGATGACTTCTCGGCCAATGGCGAGCGTGCCCGGCGCCTGGCCGAACGCGAGTTCAACCTCAGCGCCAGTGCCACCTATCGCCCCGGTGACAACAAGATCGTGGCCGGTACCTGGTGGCCCGAAGCCGGAGTGTCCAGCCCCGAAATATCGGTCGAGCAAGGTATGGCCGAGGCGCTGGGCTGGAAAATCGACGATCGCATCGCCTTCGACATCGCCGGCCGCCGCTTCGAGGCGCGCATCAGCAGCCTGCGCGAAGTCGACTGGGAAAGCTTCCAGCCCAATTTCTTCGTGGTCGCATCATCAGGCGCGCTTGATGACTACTCTGCCAGCTATGTCACCGCGATCCGGTTGCCCGATACCGCGCCCAACCTGGGTGCCGACCTGGTCACCGCATTCCCCAATCTTTCGGTGATCGATATCGATGCGGTGATCAAGCAGGTGCGCAGTACCGCCGACCAGGTCGCCATCGCCGTCGAATATGTTTTCTATTTCACCCTGGTGGCTGGCCTCCTGGTGCTGCTGGCCGCGGTCAGCGCGACCCAGGACGAACGTCTGCTCGAAGGCTCGGTCATGCGGGTACTGGGCGCCAGCACGCGGCAACTGCGGCTCGCGCATGCTTCGGAGTTCGCTGCCATCGGTCTGTTGGCCGGTGCCACGGCCGCCATCGCTGCGACCGTCATTTCCGGGGTGATCGCCGAACAGGTCTTCGACCTGCCATGGAGTGCCGACTGGTCGATTGCGCTGATCGGCGGCGGTTTCGGCATGCTGGCTGTCGCCATCACCGGGATGCTGGCCACGCGCCGCGTGCTTTCTGCCCCGCCCAGCACGACACTGCGCGCCCTGGCCTGACCAGAAATGTGGGAGCGGCGTAAGCCGCGATCGTCAACTTTGCCGTATCGTCGACAATCGCGGCTCACGTCGCTCCTAAGATCGCGATGACGTGCTTTGGCTCCGCTACGGATTTGGAATTTATAGCTAAATAGCAACTTTATTGATCCGGTACGCGATCCAGCGTACCTGCCACACCCCATCCTCGCCGCATACGCGACGAACGACTTCGCAGTCCAGTCCGCACATCCATGTGCGGCAGTACCGCGCGAAACCCGCTTCACCCCTGAACTCCAGTGGACTGGATCGGCAATGGGTGGAGCCGGCGAAAATCTATGCAGCCGCATATGTCGACAGGAGACAGTTTCTCCAACATTGCTCCCACGTCCCACAATTTGTGGCAATGCCAGGCACTACCCCGTATGGAGTCGGCAGCCCGGTCACGCCATACTCGGGCTGAATTCGGCCAGGCCGTATTACTGAGAACGTCATGCCTGAGGCAAAGTCACCCATGCGCGTGCTGTTGGTCGATGACGATCCGGACGACCGTTTTCTAATTTCAGACATGCTCGACCAACTCGGTCAACACAATGAATACCACACCGACACCGCTGCCACTTTCGAGGAGGCGCTGGCGAAGCTCAGCAAGCACGAACACGATGTAGTCCTGATCGATTTTCAGCTGGGCGCACGAACCGGTGTAGACCTGCTCGTCGCCACAGCCGCCGATCCACACCGTCCGCCCATGATCGTGTTGACCGGACATGGCAGCTATGAAATCGACCGGATGTGCCTGGAAGCCGGTGCCGCCGATTTCCTGGTCAAGGCCAAGCTGGATGGAGAGGTGCTGGGCAGAAGCCTGCGCTACGCGGTCGAACGCAGCCGCCTAGGCGCCTTGCTGGTCGAGCGTGAACACGAGTATCGCGCGTTGTTCGATGCCAGTCCTATGCCGATGTGGGTGTACGACCCGGATAGCTTGCGTGTCCTGCAGGTGAACGACGCCGCGATTGCGCAGTACGGTTACGATCGCGACGAGTTCCTGGCGCTGCAAGTCAGTGATCTGTGCAGCGACGAGGATCGTGAACGTTTTCTGGCCTATCACCGACGGCGCCCTTCCTACGAGGGACATCATCACGCGGGCACCTGGCGCGATCGCTGTCGCGACGGGTCCCTGATCGATGTGGAGATAGTGCGTAGCGATATACGCTTCGGCAATTCCATGGCGCGGCTCACGCTGGCCAATAATGTCACGTCTAAACTGCGCGCCGAGTCGGCGCTGCGCACCAGCGAAACCACTCTGCGCCAGGTACTGCGTGATGCCGCAGATGGCCTGTTGGTGGTTGGATTGGACCAGCGCATTCTGTTCGCCAATCCGGTCGCCTGCCAGATTCTGGGCCGGCCTGAGAACGATCTGGTCACCAGTGAGGTACCTGAGTCGTTACGGCTCGAGTCGCCCGACACGATAGAGGTAACGGATAGTTTCGACGTCGTGCATCAAATTGAAATGCGCGTCAGCGACACGCATTGGAATGGCACGCCGGCACGCGTATTGGTGCTGCACGACGTCACCTCGCAACGCAGCAACGCCAAGCAGCTGCTGCTGCTCGGCCGCGCCGTCGAGGCGACCAATGATGGCTTGGCGATTACCGATGCGCGCAAGGCCGATCACCCCGTCATCTATGTCAACCCGGCGTTCGAGTACATCACCGGCTACCACGCTGCCGAGATCGTGGGACGCAATTGTCGCATTCTGCAGGGCGACGACCGCGACCAGGAAGGACTTGCGGAAATACGCTCGGCGCTATCGGAGGAGCGCGACTGCAGCGTCGTACTGCGCAACTATCGCAAAGATGGCAGCCTGTTCTGGAATCGCCTGACGCTGTCGCCGGTGCGCGATGCCAGCGCCGAGGTCAGTCACTATGTCAGCGCCATCACCGACATCAGCAAGCAGAAGCAGCTGGAGGCGGAACGCCTGTATCTGGCGACCTATGACGCGGTCACTGGCCTGCCCAAATACATCGGTTCCGAAGAACGCATCGAGGCGTTGATGCAACGCGCCCGCGCCCCGCAGGCACTCGCTCTCAAACAGCGTCTCGCCTTCATCTTCATCGACCTGGACAACTTCAACACGATCAATGACACCATGGGCTTTGGCATGGGCGATGCCGCTTTACGCTATGTCGCGGAGCGACTGCGCGAGGCCGCCGGACTGGAAGCGGAAGTGCTGCGCTATGCCGGCGACGAATTTCTTGTCGTCATCGAGGGCGTCGCTGCGGATACCGATCTGCTCAAACTTGCGACCTCGTTTTGCGAAGTTATCGCGCAGCCCATGCCGATCGCGCCGGTGGCTACCCTGTACCTGTCTGCATCCGTGGGTGCCTCAGCCTATCCGGACACCGGGTCGTCACCGCTGGAACTGACGCGGCAAGCGGAAATCGCGACTAATCGCGCCAAACGCGCCGGCCGCAACGGCGCATTCGTGTTCAGCCCGGACCTGCGCGAGGCCCTGGGCGATCGCATGGCGCTGGGCGGCCGCATGCGCGATGCCCTCGCCCGAGGCGAATTCCTGTTGCACTATCAGCCCCAAGTGAATGCACAGGATGGCGCGCTCACCGCTGTCGAGGCATTGGTGCGCTGGAACAGCCCGGAGTTTGGCCTGTTGCCGCCGCGGCGCTTCATTCCGATCGCCGAGGACAGCGGCATGATCCTGCAGCTCGGCGCCTGGGTACTGCGCACCGCCTGCCGTCAGCTGCGTACCTGGATGGACGCCGGACTGAGCGGTTTTATGGTCAGCGTCAACATATCGGCCGCGCAGCTGCAGCGACCGAGTTTTGTCGACGACGTGCGTCGCATCATCGAAGAAACCGGCATCAATCCCGGCATGCTGGAGCTGGAGCTTACCGAAAGCGTGCTGATGGGCAATGCCGATCGCGCCGTCTCGCAAATGCAGGAACTCAAGCGTCTGGGCATGCGTCTGGCGCTGGATGACTTCGGCATGGGCTATTCCAGTCTGAGTTATCTGCGCCATTTCCCGATCGACAAGCTGAAAATCGATCAAAGCTTCATTTCCAATGTGGTGCAGGAAGGCAATGATGCCGCCCTGGTCAAGGCAATGATCTCGATCGGGCATCACCTTGGGCTGTTGGTGGTTGCCGAGGGCGTTGAGACCGCAGCCCAACTCAGCTATTTGCGGCGCAACCACTGTGACGAGTTCCAGGGGCACTATTTTGCGCAAGCGTTGAGTGCGGACGAGATCCCCGACCTGGTGCGCAAACGCTTCCTGCTGCCGGCTGCGCTGTCGGACGACAAACAGTCGCGTACCTTGCTGCTTCTCGACGACGAAGAGAACATTCGCCGATCGCTGATGCGACTGCTGCGTCGCGACGGTTATCACATCCTGGTCGCTGCAACCGCGCCAGAGGCATTTGAAATGCTGGCGACGCATCGCGTCCAGGTCATCCTGTCCGACCAGCGCATGCCGGGAATGAGTGGCACCGAATTCCTCAGCCAGGTCAAGGAAATGTACCCCGAGACCGTACGCATGGTCTTAAGCGGTTTTACCGATCTGGCCAGCGTAACCGAGGCCATCAACCGCGGTGCCATCTACAAATTCCTGACCAAGCCCTGGGACGACGAAGCCTTGCGTGCACAGGTCCTGGCAGCATTCCGGCGCTACGACGCCACCAGTGGCTCTTGAGCCTGGGGACCCACTTGCACCTGGAACCTCTGATCAAGTTCGGAGCGCTCATGGCCCCCTGAGGAACCTATGAACAAGTCCCGAGCCGCGGCAGCCCCCCCTGGCGCGTCAGTGGTTGAAAAGCCGAAGGATCTTGCGGGTGTGGCAACCAATAAACTGTATGGCGAAGTCGAAGCGGCGCCTTGTTCAGAGGTTCCTTAGGTATCCTTTGAACAAGTCCGGAGCCGTGATAGCCCACTGGGTCAGGGGGGCGAAAAATCGCAGGTTGACCCGCTTCGCCGTTGAGAGCGACCAGCTCCGCTGCTGAAGGCCGGGGTTGGGCAAGCACTACGCAGTTCAGCGAAGACGAAATCGTGACTTGTTCAGATGTTCCTTAGAGTTGCCACGGCTCCGTAGCAAGTCAAAGGATTCCAAGCAAGAATACTTGTGCGATAACCGAGACAATCGAGTCGCGGCAATACATTCGGCGAGTATTGCTCAATATGGCAAAAATCTGATCGCTTTGCACGTAGAATAACGATCACTACAGTATCCGTCGCTGCCACAAGACCCGCTCGATGGAGTACCGAAAACGCCGACCTTGGTACGCATGTGCGGTGCAGCCCGCTGAAGCAAGTCAATCCTTACGCCCGCGACCAGCGCGGTAAACAGTGTGACCGGCAATCCCATGCTGCGCCAAAATGGCAACATTCGTGTCGAATCCATCGCCTGGCCGATCTGCTGCTCTATTATCGCCCCGCCGACAACACCGTTCAATCATTGAGGAAGGTCTGAATAAGTCCCCATTTCGACTTCGTTGTGGAGCTAAGGAACCTGTGAACAAGTTCGGAGCCGCGATAGCCGCTGAGTCAGGGGGCGAAAAACCGTAAGTTGAACAGCTTCGCTGTCGAGAGCGACCAGCTCCGGAGTTAAAAAACAGGAGTTTGGCAAGCAATAAGCTGTATCGCGAAGCCGATGTGGTGATTTATTCAGAGCTTCCTTTGGGAACCTCTGAACAAGTCCGGAGCCGTGATAGCCCCTGAGTCAGGGGGCGAAAAACCGTAGGTTTTGACCGGCTCCGCCGTCGATAGCCGGGGTGTGGCAAGCGCTACGCAGTTCAGCGAAAACGAAATCGTGACTTATTCAGAGCTTCCTTAGGGAACCTCTGAACAAGTCCGGAGCCGCGATAGCCCCCTGAGTCAGGGGGCGAAAAACCGAAGGTTTTTCCGGGTGTGGCGAGCAATAAGCTGTGTAGCGAAGACGATGTGGTGACTTATTCAGAGGTTCCTTAGGGGCTATCGCGGCCGCGAAATTGCTTTTACGTTTCTTAACCAAGGCGCGCATCGCGCGAATGAACGCTTACACCTCAGAAATTCAATCGGTACACGCCGGATCCTCGGCAATGCTCGAGGGGCTGCGCCGAATCGCTGCCTCGTCGATCCTGGTCGGCGCGTTGCTATTGGCGTTGGCAGCCAGCCATTGGCTGCCGCCCTCGCTGCAGACCACCCCGCAGCGCGCCGGACCGGTGCTGATCGCGCTTGGACTGATCCTGGCAGTTTCAGTTACGGCGTGGAGCTTCATTCACCGCATGCTGCCGACCGAACGCAACAAGATCGCGCCATCGTTGCTCGTGGCAGCCATCGTCGCCGCCGCGTCGCTGGGATTGTGGACAGCGCTGCGGCAAGAACTGGGTGCGTCGATTCGGACCGCAGCTGAACGTGATATCGCCGGGCTGGAGCACAGCATAGAAACGGCGGTGAGGAACCGACAACTGGCACTACAACGAATGGCCGACCGTTTCGGGCGCCTCTCCGATTCGGCGACGCTGCTCGAAGAGTTCGGCATTGAGGCTGAAGGCCACTTGCGCGACATACCCAGCCTTGGCAGCATCGCCTGGGTAGACGCGGATTTCATTGTGCGCACCACGCGAACCCGCGACGGCACCCGCTTCAGTGCCGGGCCCCTGGACGCAGACAGACGCTGGGCGCCCCTGTTGCACGCCGCCCGCGCCAGCGGTAGCCCGCAGACGTCGGGCGACTCGCAACTACCCGATCCGCAGCCCGAGATGTATCTGGTCTTTCCAGCGCGGCACGCTGCAACGACGCGAGGCTACCTGATTGCAACGATCAACTACCGCACCCTTTTGAACCTGATGCTGACCCCACTCGACGCAGCGATGTCGTTGCGCATCCTGCAGAACGGCATTCCACTTTACGTGCAGGGAGAAGATAAGGCCGCGCCAATTCTGGTGGCGTCGCTGCCAATGAGTCTGGGTGGCATGACCGTCGAAGTACGTCGCAGCCCGACGCCCATGCAGGATCTTCTACCCGAAATCACGCTCGGCGCCGGGATTGCACTCGGTGCGTTGCTGGCAGTCACGCTCTACTTTGCATCTGTGCTGCGCGAACGCACGCGACTGGCCGAGACCATGCGTGAAGACATCATGCTGCAGATGGCTGAACGTGAGCGCGCCCAGGAACTTCTTCAGGAAACTGAATTCGAGTTGCGCTCGGTTCTGGACAGCATCAGCGACGCGGTCTATATGCTTGACCGGGAATGGTGCTTCTCATATCTCAATCCACACGCGGAGACTCTGCTGCGTCACGACGCCAAAACACTGATCGGCAGGAATATCTGGCAGGCGTTTCCGGAGTTTCAGGGTTCCGAACTCGAGCAGAATTATCGTCAGGTCGTCGCTCAGCAGCGCAGCCAGGATTTCCGCATGTTCGACGAGCCATCTCAGGTTTGGTACAGCTTTCGCGTCTATCCGCATCCGCGCGGTGTCGTGGTCTATCTCGAAGATGTCTCCGAGCGCCATGCCGCCGAACAGGCGCTGCACATCAGCGAGTCCCGATTTCGCATGGTCGCGCGCGCCACAGCCGATGCCATCTGGGACTGGGATCTGACCACCGACAGCGTCTGGTGGAGCGATGGTCTGCACGCTTTGTTCGGCCATCCGCTGGATACCCTGGAACCCGACAGCCGATCCTGGATCAATCGCATTCATGCCGATGATCGCAGCAGCGTGCTCACCGGTGTTCACGCGGTTCTGGATTCACCAACCGAATCCTGGGACGACGAGTACCGGTTCCAGCGCTATGACGGCAGCTACGCCTACGTGACCGACCGCGGATTCGTTATTCGCGATACCCAGAAAAAGGCCGTGCGCATGGTAGGCGGCATGAGTGACGTCACCGAGCGCCGCCTGAACCAGGAAAAGCTGCGGGACAGCGAGGGGCATTTGCGCGCCATTCTGGACACCGCGCTCGAAGGCATTCTTACCGTTGATAGCAGCGGCATCATCATCACCGCAAACAAATCCGCTCAAGAGACCTTCGGCTACGCCGCGTCAGAGCTCATCGGTGAAAGCATCAGCAAACTCATGTCGGATCTGGATCGCGACTGGCACGATCGCTATCTGACTCGACATGGCGTCACTGCGCTGGAGACATTGCAGGGTAGTCGCCGTGAAGCCACCGGTATGCGTCGCAACGGCTCGGTATTTCCGATGGATCTCTCAGTGATTGACGTGTACCGGGCCGGGCGCAGGCAGTTCACCGGCTTCATTCGCGACATCACCGATCGACGCAATGCCGAGCAGACATTGCAAAAGACGCTGACCGATCTCGATGAGCGCAATCGCGAGCTGCAGGACTTCGCTTTCGTCGCATCCCACGACCTGCAGGAGCCCCTGCGCAAGGTGCGCATGTTTTCTGATCGGCTGTTGCATGAATACGGCCCCAAGCTCGACGACCGGGCACGCGAGTTTCTGCAACGCAATGCCATGGCAGGATCGCGCATGCAGGTGTTGATCGATGATCTCCTGGCATACTCCCGTGTCGCTACGCGCTCGGAAAAGCTCGTCCCGGTTGATCTGAATCGTCTGGTCGCCATCGTCGTCGATGACCTGGAGGCACTGCGTGTTTCCAGTGGCGGGAAAGTGGAGTGGGCGGAATTGCCGACGCTCGAGGCCAACGCCACGCAAATGCGACAGCTGTTTCAAAACCTGATTTCCAACGCGTTGAAATTCCGCAGCCCGGAGCGGGCGCCGCTGGTGCGGATACACGCCCTGCCATGCCACACGCAGAGCCAGGCGCCCGCCTGGCGCATCAGCATCGCCGACAATGGAATCGGTTTCGATAATGCCCATTCGGAACGAATCTTCGCACCATTTCACCGCCTGCATGGTCGCAGCCAATACGAAGGCAGCGGTATCGGGCTAGCGATAGTGCGCCGAATCGTCGAACGTCATGGCGGCACGATCGCGGCGCATGCAACGCCAGGCGAGGGCGCCATCTTCACGCTGGAACTGCCCAAGCACGCCACGCTGGCGCAAACCGCGGCGGCGCTCAGTCGCGAGCAGTGAATGGCTTGTCCCAAAAGTATGACGCGACGGCAGCGCCACGACGGCAGCTCGAATCTGCGAAAAAATTCACGGGCGGGCTCCAGCCAGTCGATTGAAATCCCGTATCAGCGCAACATCATACCCCGCGGCGTGATTCGTAGCATATTTTCTGCGCGCGTGCGATTGCATAATCAAGTGCGGCGCGACATGCGATCTTTTACATTCGATGAGCTGCACAACATTGCATATACGCGCCATACTCCAGACCAAGTATCGGATGGTAATCATGGAAACCAAGTACCGGACCATCGCCGTAGCCGACGACGACCGCGACGACCGTGAGCTGACGCGGGAAGCCTTCAGTGAGGTCGGTTCGCAGAACCCGATTACATTTTTTAACGATGGTGCCGAGTTGCTCGACTACCTGAACGAATGTGCAGGCAACGGCGCAAGTGGCGCCAAGCTTCCAGCAATGATTCTGCTTGATCTCAATATGCCGCGTGTCGACGGCCGTCAGGTACTCCAGCACATCCGTGCCGATCGGCGTCTGCAACACTTGCCGGTAGTCGTGATGAGCACGTCGCGGTCGGATCGCGACATCAAAGACAGTTATTCGGCGGGCGCGAATTCGGCAACGATAAAATATTCCTTCAAGGTTGCCCATCGCTCACTCGTTGGTGAAACGCTGCTTGAACTGGGGCCGGCCGAAGGAGTCATGACCGAGCTTCTTGTGACAACGGGCAAGCGGATTACCGTTGTCGAGGGCTCGGGTTCATTCTGCGGAAGTCTCAGGAGCCGTTTCCCGCAGATAGAGGTCGTTCATGCTCTGTTTGAGGAGTTCGAGCCTGCGCAAAGTTACGACAATATTATTCTCGGCCACGTACTCGAGCACGTACAGGACCCTGTCGAAATATTGACGCGTGCGCGGCGATGGCTGACGCCCGGGACCGGAAGAATCTTTGGCGCCG
>JANMUE010000609.1:0-2131 GCA_031391205.1 Lysobacterales bacterium | reverse complement strand
ATGGCCAAACACCGCTACATGACCACACTGGAACAGCGCAGCGATGTGGTGGTGTTCACCGGTGCGCCACTGGATCGCGATGTTGATGTCATTGGGCCGGTCACGGTTGAGTTATCCGTCCGATCAGATCGCGAACATACGGACTTCTATGCCTGCCTATGCGATGTCGATAACAAAGGCCGTTCGTTGCAGGTAGTGGATGGCTATATACGCCTGCGGCCGGGTCAGCCCGCAGCCGACGCCTCGGGCGCGCGCCGAATCACCATCAACTGCTGGCCAACAGCGTATCGCTTCAAACGCGGCCGCCAGATGCGGTTGATTGTGGGCAGCGGCGCACATCCACGTTATGCACGCAATCTCGGCACCGGTGAAGCGCTAGCAACCGCCACGCAAATGGTCAGCGCGCATCAGCAGATTCTGCATGGGGCGATGTATGACTCGGTGGTCAAGCTGATGGTGTCGGGGTAGGTGATCTCACACAAGGCCCGCGTAGGGCAAGGCCGACATCCCGCTCCACGTTCCATGATGTTGAGGTTGACCTAGCGTACGTGAGAGCGTACGTTCTGTTTCCAAGGAGTGCACTATGACCAATCTCACCGCCAGCGAAGCCCGCGCCAGTCTTTATCGTCTAATCGACCAGACCACTGAATCGCATCGTCCCATTCTGATTTCCGGCAAGCGTGGCAGCGCTGTGCTGGTGTCTGCCGAGGATTGGCAGGCCATTCAGGAAACCCTCCATTTGTTGTCCATTCCCGGTATGCGCGAATCCATCCGGAAGGGCATGACTGAACCCCTTGCCAAGAGCGTCAAGAGACTCAATTGGTGAAGTGGCAGGTTGTCTATGCCAAAGCCTCGTTAAAGGATGCCAAGAAGCTGTCTGCTGCTGGTTTGAAAGATAAAGCGCAGGCATTGCTGGATTTGTTGGCGGGCGATCCGTTTCAGAATCCCCCGCCATTTGAAAAGCTGGTGGGCGACCTCGAAGGCGCTTATTCAAGGCGCATCAATATCCAGCACCGGTTGGTGTATCAAGTGTTCAAAAAAGAAAAGATCGTGCGGGTACTACGCATGTGGACGCACTATGAATAAAGATTGATGTCGTCCATTGAAGATCGTTTTGCACCGCGTCACGCAGCGCCGCCACCTGACGAACCAGTAAATCATTGTTGCGTCGCTGGAGCAGATTGACGGTGAAGAAATACGTCCCGTCGGAAACCACGCACGCCGATAGTCGGGCATGACAACCTCCTTGTTTGCATTGCGATTACCTACGTCATCGCATCATCATTCGGCGCACACGGATGGCAGCGTGAGCGATCCCAAGAAATCATGCACTACTCAAGAGTCCAGACAGGCGCTCAATCCCTTCATGTGTAGCTTGATACCTGTCGTCGATAGTTGTTTCTGACAGCACATTCAGCGCAATTAGTATCTCAATCATATTTTGCAAGTTCCATTGCTCTTGGTGGTTGTCTTGTTCGCCAAAGTTAGCGCTGGCAACGTATCTTCTTCCGGTATCGTCTGGATCAACGCCTTTAATTACCGTTAACGCATTGCGTAATGATTCAAAGTACGGAGATGCCTTGAGGGCTTTCCGGGTTGGGTCGCCTTGGGCGCTCGGTTGGTTGTTCAGTAGCATTTCTACTTGCTGTGAACTGAGAGGCACGCTAGCGCATATAAGTTGCCCAACTTGCTTCCTTAGCCTATCGCGAAGCTGTTCTATTTTTCTGTTGCTGCTACTGTTTTGCTTGTTGAATAGTTTCATTTGTCTGGCTAGTTCATTTCTTTGTTCATCAATCTCGTTGACGTACCGAGAAAAGAAATCGGCCTGAAAGTCTGCGTCTATTGGTCTTTTGTGTTGTATCTTGATTACGCAGCGTTCTTTCATATTTGCAATCCGCTCACGTACTGCTGAGAATAAAATATCAATGAGCGGGAATATCAGTGTGTAAGCTGCACCGACAACGACTGGAATAAATAGAAAGTTATAAAACTTGTCGCTCGGTAGCGGGTAAAGCGTTGTGTCAATGTAGGTGAGCTTCTCAGTATAGGTACTGTCGCTCAACAGGATAAGTAAGAAGCGGTAGTTGTGAGCGGCGAAAACAACAAAGACGGAGAACAAGAACGGGTTGCT
>JANMUE010000529.1:0-7804 GCA_031391205.1 Lysobacterales bacterium | reverse complement strand
ATCGGTGGATGTTTGACACAGGCGGGGGGGCGGGATTTTCTGCAGTGGCAGAAGCCTATCTGAACTTTGGTATCGTTGGCGTTCTATCAATTTTCTTTCTCTATGGATTCATGCTTAGTAAGCTTGATCAAAAGGATCTACTGGCTCGAAGCTGGCGCATAATTTTAGTCGGTTCCATTTTGTGGCCATTCTTAACAACAGTTAGGAATGACTTCGACACATTCGTAAAACCAGCAAGTTTTATTTTGATTACCTTAATGATTTGGCATTATTCAACACCCTGGATAGCTAAGCTATGGCGCCAACGGCTACTCCGAAAGTTGTCATTTGCTGATCGTCGTCGTTAGCTGGACGTACCGCCGTGAAAAAAATTGTACACGTAATAGAAACCTTGGCACTTGCTAGTGGCGGACCTGCAATTGGTACAGCAAGCTTTGCTGCGGCGGAAGCTTTATTAGGCAAGAATGTATTCATCGTTTGTTATGACGGCCCTGAACATACCGATGCAATGCGAGTGTTTCAAAACTTTCCTGGATTTGACCGCGTTGTAGTGCGAGCGATTCCACCAGGAGGCAGAATCGAGGCAATAGCTGCGATAGGCGCAGCAAAGGTTTTTAACGAGGTATTGACCACAGATAGCTTTGTGATCATACAAGGAGTTTGGCGACCAATGCTGGCCAAGGCTATTTCTATTTCAAGAACCAGAAGTATTCCTTACTCAATAGTAGCGCACGGCATGCTTGATACTTGGAGCTTAAAACAGAAAGCCTGGAAGAAAAAAATAGCCTGGTGGCTGGTCTGGCACTCCCATTGTAATAATGCCTCACTCATACGTGTACTCAACGCCGATGAAGAGCGCTTAATGGCGCCGTTGCGATTGAAAGCGCCGATGGAACAATCTCCCAATGGAGTATTCCCCGAAGAGTATGCCGACCTACCTTCTCCCGGTGAGTTTCGCCATAAACATCCGCAATTAAACAATCGGCGCTTCGTGCTATTTCTCAGTCGGCTGCACTACAAAAAAGGACTGGACTATCTCATTGAGGCATTCGCGATCACAGCCAACAAAATTCCCGATGTCGATCTGGTCGTTGCCGGCCCTGATGGCGGTGCTCAAGCCCAATTAGAACGCGATATTGAACGGCTAAACCTCAAAACTCGCGTACACATAGTTGGGGCGTTATATGGGCGAGAAAAACATGAGGCGTTAGTAGATGCCTACTGTTTTTGTTTACCCAGTCGACAGGAGGGTTTCAGCATTGCCATTACTGAGGCGCTTGCGTGTGGGACGCCCGTAGTTATTTCGGAAAACTGTAACTTCCCCGAAGTGGCTGAAGTCAAGGCAGGCTATGTTGTGAAACTGGGCAGCGCACCGATCGCTTCGGCGTTAATAGATTTATTACAATCTCATTCTTCTAGAAATGCCGCCGGACATGCCGGCAGGGCAATGGTACTAGAGCGCTTTACTTGGCAAGCTATAACTGAAAAGTGGTGTCGCCATGTTCAGAAAACGGTCTTTGATAGAAGAAGATCTGCGGGACTACTGCGTGATCGAACCACTTGATATCAAAGAAATGCCAGAAAATAAACTAGAAACCGACCTTTCCACTTTTAATAACAGTTGGTACAGAACAGGCGCCCCCGGAATATTGCGGGGGGTTTGGTACCTGACAAATGCTTGTTTTTTTAAATCATGGATTCCTGGGAGCCTATGGCGAAAAATACTCTTGCAGTTGTACGGTGCAAAAGTCGGCAAAGGCGTTGTTATCAAACCGCATGTTAATATTAAATATCCTTGGAATTTATGTATTGGCGATAACAGTTGGATCGGCGAGGGAGCGTGGATTGACAACCTGGGAAAGGTAGAAATTGGCGCAAACTGCTGCATATCACAAGGGGCTTTGCTTCTTTGTGGAAATCACAATTACAAAAAATCGAGCTTCGATTTAATTGTTGGCGATATAACTCTCGAAAATGGTGCTTGGGTTGGTGCAAAAGCCATTGTTACTGGCGGGGCAACCCTCAGAAGCCACTCAGTTCTAAGTGCAGGTAGCATTGCAACCTCAGAGCTAGAGGCCTACACAATTTATTCCGGAAACCCAGCAATCAAAGTGAGGAAAAGGGAAGTTAAAGATTGAAAGGTTTTTGAAAAACGGTTTTCTTAAGCAGTGATTTAACCGTGGAACAGACCGTACGAGTGTGATTTCACGATCTTATAAGGATAAAGGAAAGGATATGCTTCACCACAGCGCTGTCGCCACACTCTATTCATTAATTCCATTCATGTTAGGGGTTACTCTAAGCGGCTGCGGAAGTGGCGATTCAAACGGCGTCGTGCCTGCCACCCACTCCATCAGTGGCGAAGTCACTGGGCTGACAGGCTCGGTCATACTGTTGAACAATGGTGGAAATGCTTTAGCAGTTTCCAGTAATGGTGGCTTTACTTTCATAAGCACTCAAGCTGCTGGCCCTTATGCAGTCACCATTCAAACCCAGCCCTTGGGCCAGCTCTGCTCGGTAACCAATGGCTCAGGCAGTATTACCGGCGAAAATGTGACCAATGTACGCGTCAACTGCACCACCAAGTCCAATGTCGCGTACAACATAGGAAACAGCCTGACATGGGATTCGCAGCCAGATGGCGTATCGGCATTGGCCTCATCGCAAAACATCAACCTTACAGTGGGCTATCACATTAAAGCGGGGCGACCACTTTCCTACAGCACGGCGAATCCAAGCGATGCCACCATTACAAATGGGTATGGTACGTTTACCAATGCACTCGGCAACAATGCTTGGACTATCGTATCGATACAGCCTTATATAGGCAGTACGCTTGCGACATCAACGCTAGGAACTGACATAGCTGCTGTCAATCTGTTAATTAATTTGACCAAGGCCGGGCCCCCTTCAAACGTCAGGTATTACATCTACGAAGGTTGGCCCAATACGCCAAGCTGGAGCTTTCCAGCACTATCAACCGATGCATACTCAACCATCTGGGACGCCCCTTCGGTCAATGACTTGAATACGCCTACAGCCCTATCTAGGGAGTATTTCGACAATCTCTATGTGGCTGTCAAAGCAGCGCATCCGAATGATCAGATTTTTGTTATCCCCGTGGGGTCGGTGTTGTCGGCACTGGATAAGGAAATCTCAACTGGCCACATAAACGGACTTCACAGCATCTATGATCTCTATCGTGACTCGACTCACTTGACCTTGGATATCGGACGGTTCGTGGCAGCAGCAACAGTGTACGCCACGTATTTCGGAAGCTCCCCGGTTGGATTAGAGGTTCCCCCGGGATTCTATACCCGCAATGGACAATCGAATGGCCAGCCTTCGCGGCTTGTTAATGACATAGCGCTGAGAAATCAACTTGAGCAGGTGGTTTGGGATGTGGTGTCCAACGATCCAAGAACGGGAATCGGTACACCCCCTGAGTAAATGCTATGGCGTGCCGTGGTTATTGCTATCGGCTTGGGCTGGGACACCGAAGCTTTTGGAGCACTCTGCAAATTGCTAATAGACCTCTGTCCGCTCATTAGGTAAGTTTGGTGCGTCGCCTAACTGCATGCTGAAAATACCGATTTCCTTGGGAACAAGGATCGGCCACACTTACATAGTGTATTAAGCTGTTGCCGCAGAGCTAGAATATTCTTGCGACGCGGCCGGCCGTACACAAAGCGATGATGTGACGATCTAATTTAATCACCATGTCATAGATGAAGAATAACAATCCATAAGAAAAGACTCGGTAGTGTCTATTTTCAGGAGAATCCGCAATGAAGATTTCGGGAACAAATTTTTTGAAAGCTATTTCAGTATCCGCGCTATTGGTAATGGCCAGCTCTTCGGCAAACGCTGCACACTTTATGTTTTCGCAGGCTGGCTTTTCAGGGGGTGGCACCATCACTGGTGGCTTCGATGCAGTGGATGACGATCACAACGGCTGGATCGATACCTGGAACGATCCAAGTGTTACCAATTTTCATCTGTCTTTCTCCGGGGATTCTCTAGTCGGAGACTTCTCGGCAAATGACTTAGGAAGGCTTACGTATAAAATCGGTAGTGGGGTTATTGGCATAGAGTTTAACGAAGTGGACGGCCTCTCATCATTTATAGATACCGCCGGATTTCATCAAACGACACCACCATACAACCAGCTTTATTCGTTTTCCACCCATTCTAACGGCGGCTCAGCCGTTGATTTTCTGCGGGGAACAATTTCCTCTACTACTGAACTAATGCAAGTTTCTGAAGTTCCACTGCCAGGTGCCGCCGGTCTGTTTGCCTTCGGACTTGCTGGACTATTCACCAAAGCTCGCAAGAAAGTATATCAATGGTCCGTTGTCAAACGATTTGAGGCATGTTTCTAGGTTGATGACCGGGCCTCACAACTATTTAGTCGTCCCTGAAAAGCCCTTCGTGTAGTGGAAACATAGTGAGAAATAGCTGTATAGCAGTGTGCGGATTTGCGAGAATCGGGTTCGTCAGCGAACCTTCAATGTCATCGACGAGAGCAACCGGGGAGGCTTGGCGGTTGAAGTGGGTACTTCCATCCCCTCCGCCAGAATCATTCGGGTGTTTGAACGCCTGATCGATCTCTACGGCAAACCGGCGGCGCTACGCACGGACAATGGCCCGGAGTTCACCTCGACGCTATTCCAGGGCTGGTGCCAGCAGCACGGCATCCAGCAATTGTTTATCCAGCCGCGGGCAAGCCGAATCAAAATGCCTTTATGGAGCGCTTCAATCGCAGCTACCGGACCGAGCTGTTGAGTCTTTATCTGTTCCAGACCATCGACCACGTGCAGCAACCCAATACCGAATGGCTACACACTTACAACCACGAGCGACCACACGACAGCCTTGGCCGTGCGCCCCCGCTGACTTACATGCCAAGGCTACAACCAGCCCAGTTCTCTACTTCCAATCTGTCTACTTGACGAGGAAGTTTACGTATACCTCGGGCCAGCCTTACTTTCGTTGTAAAATCCTATCTCATCGTACTGCGTAGCTGCGCCTTAACTTAGTGCCGTTCATGTATAAATGTATCGTCTCTGCCGCACGTCTGCTTACTGCGCTGCTAATAATGCCGTCTGACGCTCTTGCCGAGCAGACGCTGTACATCTCTTTTGATCACGACACCATGGGGCTAGGCCCCGCTGGAAAAGTTGCACCAAGTAGCATTACTGGTAAGCCGGTTTTAGGGCCAGGAAAGTTAGGCCAAGCATTGAGCGCAGGTTCTATGTATGGGTCGATCCACTACCCGACTAAAAATATACTGAATGCTGCAGAAGGCACAGTGGCAATGTGGGTTAAGCCAGTTAACTGGAATTCCAAAGAACAAGCATTTCATGTTTTCTTTCAAGCGCTCGGCTCAAATGGCTTAGTTCTCTACAAGTATTTTGAGAATGAAAACCTGCTAATGCTTGCATCGCAAGACATGTCCGCTGGACCCTATTTTTCCAGTGGTTTAAGCTTTTATTGGAAAGCCAATGAGTGGCACCATGTGGCGGGAACCTGGTCAAACGAAGGGCTCTTATTATTTATTGATGGCGCTCCCGTCGCAAAATCTCCCGCATATGCCAAGCTCCCACAAACACTTGATGAAGAATTCCTGATCGGAGACGCTGCGTGGTCAACACCTCGCAGTAGCTATTCGCTGATTGATGAGGTTCATATTTTCAACGATGCGCTGCCGCCCAATGAAATTAAAAACTTGTTTCTCGGCAAGGCCGTTCCCCTCCACTTCTCGAAAACGACAAGCGTTAGCAGCAATGCTAAGGTGGCGGAAACAATCTCGTCTCGAGCACCAAGTTCAAGTGCTGAAAAATTACCAGACGGCCCGGTTGCTCCAGTAACAATCAGTGCTGCAATTACAACAAGAGTTCAGCTAAGCGGCGATTCAGTCACCGCCGCCGGGCATCGCCTGCAATTCAATCAAGGCGCATTACCCACGCAAATAACAGTCTTGGACGAAAAGCTCTTAAGCTCCCCTATTGCTTTGGTAATCCATCAAAATAATCAGCGTGTGGTAATGACACCCATTGACAATACGCTTATTCAACAAGCGAATGGCGATGTAGTAATCTCAAGTCATCTGGTCGCCAAAGAGCTCTCTTTGCAGGTGCGATCAACAATAGAGCGTGATGGTTTAATAACAATTGAACTAGCTTCGGTTAACGGCAAGCCCCTGCCTCTAGATGCTGACCTAACCATCGAAATGCCGCTAAAGGCATCCGCCTTTGAATATCGTGCTCGCTGGCAAAGTAATCAAGATTTAATCGGCACTTTAGAAACCGCACCCAGTGTCGACAGTACCGCGTTTGTTCCCTATTACTGGTTTGGTAACAACGACAAAGGTCTATTTTGGTTTAGTGATTCCAGTAAACATTGGCCAAACGCATTTGCCGATGATGCAATTAGAATTGACCGCGTTGGCAGCTCGCTACTGTTTCGACAAAAGCTCAAATCGGCTGGTCAATCCCTATTGAACGGCTGGAAATATCGAATTGGGTTACAACCCACACCCGTCAAAAAATACCCGAAATCATGGCGAAAATGGCGCCTGACGCCTGGGGTTAATGCGAATATTGAGATTATCTGGCCAGCATCAAATGACGACTCATTGAAATATTATGGGTACCCTGAAGCGGCTAATCCGAAGAAGTTTTTGGATCGAGTCAATGCCATTAAACGCAATAATCGGGAGGCAGTTTCGTATTTGACACCAAGCTTCGTTTCTACCGGTGCCCCCGAATGGGAGGCTAATAGGGACAACTGGATGAGCGGCATTTTTGACTCTACTTCCAGCGATGTCCGCAGTATGGGTGGAGCGCTTGCGGCAACAACGCCTACATCTCGTTCATGGCAATCCTTCATCAAGGACAAAACAAAAGTCTTCCAGGAAAGCTATAAGCTCGACGGATTTTATCTCGACAACATGCAAGTCTATGGCATTTATAACCCGCAAATTAAGGTGGGCTATGTCGCAGGCAACGTTGCCAAAAAGGAATATCCTATATTTGAATATCGGGAGCTTTTCAAAAGCGTTATAGAATCGATTAAGCTGGGAAATCCTTCAAGCAAAGTACTCGTGCATATGTCCGGTCATTTTAACATTCCAGTGCTATCCCTGGCCGACGCATACATTGATGGCGAGCAATTCCGCGGTGTTGTCAAAGATAACTATCTTGATGTACTAAGCCTGGACCAGTTACGCGCGGAGTTCATGGGACGCCAATGGGGCCTGATTCCAATCTTCCTACCCGAATTCGACGCCGCGAACGCGGCACGAATCGAACCCACTCGCGGGCTCATGGGTTTACTGATGCTTCACGATATCACCGTATGGCCGCTTTGGTGCAATCTTGCAGAAGCCAACAAAGCGCTTAAGGCGTTAGATCGATTTGGCTATGCCGATTCTCAATTTATTCCTTATTTCGGTAGCTCTTCCCCAGCAACGACAACCACATCGAAACTTTTGGTGAGCGCGTATAAAAAAGACCAAAATGAATCGCTCCTAGTTGTAGTCAATGTCAGTAAATCGCCCATTGAGGATAAGGTTTGTGTATCTACCAACGGCCCTCAAAACAAGAGTCAGTTTCATGATTGGCTAACTGGAAAAGCCATTTTCACCAAGGACGATAGATGCTTCACCATTAACCTTTCCACGCAAGATTACGCACTTATCCGAGCAACAACCGCTGACGAAGCGGATCAATCAATTGCAACTAGACCAACCAACCATTGATGCAAAGCAACATTAGCAAGGATAGTGAGCTAACGCGCTCGG
>JANMUE010000455.1:0-1530 GCA_031391205.1 Lysobacterales bacterium | reverse complement strand
GAAACGCGGTCAAGCCAAGGGCGTGGTCTTTGTACAAAGCGACCGTAAAGGAGCAGGGCGAGTAATGGAAAGCACGCGCGTATTCGAACGCGGCGTGGTGACCTCGGATAATTTGAATCCGCACAAGGCCCGCATATTGCTGCGCTTGGCGCTCACCAAGACCACGGACTTGAAAGAAATCCAACGCATGTTCAATGAGTACTAAGCGATGAATGTGGCAGAACTGCTTGGCCTATGGCTATCGATTCGTGGGGGCGCACCTGTGGCCCCCGCCGGGTCTTCCGAAGCATCCTGTGCGCCCGTTCTTGGCGGTCGTCGTCACGGGCGCACACATAGGTGCGCCCCTACGTTGAACATTGTTGCTGCGGCGCTTGTGCTGTTTGGCTCAGTCCACGTACAAGCCCAGGAGATTCCCACCTACGCGCCGATGCCGGACATGCCGGCAGATAAAAGTAAATTGCCCACCGTGGTGCTGATGTCCATGGGCGGTACCATCGCCAGCCGTGGCGACACTCGTTTGAATATCACCAACTATGGTGGTGGCGCGCCGGGGTCGCGAGTGAACCCCGAAGACTGGGTTAAGGATCTTCCTGAATTGGCGGGCATCGCCAACGTCATTATTGAAGATCAACGCGCACCACAGGGGCGTGCTTCCTCCGAAACGTTCGACGATTTCGCGCGTGTATCTAAACGTCTTAACGAACTGGCGAAAGATCCAAAGATCGCCGGTATTGTTGTCACACATGGCACCAACACCATGGCCGAGACGGCGTACTTCATGAATCTCACTGTGAAGACCGACAAGCCTATCGTGTTTGTGGGTTCGCAGCGGCCGTGGACGGGTTTGTCCGGCGACGGCCCGCGTAATCTCTACGATGCCGTGCGAGTGGCGGCTTCCAAAGATGCTTGGCACAAAGGCGTGTTGCATTGCATGGATCAATTCATCAATCCAGCCCGCGATGTCAGCAAAACCATTGCTTATCGTGTGCAAACATTTAAAGGCATTGATGTCGGCGCGATTGGTTTTGCTGACCCAGACCATGTGAAGTTCTTCCGCGAGCCGACGCGCAAGCACACCAGTAAGTCGGAGTTCGCTGGCATTGAATACACATCGGTACCGCAGGTTGAAGTGGCCTATGCCTATCGCGATGCACCTGGTTACATCATTGATGCGATGGTGGCCAATGGTGTGAAGGGCATTGTGGTGGATGGCACGGGCGCCGGCAGCGCCACCACCAGTCAAACCGAAGCAATTAAGAAAGCGCAAGAGAAAGGCGTGGTGGTGGTGATGACCGCGCGCACCCGCGGTGGCCGAGTGCAAGACACGCCGCGCCGACGTGAAGCCAAAATTGTTCCCGGCGACAACCTGGTGCCGGAGAAGGCGCGCATTTTGTTGCAACTCGCGCTGACCAAAACCACCGACCTCAATGAGATCACACGGATATTTAACGAGTATTAGCAACGAGGTCGTAGGTTGGGCTGAGTCCGCGAAGCCCAACAATTCTTTGCGGATAAAATTGGATGTTGGGC
>JANMUE010000451.1:0-25197 GCA_031391205.1 Lysobacterales bacterium | reverse complement strand
TTCATGGGTGATATCGGCGCGTTGGCGCTCGGTGCTGCACTCGGCACGATTGCCGTGATCGTTCGGCAGGAAGCCATTCTGGTCGTGATGGGCGGCATCTTCGTTATCGAAACCCTGTCGGTCATGATTCAAGTGGCCAGTTTCAAGTTAACCGGGAAGCGCGTGTTCCGCATGGCACCCATTCATCATCATTTCGAATTGAAAGGCTGGCCCGAGCCGCGCGTGATTGTGCGTTTCTGGATCATCAGCGTGATGCTGGTGCTGCTTGGCCTCGCCACGTTGAAGGTGCGCTGACCCGATGAGCTACTGGCAGACACCACTGCAGGCGCTGAGAAGGGACGAACTGCCCGGGCAGTTCGATCCCTGGCTGCTGCTCGTCGCGGGCACGCTGGCGGCGTTCGGCATCGTCATGGTGGCGTCGAGTTCGATCGCAGTAGCTGAAGGTGCAGGTTCTTCGCCTTACTACTTCCTGTTCCGCCATCTGTTGTTTCTGGCTTCGGGTGCGCTGCTGGCCGCCGCAGTCGCATTCACCCCGCTGTCGTTCTGGGAGCGCAATAGCCGCGTGCTGTTGCTGCTGTGCTTCCTGTTGCTGCTCGCGGTGTTTTTGCCGGGCATCGGCGTTCGCGTCAACGGAGCAAGGCGCTGGCTGCACTTCGGCATTTCCAACTTCCAGGCAGTGGAGGCGGTGAAGATTCTGCTGATCCTGTATCTCGCCAGTTATCTGGTCAGGTTTCAGGTCGCCGTACAAAACAATCTGGTGGCAACGCTCAAGCCGCTGCTGATTGCCGGTGGCCTCGTGGTGCTGTTGCTGCAACAGCCGGATTTCGGAAGTGCCACCCTGGTACTCGCGATCACCCTGGGCATGATCTGGCTCGGCGGCGCGCGCGTGCGCGACCTCGTAGGCCTGAGTGCCGCGGTTGCGCCGGTCATGGCCTGGGCGGCGCTGTCGGAAGGTTATCGAGTCCGCCGCCTGACCAGCTTCCTCGATCCTTGGAAGGACCCCTTCAACGATGGCTTCCAGCTGGTACAGGCTTTGATCGCAGTAGGTCGTGGCGAGTGGTTCGGTGTCGGCCTGGGTGCCAGCGTGCAGAAGCTCTTCTATCTGCCGGAGGCGCATACCGACTTCATTTTCGCGGTGATTGCCGAAGAACTCGGCCTGCTCGGCGTGATGTTCGTGGTCGCCTTGTTCACTGCATTGTGTGCGCGACTGTTTCTGATCGGCCAGCGCTGCATCAACCGCGGCATGAACTTCGAAGGCTATCTGTGCTTCGGGGTGGCGCTGTGGATCTCGGTGCAGGCTCTGGTGTCGATGGGCGTGAATCTCGGCCTCTTGCCGACCAAGGGTCTGACGCTGCCGCTGATCAGCTCGGGTGGATCGAGCCTGTTGATGACCTGCGTCGCGCTGGGACTTTGCCTGCGTGCCAGCTATGAGCTGACCCGCGCCGAAGCCATGGCCGAAGTCACGCCTGATATCAGTAACGGAGGGCGCCATGGCGAATGACGCTCCCGTGATGATTCTCGCCGGCGGCACCGGTGGCCATATCTTTCCCGGTATCGCCGTGGCCAGAGCGTTGCTTGCTCAGGGCGTGCCGGTGATCTGGCTGGGCTCGCAACACGGCCTGGAAAACACCCTGGTACCGCAGGCGCAGCTGCCGCTGGAGACGATTGCTGTCAGCGGATTACGCGGCAAGGGCGCGCTGACGTTGCTGGCTGCGCCGATCAAATTGCTGCGCGCGATCTGGCAGGCGCGGCGCGTAATGAAACGGCATGCACCGCGGGCGGCGTTGAGCTTTGGCGGTTTTGCCGCGGGACCGGGCGGGCTGGCCGCGCGACTGCGCGGCGTGCCGGTATTCGTACACGAGCAGAACCGCGTGCCCGGGCTGACCAATCGCGTACTGGCACGCATCGCGCGCCTGGTCTTCGCCGGATTTCCCGATGCCTTTGCACCCGGGCGCAGCGAATGGATCGGCAACCCGGTGCGCAGCGAAATCGCCGAGCTGCCGACACCAGCGCAACGCTTCGCGGGTCGCGACACGCGCCTGCGCCTTCTGGTACTCGGTGGCAGTCAAGGCGCGATGGCGCTGAACAACACCGTGCCGGCAGCGCTTGCGCAACTGAACGCGCTGCCCATCGATGTGCGTCATCAATGCGGCGCCAGGATGATCGATGCCGCGCGCGCCAGCTATGCGCAGCACAATGTGGATGCCACGGTCGAAGCCTTTATCACCGACATGGCCGCGGCCTATGCCTGGGCCGACCTGGTGATCTGCCGTGCCGGCGCGTTGACGTTGGCCGAACTCTGTGCCGCAGGCGTGGCCTCGATCCTGGTGCCCTTCCCCGCTGCGGTCGACGATCACCAGACCGCGAACGCGCGCTTCCTGGTGGAACATAAAGCTGCCCTGCTGATGCCGCAGCCTGAACTGAATGCCGCTGCATTGGCGGCGCATATCCGTGCGTTTTCCGAACAGCCACAGCGTCGTCTGGATATGGCCGAGGCAGCGCGTGCGCTGGCCAAACCCCATGCCGCCCAGGATGTGGCGAAGCGCTGTCTGGAGGCACTGGCATGACCCTGCGTCGCATCTCCGAAAGTCGTCACGTGATGCAGGTGTATCGCCGCGTGCATTTTGTCGGCATCGGTGGCACCGGCATGTGCGGCATCGCTGAGGTGCTGCATACGCTGGGCTTCGAAGTCTCCGGCTCGGACCTGGGCGAAAACGCCACCACACGACGACTCACTGCGCTTGGCATCCGCGTCGAACGCGGGCATGACGCAAGTTATCTCCACGATGCCGATGCCCTGGTCGTGTCCAGTGCCATCCGCGCCGATAACCCGGAACTGATGGCCGCGCACGAACGCCGCATTCCGGTGGTGCCGCGTGCCGAAATGCTGGGCGAGCTGATGCGTTTCCGTCACGGCATCGCCGTCGCCGGCACGCACGGAAAGACCACGACCACCAGCCTGACCGCCAGCGTGCTGAAAGAAGGTGGACTCGACCCGACCTTCGTGATCGGCGGCCTGCTCAACAGCGCCGGCACCAATGCCAAGCTCGGCAGCGGCCGCTATCTGGTGGCCGAGGCCGACGAGTCGGATGGTTCGTTCCTGCTGCTCAATCCGCTGCTCGCCATCATCACCAATATCGATGCCGATCATCTGGAAAACTACGGCGGCGATTTCAATCGTTTGCGCAAGGCCTTTGCTGACTTCCTGCATCGGCTGCCGTTCTATGGCTTGGCCGTGCTGTGCATCGACGACGCCGAAGTTGCCGAGCTGGCGCGCAGCACGCCGCGCAACGTGATGACCTACGGCGAACATGCCGACGCCGATATCCGCGCCGCGAATCTGCAGGCAGTTGGCGGGCATATGCTGTTCGATCTGTGGCTGCCGCGTCGCGAGACGCCATTGTCGATCACGCTGGCCATTCCAGGCCGGCACAATGTGCTGAACGCACTCGCCGCCGCCGCAATCGGCTGGCAGCTCGGCGTCAACGACGAGGCCATCGCCAAGGCGCTGTCGGAGTTCGGCGGCGTTGGCCGGCGTTTCCACCAGCATGGCGATATTCAGGTACGCGATGGCCATGCGCTGCTGGTCGACGACTACGGCCATCATCCGCGCGAACTCAAGGCGATCATCGACGCAGCGCGCGGTGGCTGGCCGGACCGACGCCTGGTACTGGTGTTCCAGCCGCATCGCTACACCCGCACCCGCGATCTGCTCGACGAATTCGCCGATGTGCTGTCGGAAGTCGATGCGCTGGTGCTGACTGAAGTCTATGCCGCTGGTGAGGTGCCCATCGTCGGCGCCGATGGCAAGGCGCTGGCACGCGCGGTGCGCGCGCGTGGTCGCATCGATCCGGTGCTGGTCAAGAGCGCACGCGAACTGCCGGACGCGCTGGAGCCGCTGGCACACGACAATGATTTCATCCTGCTCGCCGGCGCTGGCGACATCGGTGCGGTGGCCAATGAAATTGGTGCACGCGGCCATCTGCTCGGAGACAAAGCATGAAGATCACCGACCCCAAGGCCTTCGGACGCGTCGCCGTGGTGATGGGCGGCGATTCCGCCGAGCGCGAAGTCTCTCTGAGGAGCGGCGCAGGTGTGCTGGGTGCATTGCGCACACGCGGCGTCGATGCGCAGGGCATAGACGGCATACCGGCATTGCTGGACGCATTGCGCGCCGGGCACTTCGCGCGCGTGTTCAATATCCTGCATGGCCGAGGCGGCGAGGATGGCGTGCTGCAGGGCGCACTCGAAGCGCTGCGCGTTCCCTACACCGGTTCGGGCGTACTCGGCTCGGCGCTGGGCATGGACAAGATCCGCACCAAGCAGGTCTGGGAAACCCTGGGACTGCCGACAGCGCGCTATCGCGTGGTCGATCCGCTGCATGCGGCCGATGTCGATGCCATCATCGCGGCAATCGGCCTGCCCTTGATCGTCAAGCCCTCGCATGAGGGATCGACCGTTGGCATCTCGCGGGCGTGGACCCAGGGCGAATTGCAGGCGGGCATCGAAGCGGCGCGTCGCTACGACGGCGACATCCTGATCGAACAACTGATCGAGGGCGACGAATTCACCGTCGCTGTCCTCGGCCGACAAGCGCTGCCGAGTATCCGTATCGTGCCGGCCAAGGGTTTCTACGACTACCAGGCCAAATACCTCGCCGACGACACCCAGTACATCTGCCCCGGGCTTGATGGCGACGCCGAGGCCCAGATGCGCCGGCTCGCGCTCGCCGCATTCGATGCGGTGGGGTGCAGCGGTTGGGGCCGTGTTGACTTCATGCGTGCCCGCGATGGCCGCAACGTCTTGCTGGAAGTGAACACCGCGCCCGGCATGACCGATCACTCGCTGGTACCTAAGGCCGCAGCAGCGGTGGGCATCGACTATCCCGAGCTGTGCTGGCGAATCCTGGAAATGACCATGACCGAGGCCGGCGCATGAAACGCCAACGCGCCTTTCGCATCACGGCCTGGTTGGCGGCACTCGCCATCATCGCCCTGCCCCTGGTGGCAGCGATGAATGGCTGGCTGGCCTCGGACCGCTGGCCGTTCCGGCAGCTCGGCGTCACCGGCGCCTTCCGTCAGGTATCGATCGAACAGGTACGCGCGGCGGCGGTACCGGAGCTCAAGCCGGGCTACTTTGCGGTGGATCTGGAAAAGGTGCGCGCGCGCGTCAGTGCGCTGACCTGGATCGAGCACGTCGAGGTGCGCAAGCATTGGCCGGATCGCATCGACATCTCGATCATCGAGCGCGAGCCGATCGCTCTCTGGGGCGATGATCGGCTGCTGAGCGCCAGCGGCGATCTGTTCTGGGTCCCAGCGGGCGCTCTGCCCGAAGGCCTGCCGCGATTCATTGGTCCGGACGCGATGTGCGGCCGGATTCGCGACTTCTATCGCGAGGCCCGGAGCACGCTGGCGCCGACGGACCTGGTGCCCACCGGTGCGGTGCTTACCAGTCGCGGCGCCTGGACGCTGCCTCTGTCCAACGGCGGCGAGATGCTGCTGGGCCGTGAGCAGGCGACGGAACGCCTGGCGCGTTTCGCTGCGGTCTTCAAGCAACTCTCGACAGCGCAGCCCAGCCGCCTGCAGCGTGCCGATCTGCGTCATGAAAACGGATTCGCTCTGCGCTGGGAGCCATTGCCCAGCCTCGATGCAGCGCCGGAACAGGCACTGCCTGCTTCCGATGCTGTCAATCCGCCCACCAGTCCGATGGCACCCGCTGCCCTCGTCAACGAGCCCGCGCGCACATGAACCGCAAGTCCGACAAATCGCTCATCGTAGGCCTGGACATCGGTACCTCGACGGTATCGGCCATCGTCGGCGAATACGAACCCGGACAGCCGATCGAAGTGATCGGCATCGGCTCGCACGCGTCCAAGGGGCTCAAGCGTGGCGTCGTGGTCGATATCGAATCCACCGTGCAATCGATCCAGCGCGCCATCGAGGAAGCCGAATTGATGGCAGGATGCGCGATCAGCTCGGTGTACGCATCGATTTCCGGCAGCCATATCCGCAGCCTGAATTCGCAGGGCGTGGTGGCGATCCGCGATCGTGAAGTCACTGAAGGCGATGTCGACCGCGTGCTTGATGCGGCGCGCGCCGTCGCAATTCCCGCCGACCAACGCATCCTGCATGTGCAGGCGCAGGAATACGTGATCGACGAGCAGGAAGGGATCCGCCATCCGGTCGGCATGATCGGCGTGCGTCTGGAAGCGCGTGTGCATGTGATCACCGGCGCGCAGTCGGCAGCGCAGAACATCAGCAAGTGCATCACCCGCTGCGGCCTCAGGGTCGATGATCTGATTCCGGCACAGCTCGCGTCCAGTCTCGCGGTGCTGACGCAGGACGAACGCGACCTCGGTGTCTGCATGGTCGACATCGGCGCAGGCACCACGGACATTTCGGTGTTCACCCAGGGTGCGATGCGGCATACCGCCTCGCTCGGTATCGCCGGTGATCAGGTCACCAATGACATCGCTTTCGCCTTCCGCACGCCCACACCATCGGCCGAAGAGATCAAGGTGCGCTATGCCTGTGCGCTGGCGCAGCTCGCGCGCCCTGAGGAAACCATCGAGGTCAGCAGCGTCGGCGATCGTCCGGCACGGCGGCTCGCGCGCCAGATGTTGGCCGACGTGGTGCAGAAGCGCTACGAGGAAATCTTCGAGATGGTGCAGGCCGAACTGCGCCGCTCGGGGCTGGAAGAGCTGGTAGCTGCGGGCATCGTCTTGACCGGCGGCGGCTCGAAGATGGAGGGCGTAGTCGAGCTCGCCGAAGAGATGTTCCACATGCCGGTGCGCGTGGCGACGCCGCAGCATGTCACCGGCCTGGGCGATGTGCTGTGCAATCCAGTGCATGCCACTGGTATCGGCCTGCTGCTGCATGGTAGCCGGCAAAGCCATGTGCGCGTCAGTCCAGGACCGGCGACGGAAGGCGTGAGTGGCGCATTGGAGAAGTTCAAAGCATGGATCAAGAACAGTTTTTGATGTCCGGGCACGGCGGTGCCGGGGTGTCGGGAAGATCGGTGAAAGCCGATCACGAAAGGCCGGCTGGAGCTGGCAAAACACCGGGCGAAAAGCCCGGAAAAAACAGAACGTCTATCAACGGCAGCACAGTAATGAGGAGAAGGGGCAATGTTTGAGTTCATCGAGGCACCCGCACCCAATGCGGTCATCAAGGTCATCGGCGTGGGCGGTGGCGGCGGCAATGCCGTTGCGCACATGGTCAACGCCGGTGTCGAAGGTGTGGATTTCATCTGCGCCAACACCGACGGTCAGGCATTGCGGCACTGCCCGGCCAAAACCACGCTGCAGCTCGGCGGCAATGTCACCAAGGGCCTGGGCGCCGGCGCCAATCCGGAAGTCGGCAAGCAGGCGGCGATGGAAGACCGCGAACGCCTGCGCGAACTGCTGACCGGCGCCGACATGGTGTTCATCACCGCCGGCATGGGCGGGGGCACCGGCACGGGTGCGGCACCGGTGGTGGCGCAACTGGCCAAGGAAATGGGCATCCTGACCGTGGCCGTGGTCACCAAACCCTTCCCGTTCGAAGGCCGCAAGCGTTTGCAGATCGCGCTGCAGGGTATCGAAGCGCTGTCCCAGCATGTCGATTCGTTGATCACCATCCCGAATGAGAAGCTGATCTCAGAGCTCGGGCGTGAAGTGACGCTGCTGAACGCCTTCCGTTCGGCCAACGACGTACTGCTGGGTGCGGTCCAGGGCATCGCCGATCTGATCACGAGGCCCGGCCTGATCAATGTCGACTTCGCCGATGTGCGTACGGTCATGAGCGAGATGGGCATGGCGATGATGGGCTCGGGCGTTGCCAAGGGCGATGACCGTGCGGTCGCGGCGACCGAGGCAGCGATCAACAACCCGCTGCTCGACGACATCAACCTCGCCGGCGCCTGCGGCATCCTGGTCAATGTCACCGCCGGCATGAACCTGTCGATGCGTGAGTTCGACGAAGTGGGGCGCACGATTGCCGAATTCGCCGCCGAAGACGCCACGGTCGTGATGGGAACGGTGCTTGATCCGGACATGCAGGACGAGATCCGCGTGACCGTGGTTGCCACCGGCCTGAATCGCCAAGTCGCCGCACGACCCATCGTACGCGAGCCGGCGCGGGAGACCAGCGCGATGCCGCGACCGGTCAAACTGGTGCGCAACGCCACTACCGGTGAGGTGGAATATGCCAACGGCATCCGCGGCAATTCTGTACACCACGGCGCCGCAGGGCGCAGCTTCGGCAGTCCCGAGCCATCGTTGTCGGCGGCTGAACCCGCTGCCGGCGTCAACAAGGAAAGAAACGACTATCTGGATATTCCGGCCTTTCTGCGTCGTCAGGCCGACTGATCGCTGCATAACGTAACGAAATACCGAAGTCGACCGCCGTTGATCCGTCGGTATTCGCCCGGACTTCGCACTGCGTGGGGTTGCCCCTTCGCGCAGTGCGGAGTGTTCGTTGTCCAGGAATACGTGTTCTCTTTGGCGCCATCTGCACTGCAGACCGTGGCTCAAGCCATCACACGACGTAGACAAAACAGTGCGGTAACGCACTTAGAAAGCAATAAATCTGCTGTCCAGACACCACTTTGTTGCGCAAAAACAACAATTCCATGGCTTTTTGCTGGCTGCGGGGTTCCGTCCGCCGGATCGGCTGTGCTATCGTCCGCGAATCGACCCGCACAGTCTCGGGGACCAGCAAGCAATGATCAAACAGCGCACACTGAAAAATGTGATCCGCGCCACCGGCGTTGGTATCCATACTGGACAGAAGGTCTATATGACCTTGCGTCCCGCGGCACCGGACACAGGCATCGTTTTCAGGCGCATCGATCTTGCGCAACCCGTAGAAATTGAGGCGCGCGCCGAGAACGTCGGCGACACCAGCCTTTCCACCACGCTGATCAAGGATGGCGTTCGCGTCTCCACGGTCGAGCATCTGTTGTCGGCGATGGCCGGCATGGGCATCGACAATGCTTATGTCGATCTCAGCGCCTCGGAAGTGCCGATCATGGATGGCAGCGCCGGACCCTTCGTTTTTCTGCTGCAGTCAGCCGGTATTGATGAGCAGAACGTCGCCAAGCGCTTCATCCGTATCAAGAAGTCCGTCACCGTACGCGACGGCGAGAAATGGGCACGTTTCGATCCGTTTGACGGCTTCAAGGTCGGATTTGCGATCGACTTTTCGCATCCCACCTTCTCAAAGAAATCTTCCACCGCTGAAATCGACTTCTCCACGACCTCATTCGTCAAGGAAGTCAGCCGCGCCCGCACCTTCGGCTTTATGCGTGACATTGAGATGCTGCGTCAGCGCAATCTCGTCCTCGGCGGCAGCATGGACAACGCCATCGTCCTCGACGATTACCGCGTGCTCAATGAAGACGGCCTGCGTTACGAAGACGAGTTCGTCAAACACAAGATTCTTGACGCCATCGGCGACCTGTACCTCCTCGGTCACAGCCTGATTGGCGCCTTCTATGGCTCCAAGTCGGGGCACCAATTGAACAACCTGCTGCTTCGCACTTTGATCGCCGACAGCAAGGCGTGGGAGGAAATTACGTTCTCGGATCCTTCCGAAGCCCCGATTTCCTACGCCCACCCTGCGCAAGCTATCTGACGCAGACGCTCGTCGTTTTCAAACCCCCGCCCGTTTGATCGGGTCGGCCAGTCCACCGGTCGTGACGGTCAATCGGCAAGGGATGCCATACGTTGCAAGAGATCCCGGATTTCCGGATCTTTGGAAATGGAAGCTGCAGCACGGAGTTGTTGTGCCGCTGCTGATGACAATGCTTGATGTGCTGGCGGTTGTGGTTGGTGGGCCATCGCCGGCAACGTTTTTACAACCAGCTTGGTGATGGGTGCTCCCCAGCAACGCGCAGCAGCCTCGATGATTCGGGTCTGCTCCAGTCGCAAACGGGATGCCACGGCGGCAAGCGGTGTGGTTAAAACCAGAGTCCCGGTGCGTACGTTGGCGAGCTCGAAAGGCGCCGACTCAGCCCAGGCAAGCTGGAGGCGCAACTGGTGGTCGAGACGTCGCAGGCGAGCGGCGTGTTCGAGCAAGTGGGACAGTGCAGGTGTTTCGGCGGCCAGAACTTTGGCAGGCTGCCGCGACGACGCTGACCGCTTGTTATCCGGGGGCATGGTGGATCACCTGAGGTCTTGGGCAGAGAATGAACATCATTATCGTCTCGAAACCCTTTTCAGGCACGCGCGTATTGCGCCTGGGCGAACGTCGTCTGCAATTGATCGCAGGTGCTGTCGTCGCAATGGCAGTGTTCGCCGTATTTGGCTTGGGCGCATGGATCGGCACCGCTTTCATTGCACCGGAATCCCTGCGCGGCCAACTCAGCAACACCCGTGTCGAACTGCAGAAGCAGAAATCCGAAGTCGACCGTCTCAATGGCATCGTCATGCGCGACATGAACGCGTTGGCCGTCAAGCTGGGACGAATACAGGCCTCCTCCACCCGTATCAACGCGCTCGGCGAGCGTCTTGCCAAGCTTGGCAAGCTCGACGACGGTGAGTTCAATTTCACAGCCGAACCCGACATGGGCGGCCCGGTGCATGAACCGATAGCGGTGATGATGCCGCCGGACCAGTTTTCCTCGGAGCTGTTTCGACTGCAACGCCAACTGGCGCAGCAATCACGCCAGCTCACCGTGCTGGAAGAGCTGCTGGAAGATCGTTCTCTCGATCAAAGCCTCACGCCTACCGGCATTCCCGTGCGTCATGGCTACACCTCTTCAACTTATGGTTTTCGACCCGATCCCATTGATGGTTCGCGTCAATTTCACAGCGGTATCGACTTCGATGGTTCGATGGGCGACGACATCCTGGCGGTGGCCGGCGGCGTGGTGTCATTTGCCGGACGCAAGAATGGCTATGGCAATGTGGTCGAAATCGATCATGGCAACGGCTATGTGACGCGCTATGCGCACAATTCTCAGAACGTACTGCAGGTTGGCGACCCGGTGCGTCCGGGCGACGTGGTAGCCAAGATGGGCTCGACGGGCCGATCCACTGGAACCCATGTACACTTCGAGGTCTGGGAGAACGGCCGTGTGGTCAATCCCACCACCTTCATCAAGGGCCAACGCTGAACGTGGGAAATCTTTAAACTTTTCGAGTGCAGGGCGCACGGAGCGCAGGAACCGCGGTGTATTAGCGGGTGCCTGATGATTCGGGCGCACATGGATGTGCAAGTGTCACGAAAGGCAGGATGCCGGGAGTGACCGAGCAACGCGTCAATCGGATCGTGCAGAGGGTTTCCAGCGGTTCCCCGGGGTTGAAATCCAGGTTCCAGCCCCTACCCCTTTGATGTTCTCGTGATGTTCTCGCGGCCGCCTTCGGGCGGCTGTGCATTTTTCCGACCTCGAAGCCTGAAGCCATGTTCAACAAGCTGCTTACCACCCTTTTCGGCAGTCGCAACGAGCGACTGCTGAAGCAAATGCGCAAGCATGTCGATGCTGTCAATGCGCTCGAACCGAAGATGCAGGCGTTGAGCGATGAAGCACTGCGCTCCAATACCACCGCCTTCAAGGAGCGCTTCATCAAGGGCGAAACCCTGGATGCGCTGCTGCCAGAGGCCTTTGCGACGATGCGCGAAGCTTCCAGGCGCGTGCTCGGCATGCGCCACTACGATGTGCAGCTGATCGGTGGCATGGTGCTGCACCAGGGCAAGATCGCCGAGATGCGTACCGGTGAAGGCAAGACCCTGGTCGCGACCCTGGCTGTGTACCTCAATGCCCTGGCGGGACAGGGCGTGCATCTGGTTACGGTCAATGATTACCTGGCGCGTCGTGACGCCGCCTGGATGGGCAAGGTCTACAACTTTCTCGGCCTGGAAGTCGGCGTCGTGGTCCCCGGTATGCGCCCGGAAGCCAAGCGCGCTGCGTACGCTGCCGATATCACCTATGGCACCAATAACGAATACGGTTTCGACTATCTGCGCGACAACATGGCGCTGTCCAAGGAAGACCGTTACCAGCGTGGTGCTTTCTTCGCCATCGTCGACGAAGTCGACTCGATCCTGATCGATGAAGCGCGCACACCGCTGATCATCTCCGGCCCGGCCGATGAATCGCCGCAGCTCTACCTCAAGATCAATCAGATCGTGCCGCGGCTGATCCGTCAGGCCACCGAGGAAGGCGAAGGCGATTTCTTCGTTGAAGAAAAGCAGAAACAGGTGCACTTGTCCGAACAGGGCATGGAGCGCGCCGAGCAGCTTTTGCGCCAGGGCAGCATCATCGGCGGCGACGAGAGCCTGTACGACCCGAAGAACCTGGCGGCCGTGCACCATCTGAACGCGGCACTGCGCGCGCACCATTTGTATCAGCGCGATGATCACTATATCGTGCGCGACGGCGAAGTCATCATCGTCGACGAGTTCACCGGCCGCACCCTGGCCGGACGCCGCTGGTCCGATGGCCTGCATCAAGCCGTCGAAGCCAAGGAAGGCGTGCCGATTCAGCGCGAGAACCACACGCTGGCATCGATCACCTTCCAGAACTACTTCCGCATGTACAAGAAGCTCTCGGGGATGACCGGCACGGCCGACACCGAAGCGTACGAATTCCAACAGATCTACAGCCTCGAAGTGGTGGTGATCCCAACCAACCGGCCGATGGTCCGCAAGGATGCGCCCGATCTGGTGTTCCTCAAGGCCAAGGCCAAATGGAACGCGATCATCGAGGACATCCGCGAGTGCAATGCCCGCAAGCAGCCGGTTCTGGTCGGCACCACGTCGATCGAAACCTCGGAAATGCTGTCGGGCATGCTCAAGGAAAAAGGCATCGTGCATGAGGTGTTGAACGCCAAGCAACATGAGCGCGAGGCGCAGATCGTCGCCCAGGCAGGGCGACCCGGGGCGGTCACCATCGCAACCAACATGGCCGGTCGCGGCACCGATATCGTGCTCGGCGGCAACGTCGAATCCGAAATCGCAGAACTGTCGCCGGAATCGACCGATGTCGACCGTGTGCGCGTCAAGGTCGAGGCGCGCAAGCGTCAAGACATCGTGCTCGCCGCTGGCGGCCTGCATATCATCGGCACCGAACGCCACGAATCGCGGCGCATCGACAATCAGCTGCGTGGCCGTTCCGGCCGCCAGGGTGACCCGGGCTCGAGTCGCTTCTTCCTGTCGCTGGAAGATACCCTGATGCGTATTTTCGCGCCGGATTGGGTGACCAAGTGGATGCAGGTCTTCGGTATGAAGGACGATGATGCCCTCGAAGACCGATTGGTTTCACGTCAGATCGAAAAGGCGCAGCGCAAAGTCGAGGCGCACAACTTCGATATCCGCAAGCATTTACTCGAATACGACGACGTCGCCAACGATCAGCGCAAGGTGATCTACCAGCAGCGCAACGAGCTGCTGGAACCCGAAGACATCCACGAGACCGTCGAAAACATTCGCCGCGATGTGGTTGATGCCACCTGCCGCCGGTTTGTCGCGGTCGACAGCATCGCTGAACAGTGGGATCTGGCCGGGCTCGACCGCGCCATGCAGCAGGATTTCGGTCTGGTGATCAGCAGCAAGCGCCATTTCGAACTGCATGATGAGCTCAGCGACGCCGATCTGGTCGCCAAGGTGCAGGAAGATGTCGAGCGCTTCTTCCGCGAGAAGGAAGCGCAGCTTGGCAGCGAATTCATGCGTGCCGTCGAAAAGCACTTCCTGCTGCGCGTACTCGACACGCAATGGCGCGACCACCTCGCCAACATGGATTATCTGCGTCAGGGCATTCATCTGCGTGGCTATGCGCAGAAGCAACCGAAACAGGAATACAAGCGCGAGGCCTTCGAGCTGTTCCAGCAGATGCTGGAGCGGGTCAAGAACGAGACCGTCAACATCCTGGCACGGGTACGCGTGCAAAGCGAAGAAGACATCGCCGAAGCGCAGCGTCTGGAACAGCAACGCCAGGCCACGGCACCTGTGCAATTCCAGCATGCCGATGCCGGCGACTATGGCGTGGAAGAGGAAGCCGAGGTGCAATCGCGACTCGCCGCCAATTTTTCGTCCGGCAGCGCAGCCGCCATGCCCAAGGTCGGCCGCAACGACGCCTGCCCCTGCGGATCGGGCAAGAAGTTCAAGCACTGCCACGGCCGATTGGCCTAATTAGCGCCACCGCCACAAGGCTGCACGCGTGCACGCGCCTTCGGCACTGCATGTCGTTGCGGCCCTGATCGAGAATGACCAGGGCAAAGTTCTGGTCGCGCAACGCCCGCCCGGTCGTCACCACGCCGGGCTATGGGAGTTTCCCGGCGGCAAGATCGAGCCGGGAGAGGAACCTCTTGCAGCGTTGCGCCGGGAGTTGCTCGAAGAGTTGGCGATCGAGGTGATCGCCGCTGCCCGCGTCATGACCGCAGTTGAATCCCGCCTCGACGTCGAACTGCACCTGCACGCCTGGCGGGTGCTGGAATTTCGCGGTACGCCGCTGCCTATCGAAGCCTCCGCTCTGCGCTGGATCGATCCTCAGCATCTACCGATGGCGCAGATGCCGCCCGCCGACTTGCCGATCGCGCGCTGCCTGCAACTGCCGCCGCACTACGCCATCACCCCGGATTTGGCGGCGATGGCGGCACCCGACGCGATCGATCTGGTCGAAAGCATCGCCGATCGCGGCGCAACCTTGATTCGCCTGCGCTGCACTGATCCGGGCTTTCGACTCGATGCCGGTTTGCTGCGCGAGTGCGAGCAGATGCTCGCCCAGGCCGGGGCTCGAATCGTTGTCGACATCGCCGATCACCCCGCCTGCCGGCTCGATACCACCGGCGTGCATCTGCGCGCCCATGACTTGATGGATTTGAATCAACGCCCGCTGGCTACGGATCGGTTGATTCTGGCGTCCTGCCACACACCCGAGGAATTGGCTGCGGCCGAGTGCCTGGGCGTCGACGCCGTATTGATCTCGCCAGTCTTTGCGACGACTAGCCACCCTGGTCGCAGCGTTCTGGGCTGGCCCGGATTTGTCAGGCTGCACGCGCATACCCGGCTACCAGCGTACGCGCTGGGTGGAATGAAGACGGAGTATCTGCAGACTGCGCGCTCACATGGGGCAATAGGCATCGCTGGCATCAGCGGGTACCTGATTTGGCCCAAGCCGAAGGGACTGCCCTGATCGTTGCGCTATCGCCAATCGAACGCGCCGGAGGCCCAGCCGGATCGCGGTATTTAGCTAGCGACTAAAGCTCTACCCATCTCACAGGTTTTTGCTGTAGATTGTTGATCCGAATGGACCTTGAGCGGGATCGCGATGGCCAGCCAGATCAATCCGGCGACGTTAACAGGTATTCCGGGCATCGCCCGACGCCTTGTCATCGAAGGCGTGATTGGTGAAGAAGACGCGCGCAAAGCCGTAGACGCTTCGACCAAGCAAAAGATTGCTCTGGTGTCATTTCTGGTGAAGAACGGGCTTGCCCCTGCAAGCCAGGTGGCGATGGCTGCGTCGGCTGAGTTCGGCATTCCGTTGTTCGACATTCGCGCTCTGGATCTGCGCCTGGCTCCCATCAAACTCGTCGACGAGAAGTTGATCCAGCAGCACAAAGCGCTGCCGCTGTTCAAGCGTGGCAACCGGCTCTTTGTCGGTATCACCGATCCGACCAATCTGCGCGCACTTGATGAGATGAAGTTCCAGGCGAATTTGCCTGTCGATCCAGTCATCGTGCCGGAAGATCAATTGGAAAAAGCCATTGATACTGCGCTTGCCGGCGTCGATCAGCTCAACCAGCAACTGGGTGGTGAGGACGACGAAGGTCTTGGTGACCTCAGTACTGAAGGCGGAGACGATCTTGATGACATCGCCTCGGGCACAGATGCTTCTGGTAGTGATGACACACCGGTTGTGAAGTTCGTCAACAAGGTGTTGCTTGATGCCATCAAACGCGGCGCTTCGGACATTCACTTCGAACCGTATGAAACCAATTGCCGTGTGCGCTTGCGCATCGATGGCATGCTGCGTCCAGTCGCCAATGCCCCGATCAAACTGGCACCGCGTATCGCGGCACGCATCAAGGTGATGTCCAGTCTGGATATCGCCGAGCGGCGCCTGCCCCAGGATGGCCGTATCAAGCTCAATATCTCCAAAACCCGATCGATGGATTTTCGCGTCAGCACCTGTCCGACGTTGTTTGGAGAGAAATGCGTACTGCGTATTCTCGATGCTTCTGCCGCCAAGCTCGGCGTCGAGAAGCTCGGCTATGAGGACGAACAACGCAAGCTCTTCGTCGATGCGATTTCCAAACCCTACGGCATGGTGCTGGTTACCGGCCCCACCGGCAGCGGCAAGACTGTATCGCTATACACCGCGCTAAATATTCTCAATACCGACGGCGTCAATATCTCCACCTGCGAAGACCCCGTCGAAATCCGCGTCAACGGCATCAATCAGGTGCAGCAGAACGTCAAAAAAGGCATGACCTTCGCCACCGCGTTGCGCTCCTTCCTGCGCCAGGATCCGGACATCATCATGGTCGGCGAGATTCGCGACCTGGAGACCGCCGAGATCGCGATCAAGGCCGCACAAACCGGCCACTTCGTATTGTCAACACTGCACACCAATGACGCCCCACAGACCATCGCACGACTGATGAACATGGGCATCGCGCCCTACAACATCACATCTTCCGTTTCATTGATTACCGCGCAACGACTCGCGCGCCGACTGCACGACTGCAAGAAGCCGACCAAGCTGCCCAAGGCAGCATTGATGGCTGAAGGGTTCACGGCGGAAGAGGCGGAAACAGTGACGATCTACGAGGCCGTCGGCTGTTCCGGCTGCAACGAAGGCTACAAGGGGCGCGTCGGCCTTTACCAGGTGATGCCGATGTCCGAAGAAATCCAAAGAATTGTGCTCGAAGGCGGAAATGCCATGCAGATCGCAGCAGAAGCAAAGAAGATCGGCATTAATGATCTGCGCGCCTCGGCATTGAAGAAGGCTCGCGATGGCCACACCAGCCTCGCCGAAATCAACCGCGTCACCAAGGACTAAGCCATGGCCACAGCCACAGCCGCCAAGACCTCAAAGACCGCCGCACGCGGCGCACCCAGCTCGAGCGAGCTGAAGACTTATCTTTGGCAGGGAACTGACAAGCGCGGCAAGAAAATGAAGGGTGAGATGCTCGGCAAGAACGAGAATCTCATCAAGTCCGAGTTGCGCAAGCAAGGCATCAATCCAATCTCGGTGGGCACACGCCGCACCGGGCTGTTCGCGCGTCGTACCAAAATCTCTGCGCAGGACATCTCGATTTTCGCCCGCCAGATCGCCACCATGCTGCAATCCGGTGTGCCCATGGTGCAGGCTTTCGACATCATCGGCAGCGGTCAAAAGAACGCGGCAATGACCGAGATGCTCGGCAAGATCAAGGCCGACATCGAAGGCGGTTCCAGCCTGTACGAGGCATTGGGCAAGTTTCCGGTGCAATTCGACGAACTCTTCCGCAACCTGGTCCGCGCTGGTGAACAGGCCGGTGTGCTGGATACCGTGCTGGACACGGTGGCCACCTACAAAGAGAACATCGAGGCGATCAAGGGCAAGATCAAGAAGGCGTTGTTCTATCCCGCTGCGGTCATGGCGGTAGCGCTTATCGTGAGTATGGTGCTGCTGCTGTTTGTGATCCCCCAGTTTGAAACCGTATTCAAAGGGTTTGGTGCCGACCTTCCGGCCTTTACCCAGCTTTATGTCGATGCCTCGAAGTTCATGCTCAGCTACTGGTGGGCGGTGCTTGGCGTCATTTTCGGCGGCATATTCGCTATCGCCGAAGGCTATAAGCGTTCGCCTGCGTTCGCCCACTGGGTCGATCGCACGATGCTGAGATTACCGGTCATTGGTCAGATCCTGCATCAATCGGCGATCGCGCGCTTCGCCCGCACCATGGCATTGACCTTCAAGTCTGGTGTTCCATTGGTTGAGGCGCTGGAAACCGTTGGCGGCGCTACTGGCAGCATCGTCTACAACGAAGCTACGAAGAAAATCAAAGAAGACGTTGCAGTCGGCTACCAACTCAACGTTGCAATGCGCCAGGTAAACCTGTTTCCCAACATGGTGATCCAGATGACCGCCATCGGCGAAGAAGCCGGCGCTCTGGATACCATGCTCACCAAGGTCGCAGAATTCTACGAGCGCGAAGTGAACAACGCCGTCGATGCACTCAGCAGCCTGCTGGAGCCCTTCATCATGGTGTTCATCGGCACCATCGTCGGCAGCATGGTGGTCGCAATGTACTTGCCGATCTTCAAATTGGCGGCAACGGTGGGCTAAGCGTTTTCGATTTGATCATGTGCTCTTCTCCGCGCGTTTCATCTCGCTGCAACGGAGACGTGCGTGATCGCATTCTTAAGGCATTGAAACGTGGAGATCGGCCAACCGACATCACGGCGCGTTTTTGGCCGAGCATGGGTTCATCAAATGCGTGATCGGATTCGCACAGATGGTCAACGCGCGGTGCGCTGCTTGTTGGCGGACACCGATAGTCTCGTGTGACGCATCTGGAACAGTCGCTACGCGCCTGGATCAAGAACCAAGCCGATCTGAAGCTCAAGGAAAGTGCAGAGGATTGGCTGAACACGGCATCCAGATCAAAGTCTCGGCACACTGTGGCTCAAGCTGCACAACTGAGGGCTCAGCTCTGAAAAATATCATGCTCGCGAGCGAGCAATTACGTGCCGACATGCAACAAATCCGCAGTGAATGGCAGCGCGTGCAACACACCTGGGACCAGTCCAAGCTGGTTACCTAAGTCCGTTGGATGGTGCGTTATTCCTGGCTTAGGTGTGCAGGACTTCCTCTGCTAAACCCCGCTCCCCGGTGTCTTAATCGCTGCCGGTCGACTTCTCCAGCCATAGGTTCGCGTGAAGCAGGCAATCGCGAAGCAGTCGGCGCGTCTATCCGATACTCGCAACCCTATGCCCCCAACCGCAATCCGATCGAGAAATTGTTCCCGAAGCTCAAAGCGCTCTCGCAAAGGCCCGGTAGCTGGGATGTTGCCCGTCCAAATTACGGACCACAACCGTTTGGGCGGTGCAGCGCATCGGGAACGCTGGAAGTACATGGCCATTGCCCCACAGCGCTACGCGTCAATACCACGTTGCTACCGGCTATCGAAGGATTGCCAGCGAGCAAGCAAGTGATGCTTTGACCAATGGGATCTGACCAGTCGCCACCGATCGTTATCGTGGTGCAACGCGCCGTAACGCCGGTAATTCCGATCTGGGCCGGAGTGGGCGCACCCGTCCTTCCCGCCTGAATACCCGCCTCGAAGTTGGTTACCCCACCGCGAATATCATGCAGTCCCGCAGTCGTTTGTGCCTTCGCTACGTAGTTTTGATAGGCGGGCAAGGCGATCGAGGCCAGTATCGCAATAATCGCGACCACGATCATCAACTCGATCAGTGTAAAACCTTGATGCTGGCGCATGTTCAACCCCTAGTGGAGAGGCCCGCCAGATAAACGGGGGCTCTACGACTATGCACCCAGCATGCCAACTTTAAAATTGTGTGCCGTCCGTTCGAAAAACGAGCGAGAGATTGCATCGATCACTTATCGCGCCCGAATCGGTGCGATGGGTTCGCGAGCCGCAGGTAATGAAATACCACAAGCAAAACAATGCTTTGTAGGCAAGTCATCCTAAAATGCGGGGCCAGCTCACATGACGCAGCACAATCCGGTTGCGCAGACGACAGTGTTGGGCAGGGGCTCTGGGCGCTGCTTAAACCGATAAAACGATCTCAAGAATCAGATTGGACCTAAGGCTGCCGGAATGTGCCCTTCACCGTCAGGAGCTAGCCCAACGCAGCACGCGACACGCTCGAATAGACTTAAACCATTCAGATCGACACCACCCGACTCGACCACGATTTGGTTTAGGACCGACCTTGATGTCAATCAATACCGACGACGATCCTTCAAGCTGGCCCATGATTCGGATGTCTGGTTCAAATTTCAACTCTGCCACCGCGCGCATTCAGCGGGAGCTTGCTCGCGCTGCTATTCGTAGCGCATGCAGCCCATAATGTGCACTTCTCATTTCGAGCAAAAAAAACCCCGCCGAAGCGGGGTTTCATTTTCCTGATCAAACAACCGCAGTTGTCGTGTCAGGAGACTGCCATCACGGGCAGTTGTTCGGGCGGTGCAGCGGATCGGTGGCGTTGGATACACAACCCCACTGGCCGGTACCCGTACGCGTCAAGATGACCGTCGAAGCATTGACCGACGGGTTGCCCAAGATCGTGCAGGTGATGGACTGACCCGAAACGGCGTTCCACGCGCCGGCCGGCGTAATAGCCGAGCAACGTGCGGTCGTAGCAGCAAGGCCGATGTCGGCCGGGGCTGGCACGCCAGCGCCGCGAGTACCACTCTGGATGCCTTCTTCAAACGCCGTGACGCCGCCACGGATGTCGGCGAGGCCGGACGTGGTCTGCGACTTGGCAACATAGTTCTGATAGGCCGGCAGCGCGATCGCCGCCAAGATGGCGATGATCGCAACAACGATCATCAGCTCGATAAGTGTGAAACCTTTGGTGTTGTTACGCATCTTAGGTACTCCTGGGTGGTTGAAACCCGACGGCATCGCCGAAGGGGTAAAACAACTATGCATGATACATGCCAGGATCGGCAAGCATCTTGATGCTAGTTCTGAATGGTTTCGGTCGATTTGTTCTCCGCTGCTGTATCGGCAGATAAATCGGAATTTTCGGGCTTGTCCAGCGCAGGTCCTGGCGGCAGCGGATTGAAGTCAAACACCCGCAGCGGCTTCGCAGTTTCCGTATCCAGCAGCATAGAAGAGATGCCGCCGCGACCGGCAATCGACACCACGGACACCGTGCCGGAATCCAGGCCACGTTTCTTTACCCAACTCAGAGCTTGCCGCACGTGAGTATCCGTAGACTCAGACCAGGCTGAAAGACGCGCCGCACGCTTGACCAGTTCTTTGGCCATGGGGTCGAACGGCCCGTAGAACTCTGGCAGTCGTTCTATCTCGGGCCCACCCTGGATGACGGAAACGGTCAATTCAGTGAGGCGCTTGGGGTCCTTAGGATCCTGGCTGCTCACAAAAATCGGACCCGCCCAGGACTTGCGCGCATAGTCCGGGCTGCTGGAGCGTTTCAAGTCGGCGTCATCAACCTCATTCGCGGACACCAGAAGTAGTCCGTCGACCAAAGCGACAAGGAACACCGGGCGCGTATGCAGCATGATGTGAACACCATAAGCCAATGCGCCCGCCTGCAGTAGCGCAATGATCAACAAGTCGCGCGCCAGACCCTTCTTTCCAGGCGAAAACACAATGAGTGTCAACAACGGGCCGATCAGCACGTCCACCGTAACCAAGATCAGCAGGAGCACCGACGCACCGGCAACGATGTCCAGACCATTCGGATACCAGACACCCCAAAACAGGGCTACGACGGCAGCCGCAATGACCAGGGAAATCAACAGGTGTGCGACCGTTGCACTGACACGAGTGAAGTTTGCTATACGCATCAATCAATCCCCAGTTTCTTCAACTTGTAACGCAGCGCACGAAAGGTGATACCCAACACCTGCGCGGCCTTGGTTTTGTTGTAGCGCGTTTCCTGCAACGCTTTGACAATGGCTTCACGCTGCAGGTTATCAATGTAGTTCTCCAGGTCACCCTGGGCGGTCCCCACCGGCGCAGCCGAAACGGGAGGCCCCTGGCTCGGCGCGGCAGTCGGAACGACACTGATTATATTGTACGAAACACCGTGCTGAGGCAACCTCAAGTCCGCCGCCTGAATGAGACTTTCTTCACAGAGCGCGACGGCTCGCTCAAGGATATTTTCCAGTTCGCGTACGTTTCCGGGAAAGGAATAGGACTGCAACGCCGCGCGGGCAGAATCTGACAATTGTGGTCGGTCTATGCCCCACTCAGGGGCAATGCGATCCAGTGTATGTTCGGCCAACAACAGGATGTCGTCAGCGCGATCGCGCAGCGGCGGTACGCGCACCTCGATGACGTTGATGCGGTAGAACAGATCCTGACGAAAAGCACCGGCCTCGACCAGTTTTTGCAAATCCTTGTGCGTGGCACTCAGGATACGCACATCGATCGGAATTTCGCCGTTGAAGCCCACCGGACGCACGGCTTTTTCCTGGATCACGCGCAGCAGTTTCACCTGCATGTGCATGGGAAGATCGGCCACCTCATCCAGGAACAATGTGCCACCACTTGCCGCCTGGAACAGACCATCCTTATCGGCGTTGGCGCCAGTGAAACTGCCCTTTCGATGACCAAAAAATTCGCTCTCCATCAACTCCGATGGAATGGCGCCGCAATTGACCGGAACAAACGGACCGGCTGCACGCGGACCGAGATCATGCACCATGCGCGCAACCAGCTCTTTACCCGTACCCGATTCGCCGCAGATGAAAACCGGTGCCTGACTGCGCGCCACTTTAGCGATGGTCTGCCGCACCATCTGCATGGGCGCCGAGTTACCAAGGAGTCGATCACTGGAAACCGCCACCTCGGCCTTGCGCGCTTCGCCGAGCTTGAGCGCCGTCTGCACCAGGCGCCTCAGCACCGAAAGATCGACAGGCTTGGAGACAAAATCAAATGCGCCATTCTTCAGCGCCTGAACCGCTGCATCGACATTGCCATAGGCGGTCATCATCGCCACCGGTAATTGCGGATGGTGGCGAGAGATATGCGCAACCAGATCCTGCCCGCTACCGTCCGGCAAACGCATATCGGTGAAACAAAGATCGTAGTGATGTTCCTTGAGCCGCTCATGCGCTTCGCGTACGGTGGCAGCAGTCTCTACCGTCAGACCCATACGGGTGAGCGTCAACACCAGCAATTCGCGGATGTCGGGCTCGTCATCGATGATCAGGGCGGTCTGTCGCGTCATGGAGTTCTTCTGCAGGGAAGCCAGTATTATCAAATCCGCACACGCTCTGTCACTTGGAATTCTCGGAACAAGTCACCGCACTGGCGTCGCTGCACAACGTATTGTCGCCGCACTCCGATGTTTTCAACAGCGCCGCGGGTCATTCATCAGCTTTCGCCGCCTGAGTCAGGGATCTTCTGAACAAGTCCGGAGCCGCGATAGCCCCCGAAAGGAACCTCTGAACAAGTCCGGAGCCGCGATAGCCCCCTGAGTCAGGGGGCGAAAAACCGCAGGTTTTTCCGGGTGTGGCAAGCAATAAGCTGTGCAGCGAAGACGATGTGGTGACTTATTCAGAGGTTCCCTAAATCAGGGGGCGAAAAACCGCGGGTTTTTCAGGGTGTGGCAAGCAATAAGCTGTGTAGCGAAGACGAAGTCGTAACTCATTCAGAGGTTCCTCAGGTAACTATCGTGGCTCCGAACTAGTTTGGTAAGACCCGTGGGCACTATCGTAAGATCGCGCCACGCTTAGCTCAACATGCGCGGCGCGCCCTCACCCGCCCCAAAATAATCGTCTTCGGCAACGCCACGCAAGACCTCAGGCTGGGCATGGAAGGCAACACGAAAGCAGGCCCCGCCGCCAGCCACTGAAATCAGCTCCAGCGTAGCCTGATTGGCTTCGCACAGTTGACGCGCAATATAGAGACCCAGTCCGGTGCCATGCTCATTGGTGGTGAAAAACGGATCGAATACATGCGGTCGCATTTTTTCCGGGATGCCTGGGCCACGATCGATCACTTCGAGCACCGGCTGTCCGGATTCCGGCAACCGCCGTGCAACGATAGAAACGCGCGCCGGCTGATCGGGCAGGCGTCCGTGGCGCAGTGCATTCTTTGACAGATTCCAGATCACCTGCTGCAGCTGATCCGAGTCAAACACCACGCTGATGCCGCCCTCAGGAATGATGGCACGCAGCTCGTCTCCGCCGAGCGGTTGCACGTTGCGAAACTCTTCTACGAAGTTACTGACCCAGCGATTGAGTTGCAGCAACTCCGGCTTGGAGCGCTCACGCCGCGACAGCTGCAGAATATTCTCTATAATCGCGTTCATGCGCAGGCACTGCGATCGAATGATCTCCAGCAGACGCAGATCCGACTCCGGCAGATTCTCCGATTCGGCCAACAATTGTGCGGCATGACTGATCGCCGCCAATGGGTTGCGCACCTCATGCGCAATGCTGGCGGACAGACGCCCCAGCGAGCTCAGCGTCATTTGCTCGGCCTGCCGGGTCGCCATCGTGGTGTCTTCCAGAAACACAATGACCGAGCGTTGTGCCGACTGCGGCACCGCGACGAAGCGCGGTATCACTTCCATGGATCGCTCGACCAGGGCTACGGGCGCAAAATCAGATTTTCCGCTCGCACGCCATTGCTCCAGGCGTCGCATCAATTCCGGAGAAATCGTCGCAACGTCCTTGATCGTCGGACTGGGATTGCCGAGCACATGCCAGGCCGACTCGTTGATGCGTTGAATCCTGCCTTGTCCATCAATCACCAGCACACCGGACTTCATGCGCCTGATGATCAGATCATTGAGCTGCGACAGGCTCTCGACGTCCGACTCACGCTCTTCGACCAACTTCTGTCGCTGACGCACTTCATGGCGCAGCAGCTGCATCAACCCAGACACTGCGATATAGCCGACACCGACCACTGCGACTTCGAGCAGCGTGCGCTCTTCAATGCCCAGTAGCCGAATGCTGGCCCAGCGTTCGAGGAACCCGACCGTCACCGCCAGGCTGGCGAACACGAAGGCGATGCGCGGCGCCAATAGCACGCCCCCCGACGCCAGATTGATCATCAGCAACATGGCGACGCCGCCGTCCAGGCCCTGGGTCGCCAGCAAAGCCAGTCCGGCGACGACGATGTCCAAGGTCAAACCGATAATCGTTGGCGCGCTACGCCTGCCTCCGGCAGAATTTTCCCAGGACACCAAACCGAGCGCGCCGAGAAGAAACAGCAGGGAGGCAATGCGCGCCACGTTGGGCGCGGCCAGGCTGACAAACTCCTTGGCGAGCGGGCTAAAACAGATGCCTACCAGCAACATCGCCTCGAACAGGCGGAACAAGCCAAAGAAATAGCGCTCGCGACGCACCAGATCGATGCTACGGACCAATTCGGAGGGACTTCGAGAGCTGGGCTTGGGTGTCGCCATGAGCAGCGAGTATAGGCAGGAGCGGCTTGCGCCGCGATTCTCTATGACAAGAAAATCGTGAAGAATCTAGGCTTGACTGCTTTGGCGGGCGCAGAGCACGCCCGGCCGCCATGCACAAGCCCTTTCATTGCCGCGGGTCTTTGGCACA
>JANMUE010000434.1:0-6342 GCA_031391205.1 Lysobacterales bacterium | reverse complement strand
ATACTTTCGCCGCTTAACTCCGTTGTTGCTGGCTGGGGGGTGCGTTGGCGGGGGTAGTGCGCAGCGACCCCCCCAACCCCGGCGTGATTGCGGGGGTTCGCTGCGCACACCGCCAGCCTACGGGTCGCCAGTCGAACAGTTTTCTAGCCAGATCACTACCTGCAGGCTAGCGCAATTTCGACAACATACGCTGGTGCCCGATCAGCCGCGCCCAGCGCATGCCGGTATCCAGCAGGAACGCCAGCCCCGATTCCTTGATCAGCAGCAACACATGCCGCGGATCCGCCGCCCAGTGCGCTTCCGCTGCACAACACAGATGCTCCAGCCCCACGGTTCTGGCCAACAACGAGCAACGCGCAAGATGATAGCGATTACTCAACAGCACCACCTGACCGCGATACTGACTTTCGAGCAAGCCGCGAGCATGACGCAGATTCTCCAACGTATCGCCGGAAATCTGTTCCAGCAGTACCGGAAGTTCGTCTGGCAGCCCCTGCGCCCTCAGCAGCGCGCTGGCGACCTCGGCTTCGCTGGGTTCGGTGCCCACGCGCCCGCCCAGCAATACCAGGGTGTGCACGTTGCCATTGCGGATCAGTTTCTCTGCGCGCCCGATGCGCGCGCGCAGATCCGCATCAGCTGTGCCATCGATCAGACGTTTGCCGAATACCAGCAGGCAATGCCGCCCGCTCAGTTCGCAGGATGCCGCGCGCGCCACACGCCAAGCGCGATAAAAAAACCACAGCCATACCGTGCCGAGGCTGGCCACGAGAAGCAAAAGTGCCACCATGGCCACATGCCATACATCCGGATCGCACAGATGCCGCCGCCACGCAGGCACGGGTAAACGAGCAAGGGACTCAATATGCGGTGATTGTGAAGACATTGTCCTGGATCATGCCTATCCGATCTGCGATGGGCTTTCTATACTCTCGGGCCATTACGAACAAGTCATCGCCAGCGCGGTGGACGCTTCGGAAGCTCCTCATCCATCAGAATGCCCTATGCCACCGCGTAGCACGCCCCTGCACATCAGCGCCTATACCGCGACCACCGCCTGTGGTCGCGGCAAGGCTGCGCTGCTTCGGGCGCTGGAACAGGAATGCACCGGCCTGCGCGCCAATGATTTTGGCGTACATCCGCTGGATACCTGGATCGGACGGGTCGATGGACTGGAATCCTTCGACGTCCCGGCTCATCTGTCGAACTGGGACTGCCGCAACAATCGCCTGGCCTGGCTTGGCCTGCATGCCGATGGGTTTATCGACGCGGTCGCGGCCGCACGGGCACGTTATGGTGCCGAGCGCATCGCCGTAGTGGTCGGCACTTCGACCTCCAGTATCGGCGCCAGCGAGCAGGCGTATAGGGAGCTTGACGCCGATGGTGCTTTCCCCGCGTATCTGCGTAGCTCGATCATGCATACGCCGCATTCGCTGGGTGATTTCGTGCAACGCGCGTTGCTGCTCGAAGGCCCGGCAGTGACGGTGGCGACAGCCTGTTCGTCCAGCGCCAAGGTATTTGCGCAGGCCGAGCGCCTGATGCGCCTGGGTCTGGTCGACGCCGCAGTGGTCGGCGGCGTCGACACGCTCTGCGGCAGCGTATTGTTCGGATTCAACTCGCTGGCCCTGGTTTCGCCGCAGCCGTGTCGACCTTTCGATGTCGGCCGCAATGGCATCAGTATCGGCGAAGCGGCCGGATTCGCCTTGCTCGAACGCGGTGGCGGCACCGTCAACCTGCTCGGCTACGGCGAATCCAGCGATGCCCACCATATGTCGACGCCACATCCCGAGGGACTGGGCGCCGAACGGGCACTCGATGATGCGCTGGCGCGAGCAGGGCTCGACACGGCGGCGATCGATTACATCAACCTGCACGGCACCGCGAGCGAGAAGAACGACGAGGTCGAGGCAGCGCTGATCGCGCGCCGTTTCCCCGATTCCGCACATGCGAGCTCCACCAAGGGCTATACCGGCCATACCCTGGGCGCGGCCGGTATCGTCGAAGCGGCGATCAGCCTCCTGGCGCTGGAGACCGGCGTCATGGCCGGTACCGTCAACAGTACACATCTCGACCCGCGCTGTGGACCGCAAGTCCGTCTGCGCACGGCCCGTGGAACGGTGCGGCGCGCAATCAGCAATTCATTCGGATTCGGCGGCAACAACTGCGTGCTGGTGTTCGGTCGCGGAGACGCCGCATGAGCGCGGGTACGCTGCATCTCGACGGGCTGGCGTTCTGGTCGCCGGCACTCAGCGATTGGACGTTGGCGCGCGCCGCATTTCGCGGCGAGGGTGGAATGCTCGATCCTCCGGTACGCCGCCCGGCCCCGGAATTGCTGGCACCGACCGAACGCCGCCGGGCACCGGATACCGTGGCCATTGCCCTCGAGGTCGCCGCGCGCGCAGTCGCTCAGGCCGGGCGCGTGCCAAAGGAACTCGCCAGCATATTCACTTCGGCGCATGGCGACCTTGCGATCAACGACTACATGTGCGCCACACTGGTCAACGAACCCATGGCGATTTCGCCGACCAAGTTCCATAACTCCGTGCACAATGCCGCTGCCGGCTACTGGACCATAGGCACCGGTTGCATGCAGTCGAGCACGGCCTTGACCGCGTTCACGCACAGCTTCGCGCACGGATTGCTCGAGGCGATCAGCCAGGCCAGCGTAGAACAGCAGCCGATTCTGCTCGTCGCCTACGATATCGCTGCCTGTGGCGCTCTGGCCTGCGTAACCGAGAGCCGCGGCATTCTGGCAACGGCCCTGGTACTGAATCCGCAAGCGTCGCCACGGAGCCTGGGCACGCTGCACTGGTCACTGCGGCATGGCGTGGCTTCGGCCTCCCCCATCACCTCGGAAGCCGCCCTGACACTGCAGAGCAACGCCATGGCCGATTGCCTGCCCTTGCTGGAACGCTTCGCCACCGATGCTGGCGAAACGACGCTGACGCTCGGCGACACTCTTTCACTATGCATTCAATGGGCTCCACAGCATGCAGGCAACTGAGCCCAATCGAGTCGCCATCGTTATACCGGCGCTCAACGAAGCGCTGGCGATCCGGGACGTGGTCATCGAGGCATTGCGATATTGCCCCGACGTGTTTGTCGTCGACGATGGCAGTAGCGATAGCACCTCCGCCTGCATTGCCGATCTGCCGATTCAGCTGATCCGCCACGATGCACGCATGGGCAAGGGACGCAGTCTGAAGGACGGCATGCAGGCCGCGTTCGCTGCTGGCTTCGATGCGGTGATCAGTATTGATGGCGATGGTCAGCACAGTAGTGAGGATGTGCCGCGGCTGCTGCTGGCCCACGCGCAACAGCCGCGCAGCCTGCTGCTGTGCGCGCGTCTGATCGGTCGCGAATCGCAGCCGGCGATTCGACGCTTCGCCAATCATTTCGCCGATTTCTGGGTATCCTGGGCATGCGGACAACGTATCCTGGATTCGCAGTGCGGACAGCGGTTGTATCCACGCCAGATCATGGCGGCGATCCAGACACCCGCCACCAATGGATTTGCATTCGAGAGCGAGGTGCTGATCAACGCATCCCGGGCCGCCTTTGCTGTCGTCGCGGTGCCCATTCGGGCGCGTTATCACGCTGGGCGGCGCGCCAGTCATTTTCTACCACTGCGCGATGTCGGCAGGATCACCCACATGATCTTCTGGAAGATCGTGTTTCGCGGTCTGGCGCTGCCCTCGCTGATCCGTTCGCTTTCCCGACCTGCCCTGCAATTGGACCCGGGGCAATGACGGTTTCGTCTGCGCGGCACGACGTCATCATCCTGGGCGGCGGGCTCGCCGGCCTGAGTCTTGCGCTGCAGCTGCGCCTGCGTTTCGCCGATATCGATGTACTGGTACTGGAGCGCAGCGCCCATCCAGTGCCCGAGGCCGCGCACAAAGTCGGCGAGTCCACGGTTGAAATCGGCGCCCACTATTTCGAAAATGTGCTCGGCCTGCGCGAGCATCTGCGCGCGCACCAATTGAAGAAATTCGGTTTTCGATTCTTCTTTTCCGAAGGGCGGCACGACATCGAGCACACCACCGAGGTGGGCGCCAGCCGATTTCTGTCGACGCCTGCCTATCAGATCGACCGCGGGATTTTCGAGAATTTTCTTGGCGAGGAAGCTATTAGACGCGGCATCCGCTTTGTCGATAGCGCAACGGTGCACGATGTCGTTCTGGCGAACGAACCGCGGTCCAATGTGGGAGCGGCCTCTGGTCGCGAAGCTTTAGTTGCAGCCGAAATCGACTCGCGGCCCCATGCCACCACCGATCAAACGATGCATCGCGTGTCCTGGCAACACCATGGCGAGACCCGCACCTCCCACGCACCCTGGATCGTCGACGCCAGTGGCCGCGCCGGCCTGCTCAAGCGCAAACTCGGCCTTGCCGAATCCAACAATCACAACGTCAATGCGATCTGGTTCCGCATCCAGGACCGCATCGCGATGGATGACTGGTCAAGCGACGAAGACTGGCAGCAACGCTGCGATCCCCGGGCACGCTGGCTCTCGACCAATCATCTGTGCGGTGCCGGCTATTGGGCGTGGCTGATTCCACTGGCATCGGGCTCACATTCGGTCGGTATCGTCGCGGATGAAAAGCTGCATCCGCTGAATACGATCAACACTTTCGAAAAGGCGATGCAGTGGTTCGCCAAATATCAGCCCCGACTCTTCGACGAGCTCGACAGCCGGCGGCATTTGCTGCAGGACTTTGCCTTCTTCCGGCATTTTTCGCATGGCTGCAAACAGGTGTTTTCGGCCGATCGCTGGGCGCTGACCGGTGACGCAGGATTGTTTCTCGACCCGTTCTATTCACCGGGCAGCGATTTCATCGCGATCAGCAACACCTACATCTGCCAACTGATCGCCCGCGACCGCGCCGGCCAGACCCTGCCGGCACACGCGCATCTGTTCGATCAGCTGTATCACTCGTTCTACGAAAGCACTCTGGCGCTGTATGTCGATCAATACGATTTATTCGGCGATCCCGAAGTAATGCCGGTCAAGATCATCTGGGACTACGCCTATTACTGGGGCATCCTCGCGCAACTCTATTTCCAGAATCGCATCACCGACCTCAGCGCGCTGTCGCAACTGCGTGATGAGTTGGCGCTGTGCCAGAAACTCAACAAGGCAGTACAGGAGCTGTTGCGCTACTGGTCCCCACACAGCCGCAAACGCAACGCCGCCATAATGCTGGACCACGCCGCCCTGCCCTGGTTCGCCGACCTCAATCGCGAACTCTCCATCCCGTTGGACGAGGCCGGATTTCACGCACGCATCCGGAAATCGACCCTGCAACTGCGCGTTCTGGCGCAGGAGACACTGCAGCGTGCACGTATCGATGTGCCAAAAATCGACGCAAGCGTATTGGTCGAACTGATCGGTGATTTGCCGACCAAGGGCGATCCGATGCTGTTTCCCAGGGCGGCCTGATAGTTCTAGACCATCCCCCCATTCACCCCGATTACCTGGCCGGTGATGTAACTGGCTTCGTCACTGCACAGAAAACGCACCAGCGCGGCGACTTCTTCGGGGCGTCCGGGGCGGGCGGCGGGTACGAGTTGCTTGATCTGCTCGGGCGGGAAACTGGAGGCGGCCATGCGGCCTTCGATCAGACCGGGCGCGACGACATTGGCGGTGATGCCGCGCGATGCCATCTCGCGCGCCAGTGAGCGCGTGGCGCCGTGCAGGGCGGATTTGGCAGCGGCGTAGTTGGTCTGGCCGCGATTGCCGAGCACTGCCGCCACCGACGAGACACTGACAATGCGGCCGAAGCGCCAGCGCGCCATCGGCAGCAGCAGGGGCTGGGTCACGTTGAAGAATCCGTGCAAGCTGACATCGATGACACGATGCCATTGTGCGCTGCTCATGCCCGCCATCGGCGCATCATCGTGGATGCCGGCATTGTTGATCACGGCGGCAATCGGACCGGCTTCCAGCAATCCATTGATCGCGCCTTGCGTAACACCGGCATCGGTGACATCGAAACAGATCGCCTCGGCTTGGCCGCCGTCCGCAGCGATGCGCTGCGCGGTTTCGCGCGCGCGCTCGATGCCGGTATTGGCGTGCACCAGCACCTGCCAGCCGGCCTGCGCAAGCGCCGAACAGATGGCGGCACCGATATCGCCGCTGCCGCCAGTGACCAGGGCGCGGCGTGCGGAAACTGGATCGTTCACAGGCAACCCGCATGTGTATTGCTCCCAAATCCTGGACCAAATCGCCAATGGGCAGCTGACAAGTCATTTAGTGAAGACGGCCGATGGCCGGCCGGCGACGAGTGACGGCAAGCGCCGTCGGGCCGATCAGCGCCGAATTCGGTCGCGCGTGGTCTGGCGGCG
>JANMUE010000417.1:0-10439 GCA_031391205.1 Lysobacterales bacterium | reverse complement strand
AAAATGGTGGGTTGCACCCACCCTACGCGCGGTGTCCCGCGCCACCGCAATCAAGCGCTGGCGTAGAACCGATCCAGCCCGGCCTCGGCTTCACCGCGCTCGTAAGGCGACAGCTTGCGCGTCACACTGCGGTACGCTTCGATCAGCTGCGGATCGGATGGCATCACCTTGGCGATGGCCAGCAGCAACTCCTTGGCCTCATAGTCCGAACCGATCTCACCTGCGGCGGCGATCATATCGAGCGCTACCTGCTTGTCGATCGAGCCGTTGTCCAGCAACCGCATCAGCGCTTCGCGACGTTCATAGTCCGAGCCGATGCTGCGCGCGACACGCACATACGCGCCGCGATCGAGTACTTCAAGTTCTGCTGCGGCTTCCAGCAGCATGCGCTTTTCATAGTCACTGCCGATTGAGTCGGCCATGGCGATGGCGAGCTCAGCATGTGCAGGGTACTTCTGCTTCTGGGCCAGCAACGCTTCCAGTACGCGCCTCTGTTCGTAGTCCGATTCGATATCGGCGGTGGCGGCTTTCCACGCGGCCAGGCGCGCGCCGTCCAGCGGTATCTGTTCGCTCGCCGCAATCAGCAGCTCGGCGCATTCGTAATCCGACTCCATATCGGCGGCAAGCGCCAGCACGCGCACCTGAGACGCCTCGCTCTGCACGCCGGCCGCCAATGCCGGCGTCAATGCACGCCGCAGTTCGTAATCCGACTTGATCGCCGCCATCAGTGCGATCACCTGATCGATCTGCGTGGCGACGAGTTCTGCCTTAGCGAACAGGCCACCGATATAGTTGGCGCGTACGTAGTCACTGTGGATCAACGCGATCTCGGCCAGCACCGCCGCAACGCCGCCGCGGGCGAGGATGCGTTTCAGGCGTGCCTCGGCATCGAGGCCCGTGGTGCGGAAAATATCGGGCAGGATCGCGCTGAGCCATTTTTCGGCGGCGGCATCGTAAGGCGCATCATCGCCATCGACGCGATACAGGCGGGCGAAGCCATCACCTTGCGGCTGCAGCCGCAGCTCGCGCTTGACGCCGTCGCGGACTTCGACAATGTGCAGCTCGCCGCCTTCGCTGATGCGGGTGACCGCAGTCTCGGCGTCGTTGAACTGCACATCGCCTTCGATACTGATCTTGAGCTTGCGGTCTCCGCCCGAATAGCTGGCGCGGATCGAGTCGTTTCCGAACAGGCTGGTGCTGCTGCGGATCGAAATCGAGGTGTCGTTCTTGCCGCGCTCTGCGGCCACCGTCACCGCAATGCCGGGAAGAATCAGCGATACCGCTACGACGGATGCAATGACGATGGCGCGCGAACGTTTGGACCAGGTGTTCCAGAACATGGGGTGTTCCTCCAGAAGTCTTTGCACGCGGACGACGACGCCACGCGCGGGTGTGGCCATCGCGACTGCGAGGGCCGGGGTGTACGTGAGTGAGTGCTCCAGGCAATGCGCCAGGCATTCGGCCAATGCCCGCGGCGATCCGCTACGGCGTGCCGCCTCGGCGTCGCAGGCGAATTCCGATAGATCGTGCAATCGTGATTGCGCGTAACGGGCAAGCGGAAACCCCGCCAACAGCGCCACTGCGATCGCATCAAAAAGACGCCAGCGCGGATCGTGCCGCTCGATATGTGCGAGCTCGTGCGCCAGCAAGGCGCGCTGCGCATCGCTGCTCAGGTCATCGCACCATTCCGGCAGCAGGATCAGCCTGGCATGTGCGGCAATCGGGCTGTCCAGATTGGCCACGCTGAGTATCGCCACCGCGCCGGCCCTGGGCGCGAGGCGATCGCGGTGTTGCTGCCATACGGAATCGGCAGGCCAGGATGCTCGCCGCGCCCGCCACAGCAGACGCTGGTTCAACCAGATCGAACGCAGCAGCGCGAGGACCGCCAGCAGCAATGCAGCGCCGATCAACAACGCCAGCCAACGCGCGGAGTCGAAATCGATATATGCAAGCGGTCGCGCGGTGTTGGACGATTCAAGCGCAGGCAGTGCCGTCGTTACCGGCGTAACAACGGCTTCGGCAATAGTGGTTGATGAGGCCGGCAACCGATCTTCCGCAACCATGCCGGACGCTGACGCAGGTATCGGCTGCATCGTCCAGAGCACATCCGCAACCGGCGCCCGCAGCGCCGAGACAGTGGCGATCAGGATGCCGATCCAGAGCGCGCCTCGCCAGGCGACTTCTGCGCGCGCGCCGTCGCGCAGCCAGCCCAGGCGCTCGGCACTCCACAGCGCTGCGACTGTCAGCGCGCAGTAGGAAAATGCAGTGCCGAAGAAATTGATCAGGATTTCAATCATCGCGGCTTCTCCGTTTTACGTGCCAGCAGATCGCGTACACGCTCCAGATCCCGCGGACTGACGTCGCGCTCCGACACCAGATGCGCCAGCAATGCCCTGGGATCGCCGCCGAACACGCTGCGCAACAGGTCACCGACCATGCTGCGGCGCACTTCGGGTTCGGCGACGGCAGCGCTATACAGCAACTGACGACCATCCCGCCGCGCCTCCACCAGGCCGCGCCGCGCCAGCCGCGTCAGCAAGGTGGCCACGGTGGTGTGCGCCAGATCGCGTGTCCCGGCCAGCGCTGCAGCGAGTTCGGCCACGCTGGCCTCGCCGCGCTGCCACAGAGCACGCATCAGTTCGAGCTGCAGCTCGCTGAGGGATACATCGTTGCCGTCTTCGTCGTTGGCCATAAACTACACCTGTCGTACTACAAGTGTAGAAGATACCTCGGAAGCTGCATGCGCCGGAAGTCATGGGCGCCAAAATCAGCGCTGTGGGTCCGACCTGCGGTCGGACGCTCTTCATTGCGGACTGAGGTTCGGCCAAAGCGTCCGCGCGCAGCGCGGACCCACTTTCCTGCCGGGATCACTCCTGCGTTGAATTGCCGACGAAATACCAACTGCCCTCGAACTTCACGACATCGGCAGTGCCTTTCACAGGCCGCCCCTCTTCTTCGCCGGTGTAGTCGACCTGGGCCTGGTCGCCGTTGAGCATGCCGCCAGTGATCTTGACTTTCCTGGGCGAAAATTTCTGCAGGAACCCGAACATCTCCTTGTGCTGACCCGCCTTCTCGGAGGCTTCCATCATCTCGCGCCGATCCGGATGCGACATCGACTTGAGCTTGTTCCAGTCGCCCGCTGCCACTGCGGCGAAATGCGCCAGCACGGCCTTGCCCGGCGCGCCGCCGTTGGCTGGCAGAGGCTTGCCGGCGCGCGGCACGGCACCTTTGGTCGCCGACCCTTCGATGGGCACGTCGAAGCTGAGATGGACGTGCTCACCATCGGTTTCGCCCCATTGCATGCTGCCAGCAATACGATCAGCGCTGCGCGCGGTGACTTTGATCTCAGGCTGGTATGCGCTGTTGCAGCTGCTGCCGCCGGTGCTGCCGTTCGCGCTGCGCGTCATGAAGTCCAGGCACATGGTCGGGCCGTCGGCATCGAAGTTGAGGGTCAGAGTATTGCCATCATGGCGCAGCGTATCGAAGGTATCGATCTTGCCATCCGCCGCCATTTCGCTGCGATTGAATGCCTTGTCGCTGAACACCACCTCAATCTCGTCGTCATCGGGATAGGCAAAGGCATCGGCCACCGTCCAGTCAGCCTGGCCGAGGCGCACATTGCCCTCGGCCGAAGTCTTGGCCGACACTACTGATGACGAACTCAGCACGGCAGTGATCACCGCAAAAATGAGACCAAATGTTCGATTTGACATGGAAATCTCCGGTTGGGCGGAATGGGCATGGTGTGTTGAGCGACAGCGCCTTTCATACGCAGTTCGCATTATGTAATGCGTAGGGGCCATCGAACCACACAGACCCGATCGAACCCCGCCGACGCAGCCTTCAGCACGGCGATTTCTGCTCCCGTCCGGTGCCGTTCAGGCGCATGTCAAGATTGTTTACAGGGTGTGAAGCCAGGATGTTCGTGGGCAAGGTTCAAGGGCGCTTGATCCCGATAGAGTCGGGGTGACACACAGCAACGAAATGCGACGCTTGGCATTCAGACCAGCGCCGCACCGATGCGTCTGCGAGAACGAGCACACAGGTGGAAACCTCAGACCAGCCCAAGTCCACGATGCCCCCCGGCCATCTTGAATGGTCGGAGGAGTTGCGCGGGCGTTTTCTTGGTATCGGCATGATCGCGGTAGCCATAGCCTGCCTGGTGTTTGCAGTAGCGCGCTATGCGCTCGAGCAGCGGACCGGATTGCAAACGCCGTGGTTGTTCAACGCCCTGGGTTTCTTCGCCATCTGCAGTCTCTACATCTGGTATCAGCGTGCACCGCATACGCGAAGTGAGACGACTGTGCATGGCACCGCCGCCATCGCCACCGTGTTGCTGGTGATTCCCATCGCCTACGCCATGCCGTCGTCAACATGGTGGTTGACCCTGGTCGGCTTTGCGATGACCTTGATGAGCCGGCGTCGCGAAGCCAGGCTGTGGGCGGTATCCACGGTGTTGCTGGTGGCTGCGGTACCGCATCTGGAACCCCTGGTGCGCGTTGCCGGAAGCGCCGGCGAACAGCCACTGGAAGCCAACATGGCGCGCACCGTGTTTGCGATGCTGTTGTTCGGCATTGCCTATGCGTTCCGTCGTGAGATCGAGCGGAAAACCTCAGAACTGATCACGCTGACTGCCGACCTGCAGGCGGCCAACACCACCAAGGATCGCTTCCTCGCGCATATGAGTCATGAGTTGCGTACCCCTCTGCATAGCATGCTGGGCATGACCGAGCTGGTGCTCAAGCAACCGCTCGACACCACACAGCGACAACAGCTTGAATCGGTGCGCGACTCCGGAACTACGTTGCTGCATCTATTGAATGACGTGCTCGACATCGGCCGCGCCAATGTCGACACGCTGTCGCTCGATCCACAGACGTTTGCGCTGCACGACGTCATCACGCAGTTGCTGCCGCCATTCGCGGCACAGGCCAGACAGAAAGATCTGAGCTTCGACGCCAACGCCGACCGCGATCTCAGGCGCTGGCGCGTGGGCGATGCGGCGCGCATCCGTCAGATCCTGTTGAAACTGATTTCCAATGCCTTCAAGTTCACCCGCCATGGCGGAGTCGACGTGCAGTTGCTGCCGTGGCGCGAATACGAGGATGGCGTCGTGCTGCGCGTTGCCGACACCGGCGTCGGCATGGCGCCCGGCCTGGCGCAGCGAATCGGCAAGGCCTTCGTGCAGCACGACAGCGGATCCACGCGCACCCATGGCGGGGCAGGCCTGGGCCTCGCCATCGTGCACGAACTGGCGCGACGCATGCAGGGCCGGGTTGAATTCGCCGAGGCGGTACCCCAGGGCACGATCGTCAGGGTCTATCTACGCCTGCCGTTCGTCGGTCACGATGTCAGCATCGGACCGCACGACCTGCTGCCCGGCCGCATCGAAGCCGGCACCGGCTTTGAGCGCCTGCCGACGCGGCTGCGCATCCTGATCTGTGAAGACGACCCGCTCAGCCAGGAATTGATGCTGGCCAGCCTGACGGTGCTCGGTTGCGTCAGCGTAGTGGCGTGCGATGGCGTCGAGGGTATGAGCTTCGCTCAGAATCAGGCGTTCGACCTGGTGCTTAGCGATATCGAAATGCCGAACATGGATGGCTACGAATTCCTGCGGCAGTTTCGCCGGATGCAGGCGGACCGGAATAGTCCGCGCACGCCTGTGATGGCAGTGACCGCGCACGCCGCGCCTCGGGATCGCGATCGTTTTCTTGATTTCGGTTTCGATGACTATCTGGCCAAGCCTTTTACGCTGGCTGAGCTAAGACGCATGCTGACGACCGTGGCAGCGACTCCGGCGCAAACCACGCCCTGAGCTGCGGCGGGTTGCTGCTATGTAGGTGCCTCGTTACGGCGCGACATTTCGCGCTCGACCGGGCTTTTGTCCTGAAATCACCGGCACATGCCACACCGCATAGTGCGGCGGTGTTTCAATAGCGTGAATCATCCTGTCCATGTCGGCAATCACGGCATCCATACCGCGGCCACTGGCTTGCCCCAGAACCTCGGCATATCCATCGCGCCATGCTTTGATGATGCCGGCAAAAATCGGGCGCGGCACACGCAGCGTGTCGACGGTAAGGAAATCCATCGCGATGTCCGCATAACCGGCACGTTGCAGCAGCATCGGCGATTGGCGGCCGATGCGGCCGTCGCAGCCTATGCCTTCAAGGTAGGCGATGGCGTTCTGGCTCCAGAACCGATCCGGATCGAATTCCGGCATGACCGGCATGTGCAGCATGCCGTAGTCCTCGGACAACAGATGCAGCCAGCCTCCAGGTTTGAGCACGCGGGTGAACTCGGCCAGCACCGACGCGAAATCCGGCACCGACTGCGACATGTGTCGGCACACCAGCAGATCGACGCTGGCATCGGCAAGCGCGAGCGCAAACGCGTCGCCAATCTGGTAGTCGACGCGGACAGCCAGCGACTGGCTATCGCGGCGCGCCAGCGCGAGGCTGGATTGCAATACATCGAGGCCAAGCACCTGAGACTGCGGATACTGCAACGCTAACCGTCGCGTGATTTCGCCGGTGCCGCAGCCCACGTCGACGATGCTCAGCGCGCCCGACAATGCATAGCGCGCGAACAGCGGCAGTTCCTGCGGCCAGATCGCTTCAGCCTGATGCGCAAGATTGCGCACCATCGACTCGGCGCCCATCTGCTCGGCTTGCGGGTTGCGGTCTTGGGGCATGAGTACTCTGCCAATGTGGGAGCGGCGTGAGCCGCGATTTTCCGAACTGCGGAAACGTCAACAATCGCGGCTCACGCCGCTCCTACCCAGCCTACGGTCCATCGGCTACATATTGCGCCGGTATTCACCACCGACATCATAGAGCGCATGACTGATCTGGCCGAGGCTGTGCGACTTGACGGCTTCGATCAGTGCGGCGAACACGTTCTCGCGGCGGCGCGCGGCTTCCTGGAGGTGTTTGAGGCGCGCCGACGTCCCGGTTACGGTCGACGGCGCACCGGCAAATGCAGCGACATTGGCGATCTGCTGATTCTTCTCGGCCCCGGTCGAGCGGATCAGTTCGATCTCGGTGACGACTTCGCCGGCGTGTTCCTTGGGCAGGAAGGTATTGACGCCGATCAGTGGCAGGCTGCCGTCGTGCTTCTTGTGCTCGTAGTACATCGATTCTTCCTGAATCTTGCCGCGCTGATACATGGTATCCATCGCGCCGAGCACGCCGCCGCGCTCGCTGATCGCCTCGAACTCCTTGTACACCGCCTCTTCGACGATATCGGTCAATCGCTCGACGACGAAGCTGCCCTGCCAGGGGTTCTCGTTGAAGTTGAGGCCGAGTTCCTTGTTGATGATCATCTGGATCGCAACAGCACGGCGTACGCTGTCCTCAGTCGGCGTGGTGATCGCCTCGTCGAAGGCATTGGTGTGCAGGCTGTTGCAGTTGTCGAACAATGCATACAGCGCCTGCAACGTGGTCCGGATATCGTTGAACTGGATTTCCTGTGCGTGCAGAGAGCGCCCCGATGTCTGGATGTGGTACTTCATCATCTGGCTGCGCTCGTTGGCGCCGTAACGCTCGCGCATCGCCCGCGCCCAGATGCGGCGCGCGACGCGGCCGATCGCGGTGTACTCCGGATCCATGCCATTACTGAAGAAGAAACTCAGGTTTGGCGCAAAGTCGTCGATGCGCATGCCACGCGCCAGGTAATACTCGACGATGGTGAATCCGTTCGACAGCGTGAACGCCAGCTGCGAGATCGGATTGGCTCCGGCCTCGGCGATGTGATAGCCCGAGATCGACACCGAATAGAAGTTGCGCACCTTGTTGTCGACAAAATACTGCTGGATGTCGCCCATCATGCGCAGCGCGAATTCGGTGCTGAAGATGCAGGTGTTCTGCGCCTGATCCTCTTTCAGGATATCGGCCTGCACCGTGCCGCGCACATTCTGCAGCGTCTCCTGCTTGATACGCGCATAGGTCTGGGCGTCGACCACATCTTCGCCGCTGATGCCGAGCAAGCCCAGCCCCAGGCCATCATTGCCATCGGGCATGCTGCCCGAGTACACCGGGCGATGACGATCCCGATAGCGCGCGTCGATCACCTCGCGCGCCTTCTCCCAGCGCGCAGTGTCCGAGCGCAGATATTTCTCGACCTGCTGATCGATGGCGGTGTTCATGAACATCGCCAGTATCATCGGCGCCGGACCATTGATGGTCATCGATACCGACGTCGTCGGCGCGCACAGATCGAAGCCGGAATAGAGCTTCTTCATGTCGTCCAGCGTCGCAATCGAGACGCCCGAATTGCCGATCTTGCCGTAGATATCCGGACGGATCGCTGGATCTTCGCCATACAGCGTGACCGAGTCGAACGCCGTCGACAGCCGCGCCGCCGGCAGTCCCTGCGATAGATAGTGAAAACGCCGGTTGGTACGTTCGGGCGTGCCCTCGCCGGCAAACATGCGGATCGGGTCTTCGCCGGTGCGGCGATATGGATACACACCGCCGGTGTAGGGATACTCGCCCGGCAGGTTTTCCTTCATCAGGAACACCAGCAGATCGCCCCAGTCGCGCAATTTGGGTGGCGCGATCTTCGGGATTTTCTGGTGGCTCAGCGATTCGCGGTAGTTCTCGACGCGGATCTTCTTGCCGCGCACCTCGTATTCGGTGACCTCATCCATCACCGATTGATAGCGCGCGGGCCAGTCGCGCAGCAGACCGATAGCCTCCGCCGACAATGCACGCACGGCATCGTTGTAACGCTGCCGCAGCGTGGAGAGCGAACGATCGGATTCGGATTTCAGGTCTTCCGACAGATAGAGATCGAGTGTTTTGGGCAACTGCGCATCGCCAAGCTCGGTCAACACCTGATAGAAACTCTGCGCACGACTCGCCGCCTCGGCCTGCTGCTCGATGCCGCGATTGATACCACGGCCGTTCTCGGCGATTTCGGCGAGATAGCGCACGCGCGCGCCGGGTATCAGCACGGTGGCGCGGGGTTCCTTGAGCGATACGTCGACGTCGGGGTTGAAGCTGCATTTTGTAGGAGCGGCGTGAGCCGCGATTCTCGAATCTGCGGAATCGTTGGCAATCGCGATTGACGTCGCTCCCACATATTTCTCCCGCAACAACCGGCACAGATTGAAAAACATCCAGCTCACGCCCGGATCGTTGAACTGGCTCGCAATGGTGGGATACACCGGCACCATCTCGTCTGCCATCTTGAACGCGGTGCGGTTGCGCTTCCATTGCTTGCGTACATCGCGCAGCGCATCCTCTGCACCGCGGCGGTCGTACTTATTCAGCACGATGAGCTCGGCGAAATCGATCATGTCGATCTTCTCGAGTTGCGATGCCGCGCCGTAGTCGCTGGTCATCACATAGATCGGGAAGTCGACCAGATCGACGATCTCCGAATCGCTCTGGCCGATGCCGGCCGTCTCGACGATGACCAGATCGAATCCCGAGCCCCGGAGAAACGCGATGCAATCCTTGAGCACCGCATTGGTGGCGACATGCTGACGCCGCGTCGCCATCGAGCGCATAAAGACCCGCGGCGAGCGCAACGCGTTCATGCGGATACGATCGCCAAGCAGAGCGCCGCCACTACGGCGGCGCGTCGGATCGACGGCGATCACCGCGATGCGCATCTCGGGAAAATGCTGCAGGAAGCGATTGAGCAATTCATCGGTAACTGAGCTCTTGCCGGCACCGCCAGTGCCGGTGATGCCAAGCACCGGCGTCCTGCCGCCGGCCAGCTGCCAGACCTTGCGCAACTTGGCCAGTTCGATCTCGTCGATGACACCCGCCTCGATCGCCGATAATGCCTTGCCCAGCGCGATCTCATCAGTCTGCGTCGAAGAGGGCACGCCCGGCTTGCGCGCGTACTCGGCGCGCGCCTTGGTCGCGCGTCGCATCAGGTCCTCGATCATCGCGACCAGGCCCATGGCCATGCCGTCATTCGGATGATAAATGCGCTCCACGCCATAGGCCTGCAGCTCGCGGATTTCCTCAGGCGTTATCGTGCCGCCACCGCCGCCGAACACACGGATATGGCCCGCGCCGCGCTCCTTGAGCATGTCGACCATGTACTTGAAATACTCGACATGGCCGCCCTGATAACTGGACAGCGCGATGCCATCGGCGTCTTCCTGCAGTGCCGCGCGCACCACGTCCTCGACGGAGCGGTTGTGGCCCAGATGCACCACTTCGGCGCCCTGCGACTGGATCAGGCGGCGCATGATGTTGATCGCGGCGTCGTGGCCATCGAACAGGCTGGCCGCAGTGACAAAACGCAGCGGCGCGGATTCGTGCGCGCTATCGGGCTGCGGGCGATGCGTGGCCGGCGTACTCATGAGGACAGTCCTGTCGAATCAAGGATGCCATTGTACGTCGTGTGCCATGGGAGCGGTTGTGGGAGCGGCGTGAGCCGCGAAGCTCTTGCTCTGACTGTTAACAGCGGAGCAGGAG
>JANMUE010000392.1:0-6338 GCA_031391205.1 Lysobacterales bacterium | reverse complement strand
CTTCGCGGCTCACGCCGCTCCTACATGGGCTAGCGCTTCTGCAGCCACAATCGCGGATCAAGCGGCTGGCCGTTCTTGCGCAGCTCGAAATACAGCCCCGACTGTTCGGCGCCGCCGCTGGCGCCAGCGCGCGCCAATGCGGTGCCGGCCTGTACCCAATCGCCTTCGTCGCGCAGCAGCGCTTCGTTGTGCGCGTACAAGCTCATGAAACCGTCGCCGTGATCGACAATGATCAGCAGTCCGAATCCGCGCAGCCAGTCGGCGTAGGCAACGCGGCCATGCGCGATGGCCTGCACCTCGCTGCCGGTGGCGGCCTCGATGACGATGCCATCGGATACCCGCCCTGGGCCGAGCGGAGTGCCGAAGGCAGTCAATACCCGGCCGTCGATGGGCCAGGGCAGCTGTCCCCGCGACTGCGCCAGGGGCAGGGCACCGCTGATCTGACGCGGAATATCGGCGAGCACGTCCTGCAGGCGGTCGAGCAGATCGAGCAGGGATTTTTCGTCACGGGCATAGGCCTGCAGCCGCTGGCGGTGATCGGCAAGCCTGGCGCTGAGTTGTGTAAGCAGAAGTTCGCGTTCGGCGCGACGCAGCGTCAAGGTACCGATTTCGGCCTGGCTGCTGGCGCGGCGTGTGGCCAGTTGCGCTTTGGCGGCGATCACCGCGGCGGTGAGCCGGGTGAGCTCGTCGAGCTCGACAAGAAGACCACGCATACGGTCCATTCGATGCTTTTGCAGATAGCGGTTGTACGCGGCCAGTCGCGCGCTGTCATGCAGACGGTCGCGCGCAAACCAACTGCGCAGATGCTGGTCGCGACCCAGCAGGTAGGCACTGCGCAGCAGCGCACCAAGCTTGAGCCGCTGTCCGGACAATCTCGATTCCAGTTGCTGGCGCTCGCCATCGAGTTCGCGCAGCTCGCGTTCGCGCCGTGTCAGTTCGGTATCGGTTTCCGCAACGATACGGGCGGCCACACCGACCGCTTGCTCGATCTCACGCAGTGCTGCATTGCTGCTGGCATGCTCGGCCTGTACCGCATCCCTGGCCTGGGCTTCGACCTGTATATCGGCGCGGATCTTCTGCAGTTTGGTCTTGGTCTCGGCCGCTTCGCGCTTGCGGTCATCCGTTTCCTGGGCATGAGCGCTCGCCATCAGCAGGCCGGCGATGCCAATGCAGACACAGGCCAATGTGTGCATGCTGCGGCCGAAAGAGCGTGGGAGCATCGCGGCTTACGCCGCTCCTACAGGGTGGAGAAGGCTGCGGCCGGTCATTTCTTCGGGCTGCGCTAGGTTGATCAGCTGCAGCACCGTCGGGGCCAGATCACAAAGGGCGCCGCCGTCGCTGATGCGCGCTGCGGGTCCCAGGTAGACCAGCGGTACCGGACCGGTGGTGTGCTGCGTATGCGCCTCGCCGGTTTGGGGGTCACGCATCATTTCAAGATTGCCGTGATCAGCAGTGACCAGCATCGCGCCACCGACTTCCTCGATGGCGGAACGAATACGACCGAGCGCGACGTCGACGGCTTCCACGGCTTTGACCGCAGCGGAAAAAATGCCGGTGTGGCCGACCATGTCCGGATTGGCGATATTGCAGATGATCACATCGAAAGCGCGGCTTTGAATCGCGGTGCAGAGTTTGTCGGTCAATTCCGGGCAGCTCATCTCCGGCTGCAGATCGTAGGTGGCGACCTTGGGCGAGGGGATCATGATGCGTTCTTCGCCGATGAAGGGCTGCTCGCGGCCACCGTTGAGGAAGAAGGTGACGTGCGCGTATTTCTCGGTCTCGGCAATGCGTAGCTGCTTGCGGCCATGGGCGGCAAGCACCTCGGGCAGGGTATTGGCCATGGATTGCGGCGCATAGGCGATGGCGGTCACCGGCAGATCGCCGGCGTATTCGGTCAGCGTGACGAATGCCGACAGACGGATAGCACGGGGACGTGCGAAGCCGGCGAAATCCTCGCGCACGAAGGCGCGGGTGAGCTCGCGCGCACGGTCGGAGCGGAAGTTCATGAATACCACGGCATCGCCGTCTTCGATGCGTTGACCGCCAGCGATCACCGTCGGTTTGACGAACTCGTCGTTTTCGCCGCGTGCGTACGCATCGTCGAGTGCTTGCAGCGCGCCATCGGCATGAAACTCGGCCGTCGCTTCGGTGATCGCGAGATAGGCGGGTTCAACGCGTTCCCAGCGATTGTCTCTATCCATGGCGTAGTAACGCCCGATCACCGAGGCCACGCGTACACTGGGCTGTTGATCCGCGATCAGCTGCAGTGCGGCCAGTGAGACGCGTGCACTTCGTGGTGGCGTATCGCGCCCGTCGACAAACGCATGCACTGCGATTTTTTGGGCGCCGGCCCTGAGCGCTTCGCGGATCAGCGCGAAAATATGCGTCTCGTGACTGTGTACCCCGCCGGGCGAAAGCAGGCCGAAGATATGCAGGGTGGCACCATCGCGGGCGCTGGCGATGGCCTGTTGCAGTGCCGGGTTCTGGGCGAAGCGGCCATGCCGTATATCCTCTTCGATACGCGTCAGGTCCTGATAGACCACACGTCCGGCACCGATGTTCATATGCCCGACTTCGGAATTGCCCATCTGATCATCCGGCAGCCCGACACGCAGGCCATGGGTATCGATCAAGGTGTGCGGACATTCGGCAAGCAGTCGCCGCCAGTTCGGACAACGCGCATGCGCAATCGCGTTATCGGCGGTCTCGACGCGATGGCCCCAGCCATCGAGGATCAGCAGCAGGACAGGTTTGGGTGTAGTCACGGCGCATTCCAGGACCTTGCAGTGCAGCAGCATACAAAAATCGCGGCGTTTGCGCGCTCGATTCCAGCAATGGACCCCGCGGGTCAGGAAATAGGCCGAACGTCACGTAAACCCCGTGCCCGGTGCCCGCATCTCAGAAGTTACCTACCACCCGCAGGAGAACCCCCATGCGTTTGCATCATGCTGCACTTGCCGTTGCTGTGGCCATTGCCTTTGCCGTCGGCGCCAATGTGACTGCTGGCGAGGCCGTCGTTGATGGCGGCGACATCAGCCGCGTCAACAAGAGCATCAGCATTCCAGCCGGCAGTCGTGCTGGCGATCTCGAAACCGTCAACGGCTCGATCTCGATCGGTGCCGATTCGGTGATTGAAACCGCCGAGACCGTAAACGGCTCGGTGCGCGCCGACCAGGGCGCCCGCGCGCAGTATCTGGAAACCGTCAACGGCAGCATCAGTCTGGGCCAACGTGCTTCGATCAGCGAGCATGTCGAGACGGTCAACGGCAGCATCTCGTTTGGCGAAGACGCCGAAGTACTGGGCAATGCCGAAACCGTGAATGGCGGCTTCAAGCTGGCGCCGCGCGCGCATGTTGGCGGCCAGATCGTCACCCATAACGGCGACATCACCTTGAACGACGGCGCCCGCGTCGATGGCGGCATCCTGGTGAAGAAGGTGCGCAGCTGGTGGGGCGGCGGCAGTCAGCGCGTGCCGGTGATCACCATCGGACCCGGTGCCGTGGTCGGCGGCGAGCTGGTGTTCGAGCGCGAAGTCGAGCTCAAGGTGCATAACACCGCCAAGATCGGTGCGGTGACGGGTGCCACTGCGAAGATGTTTGGCGGTGACATGCAGGTTGAGAAGTAACGATCCGGACAATGTGGGTCGGACCTGTGGTCGGACGCCTTTTGCATACCCATACCGATAGAGCGTCCGACCGCAGGTCGGACCCACAGGTAATTGTTCAATCGACGTAGACGGTCTGGATATTCATGAACTCGTGGATGCCATGCTCCGCGAGTTCACGGCCATAGCCGGATGACTTGGTACCGCCGAACGGAAGGCGTACATCGCTGCGCACAAGCGCATTGACGAACACCGCGCCCACCTGCAGCTGGCGTGCGATGGCTTCGCCGTGGGCTTTGTCCTGAGTCCAGACACTGGCGCCCAGACCAAAATCGGTATCGTTGGCGACCCGCACTGCCTCGGCATCGTCGCGCACGCGCAGGATACTTGCGGCAGGGCCGAACAATTCCTGATGATAGGCCGGCATGCCGGGCACGACGCGATCCAGGATCGTTGCTGGATAGTGCGTTGCGCCTTCGCCGGCTCGACCGCCGATCAGGCAGCGCGCTCCGGCAGCGATGCTCTGCTGCACCTGGCGATCGACTTCGTCGCGCAGATTCGCGCGCGCCATCGGGGCCAGCGTGGTGGTGACATCGAGTGGGTCACCGACCTGAAGTTTGCCGGCGCCTTCGACAAAGCGTGAGGTGAACTCCTCGGCAATCGCGGCGTCGACGATGAAGCGCTTGGCCGCGATGCAGGTTTGTCCGGCATTGCCGAAACGCGAGGTCAGTGCGGTGGCGACGGTGCGTTCCAGATCGGCATCGCGCAGCACAACGAAGGCGTCGCTGCCGCCAAGCTCCATCACGCATTTCTTCAGATGCTGGCCGGCGGTCGCCGCGATCGAGCGCCCGGCGCGTTCGCTGCCTGTCAGCGTGATCGCATGCACGCGCCGGTCGGCGATGACGCGCGCGGCCTGCGCGTTGTCGATATGCAGCACCGAGAACACGCCTTCGGGTATACCGGCGGCGCGCAACGCGTCGGCAATCACGTCGGCGCAGCGCGGCACATTGATCGCGTGCTTCAGCACGGCGACATTGCCCGCCATCAGGCTGGGCGCCAAAAAGCGGAATACCTGCCAGATCGGAAAATTCCACGGCATCACCGCAAACACACAGCCGAGTGGGGCATAGCGCACGTAGCTTTGTGTGGCCTCGGTGGCGATGGCCTGGTCGGCGAGATAACGCCCGGCGTTATCGGCGTAGTAGTCGCAGGCACCCGCGGATTTTTCGATTTCGGCCAGCGCCTCACGCGTCAACTTGCCCATCTCGGCGGTCATCAGTGCAGCGACTTCGTTCTTTCGCGCGCGCAGTTCGGCACCGACAGCATGCAGCAGAGCGCCGCGTTCATCAAGTTTGAGTCGCGACCATGGCCCCGATGCGCGCTCTGCCATGGCCAGGATGCGATCGACACGGGCGTCGTCGATCAGCTCGTAGCGATAGTCGCTGCGGCCGGTCCAGGGGTTGAGGGTTTCGATTGTCATGGGGTCTTACCATGTGGGAGCTCGCGCAGGCGGCGCGGCAAATCCGGATTGGCGATAAACCATCGGCCAAAAGCCACCAGGTCAGCACCTTCGGCGACGGAGTGGTCCGCGAGTGCACGGTCGTAGCCATTGTTGACCATCCAGGCACCGGCGCCTCCGGCGGCACGGTAGGCCTGGCGCAAAGCAGTGTAGTCAAAGGGCTTCTGGCCCTGGGTATGGTCCCGCGCGGCGCCGGTTGCGCCTTCTATGAGGTGCAGGTAGGCCAGCTGCAGCGGCCCGAGCTGGCGCACCACATATTCGAACAGCGGTTGCGGGTCCGGGTCGGCGGCATCGTTGGACGGGGTCACCGGCGACAGGCGCAGCCCAACCCTCGGGCCACCAATTTCCTGCGTAACGGCTTGCACCACCTCTACCAGCAGACGGGCGCGGTTTTCGATGCTGCCGCCGTAGGCGTCACTGCGCTGGTTCGAGCCCGAGCGCAGAAACTGGTCCAGCAGGTAGCCGTTGGCGCCATGGACTTCCACCCCGTCAAAGCCGGCCTCCACGGCGCAACGCGCGGCATGCCGGTAATCGGCCACGATGCCCGGCAATTCGTCCATAAGCAGGGCCCGCGGCGCCGAGGTTTCGACAAAGGTGGGCACACCGCCCTTTATCAGCACGGTCTTGGTTTTGGCGGTGATGGCCGACGGCGCGACGGGCGCCTGGCCATCGGGTTGCAGTTCCACGTGCGAGACCCGTCCCACATGCCAGAGCTGGACCACGATCTTGCCGCCTGCGGCATGCACCGCATCGGTGGTGCGTTTCCATGCCACCACCTGCTCCGGGCTCCAGATGCCGGGTACGTCGGCATAACCCTGGCCCTGGTGGCTGATGGCGGTCGCCTCGGTGATGATCAGCCCGGCACTGGCGCGCTGGGTGTAGTAGGTGGTCATTAACTGCGTCGGGATCGCGTCTGGCGCGCGGTTGCGCGTCAGCGGAGCCATCACGATGCGGTTCGCGAGCTGCAGGCTGCCGGCCTGTACGGGGTCAAATAAAGTGGTCATTCAGGGGATGTCGAGGCAGGTTGGGAAAATGCAACGGATTCAGGCGACTTGGTCGCCTATGGTCATGATAGCCATGACCTTCCGGGAACGGTCGGATTGCCATGGCACACGGCGCAGGACCTGCGAGTTCAGCGTCGAGCCACTGAAGGCACCCGGCAAGCTTGTCCTTGGTCGCATTCTTGAACTTCCGGCGTGGCCGGGTTGAACAGAG
>JANMUE010000372.1:0-3630 GCA_031391205.1 Lysobacterales bacterium | reverse complement strand
TCTTGCTATGACTATTGACAGCGGCAAGAGCATCGCGGCTCACGCCGCTCCTACATTTGCATCGCGCTGTCGCTTGCGATAAATCCCCAGCAGTGTTTGGATGTCGGTCTGAATGATTGCCAGATAGCCCAAACCTGCATGACTTTGATTCGATTCCGCGATATCCCACCCGCGCCCTGGAAGAACGGATTGGGCCAGACTTGGGAAATCGCTCTGGATGCAGCGCCGATTGTGCAAAGCCCATTTCGCTGGCGCCTGAGCCGCGCGCGTATCGCTGAAACCTGTCCGTTCTCGGCCTATCCCGGCGTGCGTCGCTGGTTGGCGCTGGCATCGGGAGGCGCGCTGGAAATGCGCATCGACGCGCAACCTCCGCATACATTGGAACGTCCTGGACACTGGATCGCATTCGACGGTGGGGCCAGCGTCGAATCGGTGCCGTTGGATGGCCCGGTCGAGGATTTCAATCTGATGCTGGCCGATCCCGCCTTGGATGCCGAGATGCTGCATCGCCCGTTGATGGGATCGATGGTGTTGATACCTGAAACCGGCACTATCACGGCATTTCATTTGCTGGATGGTCAGGCTCAGTTGCAGGGCAATACGCCACTGAAGATGGGCCCGGCAGATACGCTGCTGATTCGTGGCGACCAACCCGACGCGAAGATCCTGCGCGTCTACGGATCCGGGGACGCGCTGATCGTGCGGATCTTTCCGCACTCCAGTTAGCCCAAACAGAACGCCGCCCGGAGGCGGCGTTTTTTCTATCCACCGAACCGATTACGGATCGGGAACGAAGTGCCCGGCAAAAGCCCGCGGTTCGCGATCGTAAGGGCGGCTGCGGCGCGGGATCACACCGCGTTCGACCAAGTGTTCAAAGGTGTCGTACTGTACTTCGACGATGTCGTCCGGTGTGGTCGACGCCCGAACGAATTCGGTGGTGCGCACCTGCGACCATTCGCGATCACCATGCGCCGTACCCAGTTCGCTATGTTGATCGCGGCCACGCTTGGCCATCGAGCCGGCACCGACACCAGCGGCGGAGTCAGCACTTGGCGCAGGGGCGTGCTGTTGTTCCAGTTTGCGACCTTCATACCGCGGTGCATCGCGGCGGCTGATCTCGTCCTCGCGCGGATACCAGGTCGGACGTGCTTCGCGGAACACCGCCACACCGATCACACCGACATTCTGCGGCCGGCCGGTGCGCGATGCGTAGCTGTCCCAGGGCGCGGTAAAGATGAATTGCGCGACCTGGCTGTGACTCTTGCGCCAGCCGCTGACTTCGGTGCTCTGATACGGAGCCAATACATAGCCCGATTGATGCGGACTGGCCGATTGGCCTGTCACGGCATTCACGCCGTCGACGCTGAGCACCGCCAGCACGCGCTCGCCACTGCGATTGCGCAGACTGATGCTGTAGCGATGTCCGGGTTCGCCGGCGATAAAGGATTTACCGCGGGTCTCGTAGAGCGGCATCTGTCTTCCGGTCTCGCGGTCGACCACATCGATGTCGACCAGATTGCCCCCGAAGGCCAGGGCGCCGGTGCTGCCCAGGGCACTGGTGGTGGCGATAAGCAGGGCGATCAAGCGTTTCATTTTGGACTCCTGATTTGTAGGTGCCAGCGTCGGTGCTGCCTGGCGACTACAGATAACGCTATAGCGGTGGAATCGGGGTTGAATGGCAGGGCATGGCGTTGGGTTGATTCAGCCGCGGTTGCCGATGGTGGTTCCGCCGGTCGGTGTCGATCTTGCTGCGCGGAACAAATGCGCATAGACTCTGCGCATGATTTCAGCGGAGTGATCCTATGAATGCCATTCCCAAACGCGCCACCAATCTCAGCATCAATGCGGAGTTGTTGAGGAAAGCCAAAGAGCTAGATATCAATCTCTCTGCCGAATTTGAAAAGCATCTGACTGAGGTCGTACGCGAACGTCGTGCCGAGCAATGGTTACGCGAAAATCAAGAGGCGATTGCCGCATACAACCGGATGGTAGAGAAGCACGGTATCTGGAACGAAGGTGTGCGTGAATGGTGATTCGACGCTTTGACGTCTTTCGCAATCCAGAGTCACGAAGTGCGCGCTCGTTTCCGTATTTGCTCGTTCTGCAGTCGGAAATGCTAGACGCGCTCACAACGGTGGTAGTCGTTCCGCTGGTGCGTCGGACCATGCTCGCCGGAATTCCTACTGCGAGACTGAATCCCGAGCTGCGCGTGGAAGACGATGTCGTCTACATGCTGACACAGCAGATTGGCGCTGTGTCCGCCAAGTCGCTCACGAAGCAAGTCATTAACCTCGACGCTGAGCGCATGGCCATCACGCAGGCGCTGGACTTCCTGTTCAGCGGTATCTGAATTTTCCCGAGAGCATCCATGAAACGTCGTGTACTCACCGGCATCACCACCACCGGCTCGCCGCACCTGGGCAACTTTGTCGGTGCGATCCGCCCGGCCATCGCCGCCAGTCGTCGCGACGAGGTCGAGTCGTTCTATTTTCTTGCCGACTATCATGCGCTGGTGAAATGTCAGGAGCCCGAACGTATCCAGCGCTCGACGCTGGAGATCGCAGCGACGTGGCTGGCGCTGGGCCTCGATCCCGAGCGCACGTTCTTTTATCGTCAGTCCGATATCCCTGAGATTCCCGAGTTGACCTGGCTTTTGACCTGCGTCGCCGGCAAGGGATTGCTCAATCGTGCGCATGCCTACAAGGGTTCGGTGGATGCCAATGTTGCCGAAGGCAGTGACCCCGATGCGGGCATCAGCATGGGCCTGTTCAATTATCCGGTGCTGATGGCCGCCGATATTCTGATTTTCAATGCGCACGATGTGCCGGTCGGCCGCGATCAAATTCAGCACATCGAGATCGCTCGCGATCTTGGACAGCGCTTCAATCATCTCTATGGCGAACATTTCACGTTGCCTGAGGCGCTGATCGAGGAAACCTCAGCCATCCTGCCCGGGCTCGATGGACGCAAGATGTCCAAGAGTTACAACAACACCATTCCGCTGTGGCTGGATGAGGCAGCACTGCGCAAGGCGATCATGGGTATTCTGACCAATTCGCAGGCGCCGGGTGAGGCGAAAAATCCGGATGACTCGCATATCTTCACGCTGTTCCAGGCGTTCGCATCCGCCGATGAAATTGCCGCGATGCGCAAGGCCTTCGCTGATGGCATAGCCTGGGGTGAGGCCAAGCAGCGTCTCTTCGATCAGATCAATCGCGAGCTGGCACCGGCGCGTGCGCGCTACGACGAGTTGATCGCCAATTCCGCCGAGGTCGAGCAAACGTTGCTGCGCGGTGCTGATCGTGCGCGGGACAGAACGCGGGACGTGATCAAGAAGCTGCGGCACGCTGTCGGCCTGCGTTCGTTGACGTCGGGCGCAGGCGCATCGGTGGCATCGAGTGCGATCGGGACCGCGGACGCCAGGCCCATCGTGATCAAGAACTACCGCGAGAAAGACGGCAGGTTCTATTTCAAGATTCATTCGGCCGAGGGCGATCTTCTGGTGCAGAGTGCAGGCTTCGATTCACCCAAGGCCAGTGGTCTGCTGATCGCTGCATTCAAGGTGACCGATCCGGATACGTTGCGTGTCGTTGAGGGTGTCGCCAGCTTTGCCGAAGGCGAGGCGTTGGG
>JANMUE010000349.1:0-7319 GCA_031391205.1 Lysobacterales bacterium | reverse complement strand
TGCGTGGAAATCGCTCCAGTCCATCGAGCAGGAATCCGAAGACCGCAATGCCGCCATCCGCACGGCGTATGCGTCGGGCGTCTATTCCCTGCGCGACATTGGCGCGCACTTTGGACTGCATTACGCGACCGTCAGTCGGATTGGACGGAGTGGGTGATGTTTTAATTCAAGACCTGACCCCTTTCTGCGTTTCTGTTTCTGCGTCTGCGTCGGGCGTCTATTCCCTGCGCGACATTGGCGCGTACTTTGGACTGCATTACGCGACCGTCAGTCGGATCGGACGGAATGGGTTATGTTTTAATTCTAGACCTGACCTCGGTCCCTCGTGACCCCGGTCCCTTGCGCCAAAAAACGGTGGCGCGCGCCAATCGACTGCGTCGAAATGCCTTGGCGCCGGGCGCCGGGCGGTCTGCTGACCAGAGTGGCGAGTCAGGGCCGGCAGACACGCCAGTCCGTGCTGGCGGGCGGCGAACGAATCGCATTCCGGAAAATATTCAACTGGCGAGCATAGCAGTATTGGCACAACGGCAACCGCTCCGCACGGCCACGGTCTTCGTGGTAGAAAGCCCGACTGCCGCCTCATCGGGAAGCGTCCAAAAACGCTGGGGTTCGGCAATTCCGTGCCATCCACCGTTTCAATTTGCTCGGGGACAAATCCATATGATGCTCGCATCGCTACGTGCGGGAACAGGGCGTTCTGTACACCTGTTTCTTGGTCTGGTGTTGATTCTTGTTTCAGGACTGTTTGGTTCGCGCGCTGAGGCGCAGAACGTAACGGTAAATCCCGGCGCCGGCAGCTACATCGATCTGAGGTCCGCTTTCGATGCCATCAATCTAGGCACGCATACGGGTGCGATCACGGTATCCATCGTCGCGGACACGGCCGAAACGGCTCCAGCGGTGCTCAATGCCAGCGGCGCCGGTGCGGCTTCCTACACCAGCATCTCGATCACACCGAGCGGAGCGCGCAGCATCACTGGCGCGATTGTCGCAGGTTCGCCCCTCATTGATTTCAACGGCGCGGACAATGTCACCGTTGACGGCCTGAACACTGCGGGCAATTCGTTGACGATTGCCAACACGACTGTCTCGGCGACCTCGGGAACATCGACCATTCGATTCATCGGCGGCGCCACCACCAACATCATCACCAACGCCAATATCCAGGGTTCCGGAACGATGGCGGTGGGGACCAACGGCGCCACGATTTTCTTCAGCACCGACGCCCTGACCGCGAACGGCAACGACAACAACACCATCTCCAACAACAACATCGGGCCTGCCGGAGCGAATCTGCCGACCAAGGCGATCCTGGGCAACGGCTCGATCACCACGACGGCGATCGGCAACAGCGGCAACATCATCAGCAACAACAACATCTTCGATTTTTTCGGCGCTGCCGTCGCCAGTTCCGGGGTGACCACCAACGCTGGATGCAATGCTTGGAGCATCACCAACAACCGGTTCTACCAAACCGGTACGCGTACGTGGACGACCGGTGCCACCCATCGCGCCATCGACATCAACAACACCACCCTCACCAGTGGCGCGCAGGGTTTTACCATCACCGGCAACACCGTCGGTTTCGCCAGTAGCGCACAGACCGGCACGTACACCCTGACCGGGTCGACAGGCAAATTCATTGGCATACAGTTCAACGGCATCACCGGCGGTGTGCTGAGCACGGTCAACAACAATACCGTCGCCGCCGTCAGCATGACTGGCGTGACATCCCTTGGCACGAGTACGAGCAGCCCATTTATGGGCATGCTGTTCACCAACGGTCTGGTGACGAGCAGCAACAACACCATAGGCAGCCAAGGCAGCGCCGACTCGCTGGTGTTTTCAACGACCACGACTTCCGCAACCGAAGCCTACGGAATCTTCAATTTCTCCGTCGACGATTGGATCGCAGCCAACAACAACGTCGGTGGCATCTCGGTCACCAATCTTGGCGCTTCCGGAACTTTCGTGTTGTTCGGAATGCGGGCCAATACGTCTACCGCAAAGGTATTCAACGCATCCCTCAACAATGTTGGGGGTACCGTTGCGGACTCGATTCAGCTGACCTCTACCGGAGCTGCTTCGCAGGTAATGGGCATGGTGACCAACAACGCGATATCGACCTGGACCTCCAACACTGTTCGCAATCTGACAAACAATAACGGCACCGGCATCGTCACCGGGGCATCAGTCATCGGCATGGCACTGACGTCGACCACGCCGAATCATACGGTCTCGCAAAACACTATCTTCAGATTGCACAATTCCCATGCCACGGCAGCGACCATTGTTACAGGCATTCAGTTCACCGGTGGTACTGCGAACATAGTTGAGCGAAATACGATCTACGGATTGACCAGTGCAACCACTAGCGCCGCCGCAGCCGAGATCAACGGCATCCGTGTCGCTGGCGGAACCACGGCTTATCGCAACAACATGATTGCGGTCGGCGCAGGCGTTGCCAACGCGATTGGCACCGGCTCCACCACCGGTGGTGTCAACGGCATGCTTGAGGCCGGCGGTATCAACAGTATCTTCCACAACAGCGTCTACGTCGGTGGCACGGCGAGCGCCGGCGTCGGCCCGTCCTTCGCGTTCAACAGTTCGGTCACCACCAACACCCGCAGCTTCCGCGACAACATCTTCTACAACGGGCGCAACAACGCTGGCGCCACAGGCAAGAACTACGCTGTCAGGGTTGGAGGAACGGCGCCGAATCCGGCCGGTCTGACCATCAACAACAACATGTATTTCGCCCCCGGCGCAGGGGCGGTGTTCGGGTTCTTCAATTCACTGGACGTGGCGGATCTGGGCGCCTGGAGAACCGCGGTCGGACAGGATATCGGCAGCTTCAACCTGGATCCGCAGTTCAACGACCCGACGAACGCAACACCCGATCTGCACATCCACCCGACCAACCTGACGGCGGTTGAAGGTAACGGCGCCGATGTCGGCGTAACGGCTGATTTCGATGGCCAGACCCGTGCCTCGTTCACGCCCGTGGACATCGGCGCGGACGCAGGCAATTTCAACGGCATCGACCTGACTGCACCAATAATCTCGTACATAGCGCTTGGCAATACATCGCTGACCGCTGACCGGACGCTGTCGGTAACCATGACCGATGTTTCAGGTGTCGCCACCGGCGGCCTCGCACCGCGCATTTACTACCGCAAGAACGCCGGCAGCTACTTCTCGCAGGCCTGCATGCTCTCTGGCGGCACCGTCAACAATGGCACATGGAACTGCACGATCAACAACGCCGATGTAGGTGGCGTCGTAGTTGCCGATGCGATCTTTTATTTCGTGGTTGCGCAGGACGTGAGCGGCAACCTGCGTTCCTTCCCTGGAGGCGCGATTGGCTCAAGCGTCAACACAATCACGACACCGCCCCCTGCACCCAGCACCTACACGATCAGAGCCGCCGCATCTGGGCCGATCAATGTCGGTCCGACGGAGACGTTTACCTCGTTGACCAACGCCGGCGGCATTTTCGAGGCACTGAATGCCAGCGCCTTCACAGGCAATGTGATCATCAACGTCACCGGCGATCTCACGGCAGAAACCGGCGCGGTTGCACTGAATCAGTGGGGCGAAGATGGCGTGGGCGGCTACACGCTGATGGTCCGGCCCAGCGGCGCTCGGCAGATCATCGGCAATGTCGCAACCAACTCCATGATCGACTTCAATGGCGCCGATCGCGTCACCATTGATGGCCTGAATGATGGATCGAACACTCTGTTGATCCGAAATACGGGCGCATCGTCGACCATTCGCTGGGTCAACGACGCGTCCGACGGCGTGTTGCGGAACACAACGGTCGAAGGTGCCCCGGCCAGCGGCACGGTGGTCGCAATTGCGGCTGGTACGGTCACCGGCAACGACAACATCCAGATCACCAACAATGTTCTGCGCGATCGTACCGATGCGGCTGGTGTGCCGTTCAACGTCGTGGGGTCCACAAGTACGCTGGTTGCCTTGCCCAACAGCAATACTGTGATCGCTGGAAATACGATCCAGAATTTCAATCAGGCAGGTGTTTTCGTGGGCGTCGGCACCGAGAATATCTCTGTGACCGGCAACACCATTTTCCAGACTGCGGCACGGACTACCGCATTGTCGGGGATTGCGGTGAACGGCACACTCGGCACCAACGTATTCAATAACAATTTGGTGCGTGATCTGACCAGTACGCTGGCCACGACCGGTATTACGGTGAGCAGCGCTTTGGGCACCAATCAGTTCAATAGCAATGTGGTGCGCGATCTGATCAGTGCGGCAGCTACCACGGGAATGATTTTCGGCGATGTGCGCAACACCACTGTCGCCGGCAACCGTGTGTTCAACTTGCCCAGCACAACTGGCAATACTGCGGTCGTTAGCGGCGTCGTTTATGCGGGCGGTAGCGGCACGCCATCCAGCATCACGCTGAGCAACAACTTTGTCTCGATCGTACCGGGCTTCACCAACAACCAGATCGTACGGGGCATTGTCGATTTCGGTTTTAGCGGCAACTCGTTCGCTGCCAATTACAATTCCGTCTACATTGGCGGCACGGCGTCCGGTAGCAGCTCCTGGGCCATGGTGCGCAGGGATGCCACGCCAACGAATCACCGCGCTCGCAACAACATTCTTTTCAACGACCGAACTGGCGGTACGAGTAACTTCGCCTTTGGCGATCAGTCTGCAAATACAGGAACATTTGACTCAAACTTCAATTTTGTTTCGGGTGCGGGCGCGAACTTCATGGATTACGGTACGGCCACCACAGGTACACCGGTGACATTGGCAACATGGCAGGCAGGTCCTCCTGCGCGCGACGCCAATTCCGTTGCAGGGCCGTTTGCACCGCTCGGCGACTTCTTTGTAAACGCGGCTGCGGGCGATCTGCATATCCAGGTCACGGCTCTGCCGGTGATCAATACGGGTACGCCGGTGGCAGGCATTACTCAGGACATTGATGGCAACCCTCGCAACGCCACTACGCCGGAAATCGGCGCCGACGAACTGGTCGATCCGAACACCCCACCCAGCATCACCCCCACCGCCGGCGGCATTGCGCGTACGCAGGGTTCTGCGGCGAGTAATTCGCAGATCGCGGTGGTGTCCGACACGGAAACGGCAGCGGGTAGTCTGGTGGTCACGGCGCAGACGCTGCCGACCGGCATCACGGTCAGCAACATCGTCAATACGGGCGGTGCGATCACGGCCGATGTGGCGGCGAGCTGCTCGGCAGCGACCGGTGCCAATCTGGTCGGGCTGCGCGTTACCGACGCTGGCACGCTGTTCACCGATGCCAATCTGACGGTCAATGTGGCGGCGAATACGGCGCCGGTGCTCGGCACCTATCCCGCGTCGAATGCGACCACCGGCATCGGCATCACGGTGACGCCGAATGCCGCGCCCAGCGACAATGGCAGCATCGTATCGATCACTGCATCGGCACCTGGCTTCACCGGATCGTTCTCGGTGAACACGTCATCTGGTGTGGTGACGGTGACCAATCCGGGACCGGCCAACGTGTATACGGTTACCGTGACGGCGACCGACGATTGCGGTCAAACGAGCACCACTACGTTCCAGTTGACGGTCAGCAATAGCAATGCCGCGCCGGTGATTACCCCGGCTGCGACAGTGACCCGGCAACGCGGTTCGGCTGCGAGCAGCGCTGCGCTGGCAACCGTCACCGACGATACGTCGGCGCAGAACGTTGTGGTGACGGCGCAAACCGTACCGGCCGGCCTCACGGTCACCGGCATCGTCAATACCGCGGGTGCGATCACCGGCAACGTGGCGGCCTCGTGCACGGCGACGCTCGGCAGCAACACGGTTGTACTGCGCGCGACCGATCCGGGCACGCTGTTCGCCGATGGCAACCTCACCGTGGACGTCACCGCCAATACCGCAGTCGTGCAGGGCATCTACCCGGCCACCAGCGTGAACGCAGGTGCCGGCACCACGGTAACGCCGGATGCAGCACCCAGCGACAATGGCAGCATCAGCAGCATCACCGCGGCGGCACCGGGTTTCACCGGCAGCTTCTCGGTGAATACCTCAACGGGCGTCGTGACGGTCAGCAACGCGGGCCCGGGCGGTGTGTTCACGGTGACGGTGACGGCCACCGACAACTGCGGCACCACCAGCACGCGTACCTTCACATTGACGGTCAACGCACTGCCCAACATCGTGGCGGCAAGCGTCACGCCGAAGGCGGGCGATGCAGCTTCGGTGCGTACGATCGCCAACGTGTCGGACAATGAGGATGCCGAGAACACGCTGGCCGTCACCATCAATGGCGGCGCGACCGCAACCAGCAACGGCGTCACAGTGGGCAGCATCGCGGTCGATGCCGGCGGCATCGTCACCGCCAACGTGCTGGCTTCGTGCGGTGCCAGCGATGCCAGCTTCACCCTGCGCGTCACCGACAGCGGCAGCCTGTTCCGCGAGACCACGCTCAATACGGTGGTCACGGCTAACACCGCGCCGCTGCTGAGCTATGGCAGCACCACGTTGCCGGCCGGCACCGGAGTGGTCATCGGACCGAATGCAGGCCCGAGCGACAGCGGCAGCATCACCAGCATCGTGGTGCAGAGTCCGGGCACGTACACCGGTGGCGTCACCGTTGCCCCCAGCGGCAACGTCACCCTGACCAATGCCGCGCCCGACGGCAGCCATACACTGACCATCCGCGCCACCGACAACTGCGGCATGACCACGGATGCTGCGCTGCTGGTGACCGTCCTGGGTGATGTGCTGTTCGCCAATGGCTTCGAAGACCTCGCACAGACGCCGGCGAAGATGAAGCTGCCGCTGGGCGACGAAGGCGTGACGCAGACCCTGGTGCTGCCGGTGTTCGAGTTGCAGGAGCTGGCGGCTGCGCGCGGCATCGTCGATGTTGTCGAGTTCGAGATCGGCAGCAAGCGCTCGTTGCTGCAGGTGCGCGGCGACACCGGCTATCGCGAGGCACGCCTGCTCGACATCGACAGCCAGGGCAGCCTGCGCACCGGTGCCTGGATGGAGATATCCGGCCAGGCCGTGCTGCAGCTGCAGTGGCGTACACAAACCGTCGAAAGCATGCTGCAGGTGCAGACTGCGTTGACGGTGGTCCGGGACTGACGTTCGTTCGCTGCTGCAGTCGGTCCCGCAAGCGGGCGAGGGGATGGAAATCCTTCTCCCGCCTGCGGGAGAAGGTGGCCGCAGGCCGGATGAGGGTGGCGTGCGATGGTGTGGGGTATTGCGGCTTTGCTGTTGGAAAACACCCATCACCATCGCACGTCTCCCTCACCCTAGCCCTCTCCCGCAAGCGGGCGAGGGGA
>JANMUE010000343.1:0-4173 GCA_031391205.1 Lysobacterales bacterium | reverse complement strand
TGAGCCGCGATGCTCCGGCTCTACAGCCTGAGATTCGGAGCAAGAGCATCGCGGCTCACGCCGCTCCTACATCTTGTAGTCGAAACCGATAGAGATGCTCGTACCACGGGCGTGCAGCGTCGGCAGCCCTTGCCGCGTCACCGGTCAGCGGCGCGGCGCGCGCATGCGGTGCCTCGAAGCCTGTGGAGCGCCATACCGCGGCATACCAATGCGGCGCCCACACACCATCACTGGCTCGCGGGCCTGCCGGCCAGCTCAGCATGCGATCGGTAAATGCTATACCGAGATGACGGCACAACGCGCGCAGATGCGCTTCAGGCGCCTTCAGAAATTCATTCGCATCGATGACCGGCGGCGACGCCCCCAGACGCTGGGCGACCTCGTCGAACAAATTCGCTTCCTGCTGCAGGCCGATATCGTCTGCGGTCACCGTGGCACGCGACTTGATATAGGACGCCACCACATCGATGGGGTCGCGGATCAGAAAAACGTTGTGCAGACCATGGATCCATTCGTGCGCAATATGCGGCAGCAGATGATGGCTCATATGCTTCTGATACCAGATCGGCTGCACCTCGGGCAGTGGACCGGTCAACGTCTCCACCACCCTGTGCCAATCGGTCTGGCCCTGCGCAATCACCTCTGCAGCGCCCGGATGATCGCTGCCGGTATGCGCCAGATAATGCGCGTACAACGGCTCGTCACTGACCACGCAATCGCCGCGGTTTTCCCAGGCACGCATCATCGCTGTGGAGATATTGCGTGGGCCCGACCACATCGCCAGACGCAAGGGTGCAGCGATCGAAGCACTCACATCGGCACCTTGCGCGAAGCGACATCGGCAGTCACCAGTTCCCGATAGAGCGCCTGCAAACGCTCGACCATGACGCCACGCCGACCATCGCCAAAAACGCGCCCGTCTACCTCGCGCACCGGTACCACGCCAGCAAATGTGCCGGTGGTGAACGCCTCATCGGCACCATAGACATCGGTCAAGCTGAAGCGTTTCTCGACAGCGGGGATGCCAGCTTGCTGGCACATGCGCAGCACATTCGCACGGGTAATGCCGCCGAGGCAGTATTCACCCGTTGAAGTCCACACTTCACCACGCCGCACGATGAAGAAATGGGTGGAGTTGCAGGTGGCGACAAAGCCATGCGGATCCAGCATCAACGCCTCGTCGGCGCCTGCGGTATAGGCCTGTATGCAGGCAGTGATGCAGTTGAGTTTGCTGTGGCTGTTGAGCTTCTGGTCCTGCACGTCGGGATAGCCGCGGCGCACATGCACGGTGAAGAGTTTCAGTCCGCGCTCCAATGTATCGGGCAGCGGCGTCTTGTACTCGGGCAGGATCACTACGGTCGCCGGGCCGATGCAGACGCGCGGGTCCTGATACGGTGTGCGTTTGATGCCGCGCGTTACCATCAGCCGGATATGCACGCCATCATGCATGGCGTTACGCGCCAGCGTCGCGTAGATCGCGCGGGTCAGCTCATCGCGGCTCATGCCGATGTCCAGCATGATGGCCTTGGCGCCCTCGTACAGGCGATCCAGATGCTGATCCAGAAACGCCGGATGCCCCGCCACCACACGCAAACCTTCCCAGACCCCATCGCCGAGCACAAAGCCGGAATCGAACACCGACACCATGGCCTGGTCGCGCGCCTTGTAGTCGCCGTTGAGGTAGATCAGGACCGATTTGTTGCGCGGGTCGGCAACGAAGTCATGGGTACCGTGGGCCATTGCTGTCTCCGGGATCGCAAACCCAAAGCATAGCCGGGAAGTGTGCGGCACCAACAGAATCACACATTGTGGGTCCGACCTGTGGTCGGACGCTTTCGCCAGAGTGGACCGCATCGAAAAAATGCGTCCGACCACAGGTCGGACCCACAAAGACCGTTGCTCTCACACCACCCATCAGGAAATACCGAGCAGCGCCAGCACACCGAGCACGGCGAAAATCGCCGCGGCGATGCGATGCACGATCTTCATCGACACCGCGCGCGTAATGCGATCGCCGAACAGAACGACCGGCGCATTGGCCAGCAGCATGCCCAGCGTCGTACCGGCGACAACGGCGAACAAAGACGCATACTGCGCCGCCAGTGCCACGGTCGCCACCTGGGTCTTGTCGCCCATCTCGGCAATGAAGAACGCAATCAAGGTGGTGCCGAACACACCGAATCTCCCGGGCTTGGATTCCTCGTCATCGAGTTTGTCGGGAATCAGCGTCCACGCCGCCATCGCGAGAAACGAAATACCCAGAATCCAGCGCAGCAGTTCTTCGCCCAACCAGGCGTTGATCGATGCGCCTAGAAGCCCGGCGAGCGCATGATTCGCCAGTGTCGCGACCAGGATCGCGGCGATGATGGGCCATGGGCGCCGGAAGCGCGCCGCCAGCACGAGGGACAGAAATTGCGTCTTGTCGCCCATTTCTGCAAGGGCGACCAGTCCGGTCGAGACGAGGACGGCTTCCATGGAATGCTCCGGCCGGAATCTATACCAATGACTGCACTGCTCCTCCGGCCAAACGGAGGCAGCGCAGTCAAAGGTCTTGCCGGCGGCCCGCGATGCGGGCCTATCTGCGCCATGCCCGAAGGCAAGTATGTTGACGCAGATCCCTCTGGGGACGAGGGTGGCTACTCCCCAATGACGATAAGTAGTGTAGTCGATGCCGGTGAACAGTGGCTGCACCAGATAGTGGAAACTACTGTCACTGTGGGTGCGCGCTGCGCGCACGCCCTGGTGATAAGCGTGCCTAAGCGACAGCGTCCGACCACAGGTCGGACCCACATTCTTGGGTATGTCAGGCAATACGCTCTACGCCGCCCATATACGGCTGCAACGCCTTGGGAATATCGATCGAGCCATCGGCGTTCTGATAATTCTCGATCACCGCGACCAAGGCGCGACCCACGGCGACGCCGGAACCATTGAGCGTATGCAAGGGTTCGGGCTTGCCGGTTTCCGGATTGCGCCAACGTGCCTGCATGCGTCGCGCCTGGAAGGCATCGCAGTTGGAGCAGGACGAGATTTCGCGATAGGTGTTTTGCGATGGCAGCCAGACTTCGAGGTCGAAGGTCTTGCTCGCTGCGAACCCCATATCGCCCGAACACAGCAGCATACGCCGGTACGGCAAGCCAAGACGCTCCAGCACTACTTCGGCAGCCCGGGTCATGCGTTCGTGTTCGTCGTGACTTTCCTGGGGGCGCGCGACCGACACGAGCTCGACTTTCTCGAACTGGTGCTGACGGATCATGCCGCGGGTGTCGCGGCCATGGCTGCCGGCCTCGGCGCGGAAGCACATCGAGTGCGCTGCCATGCGCATCGGCAACGCCGCATCATCGACGATGACATCGCGCACGATATTGGTCAGCGGTACTTCCGAGGTCGGAATCAGATAACGCTTGATCTCGCCGACCTGTGTCGAGAACAGGTCTTCCTCGAACTTGGGCAACTGGCCGGTGCCCTGCAGGCTATCGGCATTGACCAGCAGCGGCACATTCACTTCAAGGTAGCCGTGCTCGCGCGTATGCAGGTCCAGCATGAACTGCGCCAGCGCGCGATGCAGCCGCGCCATTTCCCCGCGCAACACGGTGAAGCGTGCACCCGATAGCTTGGCGGCGGTTTCGCCATCCAGCCAGCCATTGCGAGCGCCCAGATCAACATGGTCCTTGACCTCAAAATCGAAGCTGCGCGGCGTACCCCAGCGATGCACTTCGGCGTTGCCGTGCTCATCGCTGCCCACGGGCACCGATTCATGCGGCAGGTTGGGTGTCTTAAGCGCGATATCCGAAATCGCGATCTTGATGACCTCAAGCCGTGTCTCGCCTGCTTTCAGTTCATCGGCGATGCCAGCGACTTCGGCCATCAGTGCCGCGGTTTCCTCACCCTTGCCCTTGGCGATGCCAATGGCTTTGGAACGAGTGTTGCGCAGATTCTGCAGGTCTTGAGTGCGGGTCTGGATCTGCTTGCGCTCGGTCTCCAGCGCTTCAACTTCGGCTACCGGCAATTCGAAACCGCGCAAGGCACGCAGTTGATCGGCCGTTTGCACAAGCTGAGTGCGCAACAGATTCGGATCCAGCATGGGGAAAGTCCTTCAAAGGGGATGCCGGGATTATAGTGGGAGCGGCGTTCCGCCGCGAAGCTCTTGCTCTACTGAACATCGGAGCAAGA
>JANMUE010000342.1:0-9983 GCA_031391205.1 Lysobacterales bacterium | reverse complement strand
GCGAAGCTCTTGCTCTGACTATCAGCAGTAGAGCAAGAGCTTCGCGGCGGGACGCCGCTCCCACAAGAGAGTCGCTCCTACCTTTGATGACTCAGCCGGCAATCCCCACAATCAAGGTCGCCACATACCCGGTGCTGGTACTGCCGGCGACATTGGCGAGTTGAAAACTCACGCCATCGCTGAATACATTATCGGCGCCGAAGCTGGTGACCGAGGTGTTCTGTCCGCGTGCGGCGTATAGACTGGAGCCGTACACCGCGGTGGTGACATCGAGCGGAAACGCCACCTGCGACGTCACCGTGGCGCGACCACCCAGTGCGTTATTGAGATAGGCCTGGAAATGGATATGGGTGATGCGGCCGTTGTACCAGCCGGGATAGATGGTGCTGAATACTGCCTGGCCGTTGCTGCCGGTGACCTGTACACCGCGCAGAAAAATTTTGCCGACCGCGTTGACGCCGCCACTCTGGTTGGCGTAGCCCGAGTACACGCCGTCCTTGTCGCAGTGCCAGGCATAGACGGCGGCATTGCTGATCGGTGCGCAGGCGTTGTTGATGTTGACCAGTTTCAGCACCAGGGTCAGCGGCACGCCGGTACGGTCTTCGGTGATATCGCTGCGTACGATGCCGCTGTTGGATAGAACAGTCGACAAGGGATAGGGACCTTCGGTCTCGCTGGGTATCAAGCTGCAGGTGCTGCCGAACAGGCAGGCACCCGGTGTGGCACCGCCGCGCACCAGGGCGATGCTGCCCGAACGTCCGGTCATCTCGCCGACGTTGAAGGCATAGGTCAGCGTCGCCGCATTGCAACTGCTGAAGGAAAGTTCGGCAGTGCCGACTGCGACAGTGGTGACGCTCTCGCTGGAATCGAATACACCGCCGGTGGTGCTGTAGAGCACCAGCGCGATGCTGCGCTCGCCGCGATCGTAGACAGCTTGGCCGGTAAACCAGCGTTGCGCCGATACGCCGGCATTGGCCGCTGCATCAGGCGCATAGGTGTACCAGGCGACGAAGGCCGCCAACGAGTTGGGATTGATCTCAAGCACCAGTCCTTGACCCGAGGTGTTGGGGTCGTACCAGGAGCCTGAGAAGGCGAAGTCGCTGTCGCCCGATGGCGTGCCCGACTCGATGCAGGTGATGTTCGACAATGCACGCGTCAGCGCGATCGTGCCGCTGCGGCCATCCGCCATCGTGTAGCCGAAGCTGGCCTGGCTGCAGGAGGCGAAGCTCAGGCTTCCGCTGCCAGCCGATTGTGCGAAGGTCACCGGGGGCTCGGCAAAGCGGCCGCCGCTGTTGCTGAAGAGGCTCAGCGTTGTCGTGGCCTGACCATCACGCAACTCGCCACTGAAGCTGTACCAGCGCTGGCTGGTCACGCCACCGGGGCTGGTGTCGAAGGTGAACCAGCCGCCGAAAACCAGACCGATGCCATTGCCGAGGAGATCCGGAAACACATCAATGACGAAGCCCTGACCCGAGGTCAGCGGGTTGTACCAGGTGCCGCTCAATCCCTGTTGATTGATATTGGGTGCGGCCAGAGCGCGATTCCACGGCATCGCTGCAGCGACCACGGCGCCGACACTGCCGCTGCCGATCATCCCCAGCAGCTTGCGGCGATCCGGGGCGCGTAACTCGACGCCGGATGCTGCTGGATTCTTGCGAGAAGTGAACATGGCTTCGATTCTCCAGGGTCAGATGGCGATGCCGACAATCAATTCGCCGACGTAGCCGGTGTTGACGTCGCCGGTCACCGACAGCAGCTGGGTGATGTAGCCGTCGCTGAATACGTTGTCGCTGGCGAAGCCGGTCACCGAAGTGTTCTGGCCATGCGCCGAATACTGCGCCGAGTTGTAGACCGCCGTGGTGATCTCAGGCGGGTAGGCGAGCTGTGATGTCGCCGTCACCGAACCTGCGGTGTTGAGGTACAACTGGAAGTGCGCATGTGTGATGCGGCCGTTGTACCAGCCCGGATACATCGTCGTGAACGAGGCCACGCCATTGCAGTCGGTGTACTGGATGCCGCGGCAGAACGTCTGTCCGACGGTATTCACGCCGCCCGGCTGCACATAGCCCGAGTAAACGCCGTCCTTGTCGCACTGCCACAGATAGACGGCGAGATCCGGCAGCGGCGCACAGCCGTCGTTGAGGTTGACCAGGGTCAGGTTGATCTGCATCGGCACACCGCCGCGGCCTTCGGTGATGTCCTGGCGGATCATGTTCGGATTGCTGAGTACCGACAGCAGCGGATACGGTCCCTGCGTCTCGGAAGGAATCAGCACGCAGGTTCCTACCGGTGCCCGTAAAGCCTGTGCCGCCGCCGTGGTGGCTTCGAAGCCATCGGCGAATGCCGGTGTCTCGCAGCTGCCCAGTGCAGTCTGCAGCGTCTGCGCGAACGCGCCCCGATTCAATGTGAGCGCGGTGGCGGCGCCGAAAAACGTGGCCAGATCGAGCAGCGCACGGCGACGACTGCCCAGGGGGTTGTGTGGAGAATTGCTCAACAGTCGGGACATGGCGGTTCTCGTGTCGGAAAGGTCGGGAGCCGGGTGGCGCCCCGAGATTGAGACTAGAAAACCAATGCGCAAGCGCCTGGGGCAAATCTGGGAGAAATCTGGGAGTGACCCGGAGGTGGCGAAGATTCTCGTGGGAGCGGCCTCCGGCCGCGAAGCGCTTTGCTCCAGTGCACATCAGATCAGGAGCTTCGCGGCCCGAGGCCGCTCTCACGACCGCGGTGACGTCTGCGGATTCCGACGGGTATTCCAAAGGCTCCAGGACAACGCCTTCGGTTGTATCCGGTACGCGATCAAGCATTGCTGCCACACCCCATCCTCGCCGCCTGCGGCGACGACCGTCCCCTTGGACTCAAGGGGACTGGATCGCACTCGTGATCAGACAGCGAAAAATGGTCATTGCCGCAGAACGGCGAACGACAGTTGCTCTCACTATGCCGCCAGTACGCACCACTCATAACGAAACCCGATGCCATACACCGACGCGATCGGATCGCAGCCCAGCGTGATGAACTTGCGCCTGAGATTGCGCACATGGGTATCGACGGTGCGTTCACTGACCACGCGGTGATCGGTATAGATCGCCGCCTGCAGCTGGTTGCGCGAATAGACGCGGCCGGGGTGCTCCAGCAGTTTCTGCAGCAGACGAAATTCCACCGGAGTGACCGCCATCGGCTGCCCCAGAACGCGCAGCTCGAAACGCAGCAGGTCCAGTTCGATGTGCTGCGCCGAAGCCGGCTGGGCGCCGACACTGCGCCGCAGTACCGCGCGTACCCTTGCCACCACTTCCTGCGGGTTGAACGGTTTGCAGATGTAGTCATCAGCTCCGATCTCCAGCCCGAGCAGGCGGTCGATGTCGCGCACCATGGCGGTGACCACGATCACCGGCGTGTTGGACCTGGTGCGCAGGCGCCGCAGCACCGCCAGTCCATCCAGCCCAGGAATCATCAGATCGAGCAACACGAGATCGGCGACATTGCTCTGCAGCCAGGGCAGCACATCAATGCCGCGTTCGAGCAGGCTGACCACATAGCCAGCGGCGGCGAGGTAATCGCGCAGCACCTCGGCGATCTTGGGTTCGTCTTCGACGATCAGAATGTGCTGTGAAATATTCATCGTTCAATCCTGACGTATCGGCAGGCTGACATGCACGCACAATCCACCGAGTTCCGATGGCAGCGCATCGATTCGCCCGTAATGTGCCTGCACGATGGCAGCACAGATGCTGAGGCCGAGGCCGGCACCGCCGTAGGCACGACTGCGCGATACTTCCACGCGGAACAGCCGATCGAACAGGCGCGGCAGATGTTCGGCGGCGACACCCGGCGCGGTATCGTCGAGACGCAGGTGTGCCTGATCGCCGTGTACGCGCACCTCGATGCGGATGCGGCCCGGCGCCTCGGTGTAGCGGCGGCTATTGGTCAAAAGATTGTCCAACAGTTGTGCCAGGCGGGTCGGGTCGGCGTCGATATCCAGCTGATCGGGGATGTCCAGATCAAGGCTTAATCCACTGTCACCGAGCGCAGCGGCAAAGCTCTCAGCAGTGCGGCGTATCAGTGCTGCCAGGTCGACCGGCTCGAATACATAGTCCAGCGCATCGGCATCCATCAGGCTGAGTTGATAAAGATCCTCCACCAGTCGCGACAGGCGTTCGGCCTCGGCCAGCAGCGAGTCGAAGGCCTTGCGACTGGGCTGACGCAACCCATCGATCATGGCCTGAATCTCGGCACGCAGTATGGTGATCGGCGTACGCAGCTCGTGCGCGATATCGGCGCCCCACTGCTGGCGCGCGGCACGATGCTGCTCCAAAGTCACCGCCATCTGATTGACGCCCTGCGCCAGTCGACCGAGCTCATCCTCGCCGGGCGCGGCAATGCGCGCCGAGTAATCGCCCTGAGTGACCGCGGCCACACTGCTCGACAAGGCACGCACCGGGCGCAGCAGATGGCGCGCAGTCATCAACGAAATCAGCAGTGCGGCCAGCAGCAGCACCAGGGCGGCGATCCAGCCGGCGCGCCATTGCGTCTGCGCGAAAGCCTGCTCCGGGCCCTGGCTGGGCGCGGGTATTTCGGCGAGATACAAGGTACCGATACGCTCAGCGCCGGACATGACCGCCACGTTGCGTGCGCTGCGTTCTATGCCGGGCATGCCAGCGACCTTTCGATCATCGGCATCGACCAGCAACATTCGTGACCAGGCATCAGGGCCCGCACCGAAAGGCGGTGGTGGACCCGGGCCTTCGCGACGACGATCATCGCCACGGGGTGGCGCTATTCCAATATCATGAATTTCGTGCGGCGGTGGGGCGTCATCTGCCGGATGCGCTCCGCGATCGGCATCAATCAGTCTGCCGAACAAACCCTCGTTGCGCCTGAGAAAATCCCAGTTACCCTTTGCCGCATAGGCTTCGCTCAGCCGCGTCGCCGCAAGTCCGGCACGTTCCAGCGCCACTGCTTCGAGGTAGGAGCGGAACCCCGAGCGAAACTGTGCCTGTTGCCACACCACGAACGTCGCCAACACCGCTGTACACAGCAGCAGACTGGCGACAAACAGGCGGTGCCACAGCAACAGACGCATACACAGGAATCCGATGACTGCGGCAATGATGCCAGCGCGCGGCAACTGTTGCGGCACCTAGGATTTGAATCCTAGAAGAATCCTCTGGTGACCGCAGCCTACAACCGCAGCTGCGCCTGAATCTTCAACCACGTTGCCCAGTTGCGTGCGGTATGCGCGTCACCGAGCAACTTGCCGAGTGCATCGAGCATCGTGCTGTCGAGGATTCCGTGTGCACACCAGAGATAGACAGCGCGTCCGGTCACCGCCAGTGCCTCGGGGGCAGCGGCCTTCAGGGAGCGGACACGGTGCGCATCGTCGGGATTGGCCAACACGCAGACCAGATGCCGTGATGGATCGTCGACCATAGGCAGCAGGGGATTGGCGGCGATGATGGTGTCGACCTCGTCGGCACTCAGCACGATTACGCGCGCACTGACGCCGAGGTGCTCGCTCATTGCCTGCTGCAGTCGGGTGGCTGCATCGCTACGTCTTTTCGCCGCGGTATAGATCAGGTTGCCACTGTTGAGCAGGGTGCTGATCTCGCTATGGCCGAGGTCGGCAGCCAGCCTGCGCAGGTCGGCCATGGCCACGCGCTTGGCACGGCCGACATTGATGCCGCGAAACAGAGCGACCTGTCGTATGGGCATGACTATTTCCTAGGGCTCCGAAGGAAAATAATAGACGCGACGAATCAGCCCATCCTGAAATTCGTAGACCGCCATACCGCGCTGCGTGCGGCGACCGCCCTTGCCCTGCCATGAAGCCACCTCGATGGCGCTGACCCGCGCCGCGGTATGTGCCATCTGCGTGAGCTTTGACCGGCAGCTGGGGCAGGATTTGAAGTAGCCCAGCATGTAGGTGCGCAGCGCTTCGCGTCCGCGCGCTTCGGCGCCCAGTTTGTCGCCATCAATGCTGAACCATTCGATTTCGGCATGCGTCAGCGCCAGCATCGCGTCAACGTCCTGTGCGTTGAACGCGGCGATGAAGCGGCGAACTTGCTGCTGGGGGGCACCCGGAGTGCATTCGGCGGTGACGCTGCCGCCAAGGCAGGTCAGCAACAATACGGCTTGGATCCAGTGCATCAGGCGCATGGGCAGCTCCGAGTGATAGGGCTACAGATTCTGGGCAACTCAGCATACGCGTACGCATGAGTAGATGCATCTGGCGTGACAAGAATCGAAGGCAGATCGCGTACCACCAGGCATGTCCGTGGAGATGATCATGCGCCGCCTTATCGTGTCTGTCGTCATGCTGTTCGCCCATCAATGCGTCTATGCCTCGATGTTCTGTGTCGGCAACACCACGGAATTGATCAGCGCGCTCGCCGCCGCCGAGACCGAGCACAATGTCTCCGAGATCAAGCTCAAGGCCGGCACTTATTTTTCACCGGCACCGAGCGGGTTTCAGTTCCGCGGCAACCAGGGTGGTTCGTCCTGGCTGATCATCGTGGGCGGCTACAACAGTGACTGCACGGCGCGCACTTTGTCGGTCTACGCTACGCTGCTGCAGGGCAATGGACTGAACTCGGTCATCAATGTCGAGATGCCCAACGGCTCGCCGTCGCGGCGCGTGTATCTGGAAAATTTCATGATCGTCGGCGGAAGCACTCCGCCGAGCTCCAACATCAGCGGCGGCGGTCTGCGTTACAGCGGCAGCTTCGATGGCGGTTTCCAGGAACTTTATCTGTACAACCTGTTGATCAGCGGCAATCACAGCGGATACTTCTCGGGCGGTATCGATGTGTATATGGGCGACGGCGGCGTGCGTGTGGCCAATGTATTGTTCACCAACAACAGCGCCGCCCTGCAATTCGGCCAGGGATCGGTAACGATAGCGCGCGGCGATACCGTCGGCGGCGGCGTCGCCGTGGTCAACAGCACGTTCGCCAATGGCAGCTGCAATCCCGGTAGCGGCCGCGGTTGCGGATTTGCATTGCGCACCCAGAACAATGCCGTGGCGACCGTGCACAACAGTCTGTTCGGCGGCCATGTGACCGGAGATCTCAATTTCGAGCTGTCGGCGCAGAAGCATGTCTATCGCAGCAATGTGCCGTCGATCCTGGGCATCACCAGCACGCAGACCGATGTCGTCAACGTCGATCCACAATTCACCTCGACCTTCGAGCTCGCGCCCACGTCGCCCTTCATCAACTGGGGCATGAGCAGCGGCCTGCCTTTCCAGCCGTTGGGCTTCGATCTGGTCGGGCAGTTGCGTGTGAACGGCGTCATCGATGCCGGCGCGTTCGAGCACCCGCGTGGCTTTGCCAGCGGATTCGAGTAATGGTCAGGCTCCGATATCCCGAGGCGTGACCTTATTTATCCGGTGCGATTTGGCGAGTAGAGGTCTGTGGCGCGTCACGGGTGTCCAATCACTGAACGGTTGCCGACGCCAAAGCCTGGGGCCTCTGCCTTTGGCCAACTTCAGCACACCTGGATTATGCCGCTGCATTTAGATTGCAGAAAGTTCGCACGGCCGGCTCGAGGCGTGTCGGAAAAGTTGTTGACGTTACGCGTTTCCACTATGGCGAGGTAAGCAATGAGTATGAGACAGATGCTGAGAGCAGTCGCTGCAGTTCTGACCCTGGTCGGCGCACTATCGGTTCACGCTGCCGCGCTGAGCGGTACGGTGACACGCGCCAGCAATGGGACGCCCATGGCCAATGTGACCGTTACGGCACTGCGCTTCGTCTTCCCTTTCGGCGGACTCGAGGCGACAGCGACGCAGACCAATGCGCTTGGCCAGTATGAGTTTCTGAACCTTAATTTCGGCATCTACTACATCGAGGCCAATGCGCTCGGAGACACGGTGCGGATGTTGCATCCTCAGGTGCCTTGCCCACCCCAGACATGCGAAGCAAGCATTGGCTCCCCAGGCGTCACACAGCTGTCATTGCAGGACGGGCAGCTAGTGACCGGCATCGACTTCGCGATACGCCACGGTGGGCAGCTGCAGGGTCAGGTGCGTCGCGCCGACACGCTTACCGCGCTGACCGATCGTCGCGTGGCCCTGCTACCGTTGGGCTGGGAAGCGGTAACCGACGAGACGGGTATGTTCCAGTTCACACGTGTCCCTGAGGGTACATGGCGCCTGCGCGCCGAGGGCGATAGCGAACTCACCTCAACGTTGCATCCGAACGTCGCCTGCGACCTCGCTGGCTGCGTCAACGACACCTCGCCAGCCACTGCGGTGATGCTGGCACCCGGCGCCACATTGACGGCGCTCGATATCGCCATGCCGATCGGTGCGCGCATCAGCGGCGTTCTGCAACCGGCATCGGCGACTGCCAACCTGACGGTGGTCTTCGAGGTGCTGCATACACCCAGCGCGGGGCGCAGGAGTGTGTTGGTGCAAGTCGGTGCGGACGGTAGCTATGCGCTGCAGGGTCTGGCTGCAGGCTCATACCAGCTTTCGGTGAGCCACAGTCAATTTCGCGCCCAGGTATATCCCAATACTCCTTGCGTCGATGGATGCGCTGACGAGTTGCCCACGGGTACGCCGATCGCGACGACACTGGGCGCAACTTCCGCCAACCGGGATTTTCTGCTGACACCTGCTGCGCGCATCGAGGGCGTGGTCACCGATGCCGGTAGCGGCCAGCCGCTGGCCGGCGTGGAGGTCGTCGCGTATATCTGGTCGTTCGTCCCGCCCTTTGGCATTGGGCCATTGCCAATGGACTCGGACACTACCGCCGCGGATGGCAGCTACCGACTCGAAGGGATCCAACCGCAGTCGGTGAGAATCGCCACACGCAATGCGCTCGGCTATCGCGACGAACGTTTCGACAATGAGCTCTGCGCCGGCACCGGATGCCTGGTCAATACCGGCGCGGTCTGGGCGCTGAACTGGGGCGATGTGTTGATGGCAAACTTTTCGCTGCAGCAAGGCGCGTCGGTATTCGGCCGGGTCAGCCTTGCGCCTTCGCCATCGCCGCCATCGGTGGTGGTCGAAGTCTATGATCTCGCAGGCGCGCTCGCGGCAACGACCTTTCTCGAAGTCGACGGCAGTTTTCGCAGCACCGGCCTGGCACCCGGGTCATATCGGGCACGTGCGCTTGCCTATACCAATCCCGCCGTGGGCGAGGTCTATGGCGGAATGAACTGCGTGGGCATCGCGCCGGAAGCCTGCGACATCAGCACCGGTCAGATTCTGCAGCTTGCCGCTAGCGCGCCGGTCGAGCTCAACTTCGAGTTTACCCCGATGTTTGAAGACGGCTTCGAGTAAGGGCGTCATCGAGCGCAGGCCGAGCGTCAGGCATGCTCGGCCAGCGCGGGCAGGCGGATTGTCGACACCGCGCAACGCATGCGGCTCCGCCAGCCTGTCAAAAGAGCTGTGCCGAGTTGTAGCATCAACGCCTCCCGTTGCGCCGCAACGACAAACGGAGTCGCCGTGACTACATGGGTGTTGCGCATCTGCACGTTGTTGTTTTCCTTCACGATGTTCTTCGCAGCATGGGATGGTTGGCAGCGCAATCAGGCTTATGCTGAGCGCGGACAGAAGGCGTTGGTCGAGCCACTGGGCGAATACACTGAAACCACGACGACCAAGAAGAGACTCTTCATCAAGACCGGTGAATCGAAGTCGCACAGCGCCGAGCTGGCATTCACCACTCAGGCGGGTCAGCGCGTCCTGGTCAACAGAGATCTCTCAGACGAAGTGCTCGGGCGTTTCCTGGAGGGCGAAGACGTCTACATCGAATACCTGCCCGAAGAGCCGAGAACCACACGTTTCGCCGGCGAGACATCCAGCCCGGTGAAGTCGGCGTTGTTCGGGCTGGTGGTGCTTGCGGCTGCCGTTTTGCTCTGGAAGAAATTCTGAGCGCTCGAATGGACAGCGTCGCTGTTGATTTTGTAGAGCGGGGCTTGCTCCGCTGCATTTGATCTTTCTCAAACGGGGAAAACAAATCCAAGGCAGCGGAGCAAGC
>JANMUE010000339.1:0-13334 GCA_031391205.1 Lysobacterales bacterium | reverse complement strand
GCTTGCTCCGCTGCTCTTGATCTTCGCCAACAGATCAGATCAAAAGCAGCGGAGCAAGCCCCGCTCTACAACGTCAAAGGCAGAGCAAGGGCATCGCGGCTCACGCCGCTCCTACATTGGTTTCAGGCATCCGGGAGTTCGCGACATGCGTAATTATTTTCTGTTGATCTTGCTGAGTACGGTAATGACTACGTCGATCCAAGCCAAAGACAAACCCGCCCCGTTCGCCCTGGCGATTCATGGCGGTGCCGGAGTGATTGGTCGTTCCGATATTCCGGAGGAAGACATTCCGAAGATTCACGCTGACCTGGGACGTGCATTGGATGCGGGCGAGGCCGTGCTCAAGCGCGGGGGCACGGCGCTGGATGCGGTGACCGCAGCAGTGGTGGTGCTGGAGGATTCGCCGTTCTTCAATGCCGGCAAGGGTGCCGTCTACAACGCCGAAGGCGGCCATGAACTCGATGCCTCGATCATGGAAGGCCATACACGGCGCGCCGGAGCGGTTGCCGGCGTCACCACGGTACGCAATCCCATCAAGCTGGCGCGTGAGGTGATGGAGCACTCACCGCATGTGATGCTGTCGGGTGCTGGTGCAGATGAGTTTGCCGATACCCGCAAGTCCATAGAGCGGGTCAAGAACGACTATTTCGATACGCCGCATCGTCTGGAGCAGTTGCGTAAAGCGCAGGCCGAGGAGAAGACCACGTCCACCATCGCAGGCCCCGGCACCTATTTCGGCACAGTCGGCGCAGTGGCACTGGATCAGCGCGGTCATATCGCAGCAGCCACCTCGACCGGCGGCATGACCAACAAGCGCTGGAGCCGGATCGGCGATTCGCCGATCATCGGTGCCGGCACCTATGCCACCGATGTCTGCGGCGTTTCCGGCACGGGCTGGGGAGAGTTCTATATTCGCGCTGTGGTAGCCCATGACATCTGCGCGCGCATGGCCTATCGCGGCGATTCGCTGGAAAGGGCGGCCAACGAGGTGATCAACGGCGTAGTGCCCAAGCTGGGCGGTGACGGCGGCGCTATCGCGATCGACCGGCACGGCAATATCGCGCTGCCGTTCAACACGGGAGGCATGTATCGCGGATGGATCAAGCCCGACGGCAGTCGCGGCACGGCGATCTTTGGCGACGAGCCCGGCGAACATTGATATCCGGCTTGGCAGGTCGAGACCAACAGATGAAGTAATGTGTTGGAAGCCCGGCGCAAGTGCCCGGCGCCTTTCCCTCTCCCCGATGTTCGGGGGTGAGGACGGTCGCTTGCGAGCCACTGGCACGCGTCCGGACGAACGCACGGCGGCTATGCCGACGGGTCGGACGGGCCGGGGAGGGGTTAGGAGATACTGTGACCCGCATAACGTTCGAGCAGCCGGGGTGCTTTATTCCCGGCTGCTCGAACGTTATGCGGGTTCACAGCGCTGCTGAAGGGTTGTAGATTCGAGTTCAGCTTAAGCCGAGGGGTGAGCCGAGCATGCGCACGATCCTGGTTGCCAGTTCCAAGGGCGGTTGCGGCAAAACTACGATTGCGACCAATCTGGCCGCATTTTATGGAATCGCCGGCAGGGAAACCGTTCTGGTCGATTGCGATCGGCAGGCCTCATCGCTGCATTGGGCACAGAAGCGCGCCGAGCTGCCCGGGGCGGTGCTGGGACTGGCCGGAAAGATTGGCGCGCGGGCCGTTGCCAAAATCCCAGAAGGCACCAAACGCTGCATCATCGACACGCCCGCCGGCATTCGCGCCAGCGAAGTGGCGGAGCTGCTTGCGCAGGCGGATGCTTTGGTGATTCCGGTGCTGGGATCGATTATCGATCTCGAGGCCAGCGAGCTTTTCCTCGAAGAACTGCAATCAATCCCCGAAATCAAGCGCCGAAAGTTTCCGGTGGCGATAGTAGCCAACCGGCTCAAGCCCTGGACTCAGTCAGCGCAGAGCGCGGTCGAACGGATGAAAACCTGGCCGTTTCCGATCACGGCGCAACTTCGCGATGCCCAGGGTTACGTGTTGATGGCCGGTCTGGGTCGAAGCATTTTCGACTATCACTCCGAGCAGATACGCAGCCACCAGGATGACTGGACGCCGTTGCTGAAGTGGTTGAAGAAGCTCGATTGAAGGACTTGTAGGAGCAACTGTCTTTATGGGTCCGACCTGTGGTCGGACACTTTTTGTCGATTCGGTTCACTCTGGCGAAAGCGTCCGACCACAGGTCGGACCCACAATGTGGAGCCGCCGCTCCCACTTGTCGATTAATCCGCCGGCACGGTGCGTGTCCGCGCCCATTCACGCAGTTCCTGAACGCGTTCGGCCATCAATACCGACAGCGGTCGCGTGTTGCGGATTTCATCGAGGATATGCCGCTGTGCCAGCGGCTTGCTCTCGGCATGTGCGGCGTACAGGCTGGAAACGATCACCTGCTCGATCTCGGCTCCCGAGAACCCGGCGGTAGCCGCCACCAGCGTATTCATCTCGAACCCTTCCCAAGCGATGTCGCGCTTTTCGAAATGCAGACGCAGCACCTCGTCGCGGGCACCATCGGAAGGCAGATCGACGAAGAAGATCTCGTCGAAGCGTCCCTTGCGCAGCAGTTCAGGCGGCAGGCGCGATACGTCGTTGGCGGTGGCGACAAGAAACACAGGCTTTTTGCGCTCCGCCATCCAGGTCAGCAAATAGCCCAACACGCGTCGCGACACACCGTCATCGCTGTCCGACGTCGCCAGCCCTTTCTCGATCTCGTCGCACCACAGCACGCAGGGTGATATCGCTTCGGCATTGGCCAGGGATTCGCGCAGATTCTTTTCGGTCTCACCGTGAAACTTGTTGTACAAAGCGCCAAAGTCCAGACGCACCAATGGAACCCCAAAGCTGCCTGCCACCGCTTTCGCCGCAAGCGATTTGCCACAGCCTTGCACGCCCAGCAGCAACACGCCCTTGGGCGAATCCAGGCCCGGTGCCGTGGTTTCGCCGACGAAGATGGCGCGACGGGTTTCGACCCATCGCTTCAATCTCGCGAGGCCAGCGACATCGGCAAACGCGGCAGTGTCGTATTCGAAGTGCAGCAGACCATCGCGATTGAGCAGTTCGAACTTGAGCTTGGCGACTTCGGGTAGATCCTGCTGACTGATCGCACCGTCGCGAAAAATAAGCTGACGCGCAATACGGCGTGCATCGTCGAGCTTCAGTCCCAGCATATTGCGGACGATTTTCTTGAACGCAGCCTGATCGATTTCGACGCGCTTGCCGCCATGCTCGCGTGAATACAGAAAGGCCTCGTCGCGGATCAGTTTGCCCAGCGCCGCTTCATCGGGAAGTTTGAGTGCGAAGCGTACGACATGGTTTTGCAGCTCCGGCGGCAGCTCGACACTGGCGCCGATCAACACCAGCGTATGCGCAGCGCAGTTTTGACGTTCCGCGATCTCGCGCATCAGCCGCGCCGCCAACGGGTAACGCAGATAACCACCGAAGTCGCACAGCAGATAGATCGAGCGCTGCTTGGATTCGCGCGCATGCGTCAGTGTGGCGGTGGCCTCGGGAGGAGCGACTTCGTCATCCAGATCCATGTCCAGGCGTTTCAGACCGTTGGTCAAAGACCAATGAAACAGGGGCCTCCAGACCTGTGCGATAACGTGGCGGAAGGTTTCTACGACGCGAGGTTCTTCGGCCGTTTCGATCAGGATGATGGGATGGCCGGCGCGGATCAGACTGGCGAGGTCTTGAATTTCTGACATGTCGGGATTCGAGAGGTGATTCGGGCGAGAGTGTAGGGCAGGTGCCGGCTCCCCGGCAGACCGGATGGTAGCCCGGTGAGTGGAAGCGTCCGTGTTCCTAAGGAACCCCTGACCAAGTCCGGTGCCGCGATAGCCCCTGACGCGGGGGCTATCGCGGCCCCGGACTTGTTCGGACGGTCCATAGCGGTATGACAAAGTCGGAATGGTGTCCTATTCCGGGGTTCCCTAAAGTTTGCAGCCGTACACGGGGCAGATACCTGCGCAGTTGTATGCTTGGACCCTGACCCTAATCGAGTTGAAGAGTCTGCTATGTCGAACTACCGCGGGATTTTTCGTTCAGGTGCCGCAGGCGCGCTGCTCGGTTTACTGTTTTTCGTCAACCCTGGTGTGGCCGCAGAGCCACTACAGCAGGCGCCCACACTGGCGTTCAAGTTGCCCGGAGTCACTGTCGGCAGCAGTCTGGTACTGGAGGCCTTGGACCAAGCCAAGGTAGCGCGCGTCAGCGCGGCTGAGCTCAAGGGACAGCCGACACGCTATGCGATCTCGCATGCGGTTTCGGTCAAGTCCGGCTCATCGCAACATGGAGAATGGCGTGATCTGGGCGGCGGCCTGCGCTTATGGCGTCTGCGTATCGATGCGCCGGGCGCGCTGTCGATCGATGTGGCATTCAAGAATTTTCAGCTGCCCGATGGTGCGGCCCTTTATCTCACCGATTCCACCGGGCGTTTCGTGCGCGGGCCTTACACCGCGGCGGACAATCCCCGGAGTGGCGAATTCTGGACGCCGTTTGTGCCCGGCGATGTTGCGTTTGTCGAACTCCTTGTGCCGGCGCATCAACACAAAGCGCTGAAGCTGGAACTGTTCAGCGTCAATCAGGCATTCCGCGACATCTTCACCGGTGACAGCTTCTTCGCCAAGTCCGGCAGCTGCAATGTCGACTCGGTCTGCCCGCAGGGTGACGGCCATCGCGAACAGATTCGCGCCGTGGCGCGCATTTCGATCGGTGGCGGGCTGTGTACCGGCCAGCTCATCAACAACACCGGCAACGATGGCAAGCGCTATTTCATCACGGCCAACCATTGCATCGACTCGCAATCCGAAGCCAATTCGGTGGTTGCCTATTGGAACTACGAAAATCCGACCTGCCGCGCAGCGGGCTCCGCAGCGAGTGGCACGCCGATCCCGGTCGCCGGCAATTCGGTGGCGCAGACCGGCGGTGCCACGCTGCGTGCAACCTATCAGCCCGCGGACACCACGCTGATCGAACTCAATACCAGCATCCCCGCCAGCGTTACACCATTCTGGGACGGCTGGGATCGCTCCGAAACCGCCAAGACCTCTGCCGCTGTTATTCATCATCCGCAGGGAGACGAGAAGCGCATCAGTTTCGAGAACAATCCCCTGTCTCTATCCGATGTAGTGATCTCCGGTGTGCCCGGAAGCCGCCATTGGCGCGTCGCCGACTGGGACGTTGGCACTACCGAGCAGGGTTCTTCGGGTTCGGGATTGCTGAGCCCGGAGAAACGGGTCATCGGTGTGCTATCGGGTGGCGCCGCTGCCTGTGGTAACAACGACGAAGATTATTTCGGCAGGCTGAGTACGGCCTGGAACGGCGGTGGCACTGCCGCTTCGCGTGTCCGCGACTGGCTGGATCCAAACTCCAGCGGGGCGACCACTCTGGACGGGCGTGGAAATTGCACGCCACCGGGCGTCAGCATCACCAGCAACAACGCCAGTCCAAGCGTGGATGCACCTATCACTTTCACGGCGGCGATCACCGGTGGCACGGCGCCCTTCACCGTACGCTGGGATGTCGACGGCGATGGCGTGGTCGACCGCACCACAGTAACCAACGGCAGCTCAGCATCGATCCCGGTGCGCTTTCCGGTGGCCACTACCGTCAGCGTCGTCGCCTCAGTAGTGGGTGCGGATGCCTGCCCTGGCACTGGCAGTCTCGCGGTCAACGTCAGCGCACCCGACATCACCGTGCAGAACGGTGCAGCGACGCAGGTGTGTGGAGATGGCGATGTGGTGGTCGAACCGGGAGAGCGTTGGCAGGTGCCGGTAACTCTGACCAATGTGGGCGGCAATGCGCTGAATAACGCGCTGGCTCAATTCACACGGTTGGACGCTACCCAGTTGACGACGAACGCACCGCGCGACGATTTCGGCTATCGCGTACTCGACAGCAGCAATTCGGCCTGTCGCTATCAGGCTGTGGATATGAGCGCAGCTGCCACAGTCGCGACCGATGAAGCGGACGATGGCATCAGCGGGCCATTGGCGGTCGGTGGCGCCGGTCCATTTCGGCTGTATGGGCAGAATGTCAGCCAGCTGGTGATGAGTACCAACGGCTATCTGGGCACGTCCAGTGCCGACGACGGTGGCGATTACGCCAATGTCTGCGGCGGATTCGGTTCGTTCTTCGACAACAACGCGCGTCTGCATGTATTGCAGGATGATCTTGTGGTGCAGAACAACGGCAGTCTGAAGCACCAGCATTTTGCCACCTGCCCGCGTCCAGCGGATGCTGGCGGCGCGCAGGGTTGCACGGTGTTCCAGTGGAACAACCTCGGCAATTACACTTCGAATACGACACCGCCTACCGGCAATGCGGTATTCCAGGCGGTTTTGTATGATCAGAGTTTCGAGATCGTCTATCAGTACATTACTGCTGATGCTTTGGCCGGCGGCAGCGCCACCATCAGTATCGAGAATGCAGCGCAGACCGATCGCCTGAGTTATGCCTGCAGTCTCGCCAACCAGGCGCCATCCGGTCGCGCTGTGTGCTTCTTCGAACCGTCGGCGCTACCGACCGGGTCGCCTGCGGCCGCGATCAGTCTGGAAGGGGGTGCGCAGCAGGCCTTGCCCAATCTGGCGTCTACGCAAACGGCGGTGGTGAATGTGCCGTTTGCGGTGCCCACCACGGCTACCTGTGGCGTGCCGGTCGGCGTCAACTATGTGGGCACGGTGGACGATTTTTCGTCATCGATGCGTGCCACGCCGGTGTTCAGCGGCGTGGTCGGCAATGGCAGCAACTGTCAGGTCAACAATGCCTGTGCGATCACCGTGTCGCCGTTGGCCGGCATGCCCAAGGGCGGCCTGTACTGGAATCCCAATCGCAGCGGTAATGGCATCGGCATGTTCAATATCGCGATCGGCGACTCGGCTGCGATGGCGGGCACCTGGTTTACCGGGCGTGCGGATCGCCTGCCGACCTGGCTGCTGATCAACGGTGGCTGGGACAGCAAGGATAGGCGTGCCGATCTGTCGTTCTTCCGTTTTCAGCAGTCGACTCCGGGCACATTCCCCGCAACAGGCACCAATGTGGGCAGCGGTGTGCTCAGTCACGATGGTACTGGCGATGATTACGTGATGAGCTGGACCATCGATGGCGTGTCGAGAATGGATAAGCTCGTGCGCACCTTTGCCGATAGCAATGGCGGTCAGACCAATCACACCGGTTTGTGGAATACGGTCGGGCAGTCGGGATGGGGCGTGTTGATCGACGATCACGTCTTCGGCGCGACTGCCGACTCGTACATGGTGGATTACCTATTCGACAACACCGGACAGCCGACCTGGACACTGGGTTCTGCCGGCAACTTCAGCGGCAGCATGGCGCAGGTGGTGTATCAGGTACATTGTCCGTGGTGCCCCAACATCACCGACTTTGCTGGCACCACCGGGGTCGACGCCGGCCAGCAGACGCGAACGTTCAGCGACGCCAACAACGGTCTGTTTGGTTCGACCATTCAGGTGCCATCGACCAACACCACGTGGAACCGCAGCAACCTGCCGATCCGGTTGCTGACGACCCCGCTGCAGTAGTATCGAAACAAGTGGTATCGAAACAAGTGGCGTCGCTGGCGATATGGACAGTGACGCCATTCAACAGGGTAGAGAGGAAACGGCATGACCGAGCGATACTGGGTGTTGTTGCGTCACGGCAAGGCCGAAGGCCAGAGCGCCAGCGGCCGCGATATCGATCGCCGGCTTTCCGATGAAGGAGAGAGTGAGGTCGAAGCTGCGGCGCAATGGTTGCATGAGCGTGTCAATGGTCGTGGCGTACGCATGATCAGCTCGCCGGCCGCGCGAGCCGACGCTACTGCCCGAATTGTGGCCGGGGCGTTGGGCACTGAAGTGCGTCGGGTCGATGAGGTTTACGAGGCGACGCCCGGTGCGCTGATGTCCGTGCTCAATGATGCTGGCGACGCCGGAATCACGGTTCTGGTAGGACACAATCCTGGTATCGAGCAAGTGGTGGCCTTGCTTGCTGACGGGCGTACCGATGATTACCGCGGTGTGCCGACGGCAGCGGTGGTCTGGTTCGAAGTACCCGATGGCCTAGTCGAGCCCGGCAGCGCACGTCTGGCAGCGTTCTGGTCGCCTTGAGCGGGTTGCAGCAGTGTGCGACTTAGCCCTCTAAATGATTGCCTCGTTAACCCCCGCGTCGATTTTCTCTGGCCCTTGCCGGTTGCGCCGAATCTGCCGGCTGGGTCCTGCCTTACTCGCGATCCTTGCCATTTTTCACACTGCTCCGGTTTCTGCCGAGGACGTTATGCCGCGCAATATTCTGTGGCGGGTTGACGAGCAGCAAAGCACCGTAGTCTTCGCGCTGCGTGCGCTCGCCGTCATCGGCATCGAAGGGCGTATCCAGTCGGTGCAGGGCGAGGTATGGCGGGATGCGAATGGCGACTGGGTGCAGGCACGGGTGATGATGGCCGGCTTGACCATGAGCAGCGAGCGACGCCGGCGCTGGGCCCTGTCTGAAGAGTTTTTCGATGTCGCACATCATCCCGAGCTGGTCTTCACTGCCAAGATTCCCCGCGGCGTAACGGTCGATACCTTGCAAGGAAATCTGTCTGGCAAGTTGAGTTTGCGCGGTGTCGAGGCCGCGGTCGTCGTCAAACTTGCCAAGACCCAATGTGCGGAAAAGAAGACGCGCTGTCAGGTACAGGCGCATGGCAAGGTGTCGCGATCCCGCTTCGGCATGCATAGCCGCAGCTTCACGTTGTCCGACACGGTCGAGCTTGATCTGCGCCTGCAATTACGCGCTGTGGAACCGCGATAGAATTGGGGTGCCGAAGCCCGCTGGGATGAACACTCGAACGTAGGGTGGGTGCAACTCACCATTGTCAAACCTTCGAGAAGGGTGGGTGGCACCCACCCTACGCTTGCCGTCAGCGAAGGGTGACCAGCAAGAATTCAGGACTGAGCAAGACTCGGCAAACCCGAAGCCAGCAGCCAGACCTTGGCTTTGCGGTCGTAGCGCCAACGCTGTCGATCCGTGATCTTGCGCGTTGCCTGGGTGTTTACATTGGTGATCTCGATTTCGACGACCTGCACAGCGTGCCCTTCCTCGGACATGGCAAGCGGTTGCGCGCGATAGCCGACCACACGCCATTGCTTCCAGCGCTCCAATTCAAACGTCGTCGGTGCTTCGGCGGCATCTTCGCTGCGGTCGAAAAAAGTCAAAATCTGGTTCATCTCGCCCCAGCGAAACGCGCTGGCATAGTCGTACAGCGTCACCTGCAGACGTCGCTCCTCACCCATACCCAGGGCCGAAGCCGCGACCCACAACAGACTGAGTGCGAGTAGCGACCAGCGTGTCGAATTGCGATTTGCATTGGATGCGGACATCGGGGTCTCCTGGAGAAGCGGTGGACGGCAGGCCAATCAGTGCGCGCTGCGCTTGGCCACGTAACGGGCGCTCATCTTGCAGACTACAGCGCCACCCTGAACCGAAGTCATCTCGACGGCGAGGGTGACCCGTGCCTTGCCGCGTTTCTGGAAATCCTGCAGAAAACTCTCCCAGCTTTCGCCGTCGTCGAGCGAGGCCTCGGCGACCAGTTCGTCCCACAGGGTTTCCAGATAGGAAACCGAGCTGTCGGCGACATAGACCGCAGCATTGCACTGCGCCTCACCCAATTTAAGATTGACCAGGCCCCAGCCCGCCAGGGTCATCAGGCTGACCATGCTGCCGCCAAAGGCGCAGCCCTTGTCGTTGACGTTACTGGCCAGCGGCGCGTTCAGCGCCAGCCGGTTGCCATCGTAATCGAGTACGGACACGTCCATTGCGCGTGCCAAAGGAATCGTTTCAAGGATGGTACGTTCGAGCACAGTTGGGTTGTCGATCACGAGTCATGGAGCCGGTTGCGATGATCCAGTCTGCCGGCTGCGCGCACGCGGCGCAACCTTGGGGTGTGGCGTCGGCTGTTTCGGCAGTAAGGTCTGAACAGGTTTTGTTGTGTTTAGTGCGTGGGGATTCATGCTATTTGTGGCGCAGATCAAACCCATCATGCGATCGAGTTGGCAGAATCCAGGCGTGAATCGCAAAAACTCCCGGTTACCCCTGAGCGGATTGGATGTCGTGCTGACGCGCCCTGTGGGTAGTGCCAGATCGATGCAACGTAGCCTGATGGCCGCTGGAGCTCGCTGTGTGAATCTGCCCGTGATTACGATCCGTGATTTGCCACAGAGCCCGGCATTGCGTACGGCGTTAACGACGGCAGCAGGCGCCGATGCGCTGGTCTTTGCCAGCCCCAATGCAGTACATGGCTGTTATCGCCTGCTTCCCAGGTTTCGTGCGCGCGGCCTGGTCTTCGCGCAGGGACCGGCAACCGCGCGCGCACTGCGGCGTCGGGGTGTGGATGCGATCCTGCCGGACGGCGGATACACCAGCGAGGATGTGCTGCGTCACAATTTTTTTGGCGTAGTTGCCGGCAAACGCGTGGTGCGCCTGGCCGGCCAGGGTGGGCGTGATCTGTTGCTCAGTTCTCTGCGTGCGCGTGGCTGCGATGCCTCGGCGATCGCGCTGTATCGGCGCGTGCCGGCACGCTGGCAGCAACGGCATCGGGATATTCTGCGTGCTTATGCCGATCCGGTTCTGGTGATTTCCAGTGCCGAAACGCTGGAGGGCCTGCGACTTCGGCTAGTGAAAGTGCAATGGGAACGCCTGTGCGGCTGGCGTATGCTGGTCTCCAGTGCGCGCCTGGAGGCAGCAGCGCTTGATGCGGGCTGCGCCCATGTTCACGTTGCCAGGTCGGCTGCTTCGGCGGATTTGCGGGCAGGCCTGATGGCGCTGACAGAAGCTTCGCGGGGGCGCTGATACGATTGCACTATGCGACATGACTGCCTGCCATGACCGAATCCGTTTCCTCTGCAGTTCGTGCTGAACGTGGTGGTGGCTCCGCTTTTGCGTTGGTTGCCGCCATGCTCGGGCTGGTGGTCGCGCTGATCGCTTTGGGCTGGCTTTGGCGTATCGAGAGTCGCAGCGGCGTGCTCGAAAAAGAGCGTGGTCAACTGGCTGTCGAGCAGCGCCTGGCCGACGAACGCCTCAAGCAAGTCGAGGCCGAACTGAGACTCGCCCAGCAAAGGCTGCAAGACGCCGCCGCCATCAATCGTAGTCTGCGCGATGAAGTGCTGGGTGTTGCCGAACGCGCCGAGTTGGTTGAACAGGCGCTCAAACGCGTCAGCGACCGTGGCATGGAAAACGTTACCGAGCTGCGCATGAACAATGCCGAATTCCTGCTGGGTGCGGGCTTGGCACGACTGCGCTTGTTCCAGGATACCGCCGGCGCCGCCACTGCACTCAGCCTGGCTGACGCTGAGCTCTCGGCATTGCAGGACCCGGTGGTCACCGGCATACGTCAGTCCTTGGCGCGCGAGCTTGCCGCTCTGTCGGGTTATCCGGCCGATTCACGTACCGTCGCGATGGCGCGACTGCAGCGCATTGCCGAAAAAACCGATCTGCTCAGCTTGCATCGTGAAGCGCCGACAGCCGTCACCGCCAGCGACCCGAGCTGGAGCGCCAGGGCGCGCCGTCTGTTTGGCGAATTCGTGCGCGTGCGACGGATCGAGGCCGGCGTCGAAGGCTTCGCCATTCCGCTCAGCGAAGACATGGCACATGTCGATCTGCGCCTGCAGTTGCGCTACGCCGAGGCGGCACTGATGGAAGGCGACGATGCGCGCTTCAAGGCGCAGCTGCTGCGCATCCAGGAATCGGCGCGGTTATTCGATCTCAGCGGCGAAACCGGGCAATGGCTGCAGGCCGAGCTCAAGGGAATTGCAGAACTGCCCGCATTCCCGGAATTTTCCGAGGCCGGAGGCGCGTTGCAGCAGCTGCGCAATCTGCAGGGCACGCGTCAGCTTGCACAACCCTTCGGGGGCGTCGAGTGAAGTGGTTCCGCATCGCCCTGGCGATGTTGGCGCTGCCGGTTCTGGTGGCGCTGCTGGCCTGGTGGATTGGCGATGATCCGGGGGAGGTGATGATCCGGCGTGGCAATCTGGTTGCCGAGATGTCCCTGGCCACAGCATTCATAGGCCTGCTGTTGACCGCGCTGCTGCTGTGGCTGGTCGTGGTCATCATTCGCTGGCCGGTGCGGTTCTGGATGCGGGGCGCGCGTCGGCGCGGGCGCCAGCGTTTTTTTGACGGATTGCTGTGTCTGCTGAGTGGGCGCCCGATCCGTGCCGAACAGCAGATGCTCAAGGCCGGGCAGATGCGCTCGCTGCATCTGTCCGCGCTGATGGTCGCGCACGCAGCGGCACATGCGCGCGGCGATCGTAAACGTGAAGCGGAATTGCTCACCGATCTGGCGCGTGCGCCCGCGACTGCACGCCTGTCGACCGAATTGCGTGCGCGCAACGAACTCCAGGAAGGCCGAGCCGGCACGGCGATCGAGTTGTTGACGCCACTGGATCAGCAAGGGCAGCTCAGCCCGCATGGCGCGCGCATCTTCGTCGAGGCGCTGGCCATGCGTGGGCGCACCCGTGAAACCTTGTCGCTGCTGCCGCGCATCCTGCAGAGTCGTCAGATGCCAGATGCCGACTGGCTGCGTTTTGAATCGCGGCTGCTGGCGCTGGCCGTCGCCGAGACCACCGATGCGATCAATCTGCACTCGCTGTGGTCGGATTTGAATCGTGACCAGAAACGTCTGCCTGATGTCGCCCTGGCCTATGCGCGACGTGCGGTGCAATTGAACCTGATTCCGCAGGCGGCCACCGAGCTTGAAGCGACGCTCAAACATGGCTGGTCGAGCAGTGTGGTCGTCGCCTACGGACTGCTGCCCACCGATCCCAAGGCGCCGCCGCGTCTGCGCACCGCCGAGGGCTGGCTGGAGCTTCAGCCGCAGGATCCCGCCCTGCTGCTTACCTTGGGCCGCCTGGCACGCCAGGAGCGTCACTGGATCAAGAACGAGGATTATCTGCGCCGTGCTCTGGCCCAGGAAGACAGCAAACGTTTCGCCTCGGAAATCTGGGAAGAGCTCGGCCGCAGCTATGCCGAGCAGGGTGATGCCGAACGTGCCGCGCGTGCGCTTGGCAATGCGCTGGGCATGCAGCATGGCGAGCCGCCACACAAGTTGATCGGCAGGCACTATAACGACGACCTGCTGGCACCGCTGACAGTGGTGGAAGAGCGTGACGCCATGGGCATTCCAAGGCTGCCCGCGCGCAATTGATGGCGACATCGCGATAGGCTAGTGGTCTGGTTTGAAATTATCGACCTTTACCGCCAAGCCTTCTGTTGTCGTGGGAGCGGCCTCCGGCCGCGAATCCATGAGGCACCATCAGCATTCGCGGCTAGCGGTCGCTCCCACGGGCTTC
>JANMUE010000337.1:0-10317 GCA_031391205.1 Lysobacterales bacterium | reverse complement strand
ATTGATCGCATCAATTGTGGAATTATGATTTACACTTTCTGAAAGCACCGGACAAATCCCTGCGTCTTCGCTGCGAAGGCGAGCGTGGCTCGTTCTTGCTGGCAGTCAGCGTGTTAGCCCTCTCCGACAAGGTGGCTATGAGCGTACAAGTGCATTTTTACCAGGACACCGCGCTGGGGTTTTCGCGCGGACACAACTCCAATACACATGCGCATCTGGCGTTGCAGCTGACGCTTGGGCTGGAGCAGGAATTCACCGTGCGCTACCCAGGCGCCGGCGATGCGCTGACCGAGTCGGTGCGTTTTGCCTGTTTTGCGCCGGAGACGATCCACCACATTCCCACCGCGAATATCGAGCTGGCATATCTGTATCTGGAATGCAGCCCGCTGAGTTTCGACCAATGGCGCCAGTCCGGCGGCGAAGTGTCCGAGCCCGATGCGGGGCTGCGTCAGGAGCTGCTGACATTCCGCCGCTCGCGCACGAATGACCGGCAGCGCGCCTTCGATCTGGCACAGCAATGGCGGGCGCAGAGCCTGCCGGGACTGGTGCGCGTCGCCCCTACCCACCCGCGGCTGGCCGAGGTGGTGGCGTATCTCGATTCGGCACCGCTGCAGGAACACAATCACGTCACGCTCGCGCAGCGTGCCAATCTCTCGCCCAGTCGATTTGCGCATCTGTTTCGCGAGCAGGTCGGCGTGCCGGTGCGCAACTATCTGCTGTGGCGGCGGCTGGTGTATGCATTGAGCCAGCTGCAGCAGGGCAAGTCCATCACTACGGCGGCCTATGAATCAGGTTTCTCCGATGGCGCGCATCTGTGCCGCAGCTTCCGCAATGTCTTCGGCGCAATGCCGACGGATCTGCAGATCGAGCGCGTGCAGCCTGTGGCCAGCGCGCGCAGCAGCGTTCCAGCAATCTGATTCAAGTCATCAGCAATCTGATTCAAGTCATCAGCAAGCTGATTCAAGTTCATAGCAATCCGATTCAAGCTCGATCGGTATCGCGTCGCGTAGCCTGATCGCACTGGAGTCGCGGGAAGAAAACCCGCACACCGGTTGCCTCGGCGCCACTCCCCTGACGCCACCGACTGCCAACGAATCGACCGATGTTATGGAGAATGCCATGAACGTTGCTGCTTCTGCGTGCGCGCCAAACCCCTGTCCGCGGCGCTCACAAAAACTCACCCCGCGAAGATTTACTCTGTCGTCGTGCTTTGCGCTGCTGCTATTGCTGCTGATGTCAGGCCTGGGCTGGGCGCAGGATAAACGCGTCATCCTGCCGATCGATCCCGAGCCAGACCCTGATCCCAACTATGTGCAGATCGTCATCGCCCAGGGCGAGGGCTGGCAGCTGGTGCAGACCAGTGGCGTGATCGACGACAGTGCCCAGCGCTATTCCGAACGCGTCTACATGATCGATGGCCTGCGCGGCCTTGCCGACGTGCCGCTGCCGCAGATCCTGAAGAACGAACTGATCGATGATCTGGCCGGTACGCCCGAGGGCGAGGACATGTCGTTCGCGATCAACCAGCGCATCGCCGATGAGATCGCGTTGTCGGAGGCCCAGGGCGGGCCCACGGATGCATTGATCGCGCTGGCCGAGGCCGATGACGGTGAGCTTGAGCCACTGCGCGGCAAATCGGGCTACATCGCCAAAGGTTCTTGCGGCGACCGCGATATCGTCAAGAGCAAGCATTTCGCCATTAATGCGCCGCTGAACAGCAGCACCAATCTCAGCGGCGGATTCACCGGCAGCGTGTCGCTCACCGGCACCGCGAACTTGAATGCCGATGGCGAGATCAAGATCACGCTGAAGCGCGCAAAGGTCTGGTTTCTGTGCATTCCCTATGGCGTGAGATTTCGCCACGCCCGCGTCTGGGGCACCGCACTGATCGATCAGGGCGCGACGCTCAGCGGCACCATCAGCTACGCCAATCCACAGGCGCGCGAATGGCAGATCGCCAAGCCGCATCTGTTCTCCGTCGACTTCTGGGCCGGCCCGATCCCGGTGCATATCGGCTTCAATCTGCCGATCACCGCGGGCTTCGATCAGGGCGGCATCACCGGCAGCGTGACCGGTTCGGCGACGTATAGCGGGCGCCGCAGCATCTCCGGTTATCTGGACTACTGGTGCACCGCATCGAGCTGCGGCGGCGGCTCGAATTTTGACACCGTCAATCTCGGCCCGCAGCCGCTGACCGGCAGCATATCCGGCCGCTTCCAGCCGTCGATCTACGCACAGGTCGCGGTGCGCGGCTATCTGTACAGCGAAGGCGTCGCCTATGCACAGGTCGGCATCCGCCCGTATCTACGCGGCGACTTGTGGGGCTATTACGGCAACAACTGCGGCGATGCCGATGGTGATGGCTTCTTTGAAACCGTGGATGCGCTGACCTTCGATCTGGACTGGCAGCTGTATGTGACCGCGCAGGCTGACACCTTTCTGACCAACGAGGCGCGTTGGACGCTGTGGGGCTCGCCGCGTTGGCATGTGGGGTTCTGGGATCTGCTGGGCGGTGATGGATCGAGCGCGCTGACGCCCATGCTGACCGGCCCGGCGGTGGTACCCGCGAATACCGCGCAGACCTATGGCGCCAGGATGCGTGCATGCTGGCCGTATACCGACAACGTCGACTACACGATGAACTGGGGCGATGGCGGCACGCAGGCATTGAGTGGCCCAGCGGCAACACTGACGAATGCCAGCCACACCTGGACCAGCACCGGCACGCCGCAGTTGTCGTTGCTCGCGCTGCGCGATGCGCATGGCCGTCAACTCAACAAGACCACATGGCGCCCGGTGCAAGTCACTTCGGTGCAAGGGCATATGGGCATGACCTGGAAGCTGCTGGGCAGCGATGGCTCGTATGCGCACGTCGGCGGCGATGCACAGACTTCACCCTATCTCGGCGACACCAGTCCTACGGTTTCGCTGCCGCTGCTCTGCCTCAATCAGGATGGCCGCAGTGCACCGTTCTGGATGACCTTCGATTTCTACAACGGTTGGGCTGCCGGCGAGGTTCGCCTCAGCGCGCCGGTGCAGGGCCTGGCACTGACCTCACGCGCCGTGGCCGATGGCATCTGCCTGTCGACGTTTGGCCTGGGCTATCGCATGGGCGAGTTCCATGACGGCGGTGGCGGCTGGACCTGGTGGGGCCAGGGCGTGCTCAGCCCCAACACACGCTTCTGGGTGGCGATCGACGATCAACCCGCCAATCCCTGGAACTGAGTGAGTGATACCTGCGCATGCCTGGCACCTGCCGGGCATGTGCATCATCGCAAGACACGCAACCCGAATATTTCAGGAGCCGTGCAATGAATCCGACAATTCGCCTGTTGATCACGTTATGCCTGGCGCTGCCCACAGCGTCACCCAGTCACGCCCAGCACCCGCAGCTGAATGCACACCGATCTGTGGAAGTATTCGCCGACGACAGTGGACGCCTGCGGCCCGCTGTGCGCGGGCGCGGCATCATCGTAGACGGGGCATTGCAGTACTGGGCCGATCCGACCGGCAACCGCATTCTGCGCGCCGATCCCAACGGAACGCTGCAGCAGGAAATTGCCAGTGGTCTGAACATGCCATATGGCCTGGGCTTCGATGCCGTCACGCAGAGTTTCATCTGGACCAGCAGCGGCGACGCAGTCGTGCAGAAGCTGGCACTGGCCAGTGGCGCGGTGACCGCACTGAACAGCAGCTTCGATGATCCGCCAGCGATCGAGATCGAGCACGAGGGTGGCAAGCAGGCGATCACCGTGGTCGGCAGTGATGTGGTGCGCGTCACCGTCGACGATATCTCCGATGAGACCACCACCGAGGTGCTGCTCAGCCTGGGTGGCGACGACATCATTCATGGCCTGGCGCTGGATACCGAGGCCGGGCAGGTGTTCGTCGGCAATGCCGTGGGCATGATGGCTTACAAGATCGACCTCGCTGATCACATCATCAGCCGGCTGACCTTCACCGATCACGTGCCGCCCACACCGGATATGGACGAAGGAGACCTGCCATGAATCGTGTTAACTCATTCGGCCGCGGGCTTGCCGGCCTTGCCTGCGCGGTACTGATGCAATCGCTCTGCGTATCGCCGGCGAATGCGGTGGATGGCTATGTCGATCTGCATTCGCATCTGACCGCCGAGCAGAGTTTCGGCGGCGGCTGGTTCTGGGGCACGATCAATGGCCCGATGGAAACCGCGGTGCAGCGCTGCGACGGCAACTTCCTCACCCACAGCCATGCCGCGACGATGTTTCCGATCATCTCCGAATTCATCGGCGACGACACCGGCTGGCACCTCTTCAAGCGCCGTGGCTACGACCGGCGTCGCTGCAAGCGCTTTCTCGGCATCACCATTCCCGGCACCTGCCCGCAGGAACACTTCGAGCAGTGGCCGAAATGGAATGCCATCGCGCATCAGCAGATGTGGAGCGGCTGGCTGCAGCAGGCAAAAGACGGCGGCCTGCGGGTGATGGTGGTGTCTCTGGCCGAATCGAACTTCCTCTGCGTCAACACCGCGCTGCAGGGACGCCGCTATGGCTGCGACGAGATGGAATCGGTGCGCCGCCAGGCCGCGTTCGCGCGCAGCTTCGCCAACGCCAACAGCAGCTGGGTCGGCATCGCCGAGACGCCGGCGCAGGCACGCACATTGATCGCGCAGGGCAAGCTCGCGCTGGTGTTGTCGGTCGAGGCGACCAAGCTGTTTCCGACCGGTGATTATCTGGCCCAGCTTGCCGAACTGCATGGCCTGGGCGTGCGTTCGGTGCAGGTCGCGCATCACGCCGACAATCGCTTTGGCGGTGCCGCGCCGATTCCCAAACTGATGGAGACCGCCGATCTGGTGGAGACGCTGTGGTCGCTGGGCGGCTATCCCGGCAATCTGACCGAGATCAACGATATCGTCTGCCGCAACAGCGCCGGTGTCAGTGGTGGCTGCGATGGCGAGCAATACCTGAATCAGCTTGGCCTCAATGGCGATGGCAATGTGCTGGTCAATGCGATGATGGATCGCGGCATGCTGCTCGATGTCGCGCATTTGTCGCGCAAGGCCTTCGTCAACACCTACGACCTTGCCAGGGCGCGCGGCAACTATCCGCTGCTGTATTCGCATACGCATACCTGGGACACGATTTCTCCGGACGAGGAACGCCACGAGAAGCATCTGCGCGCCGAAGAAATCCAGATGATCACGAATACCGGCGGCATGATCGGCCTGCGTCCTGGCCCGGAATCGACGGTGGCCTATCCGGCCGGCGGCGGCCCGGTCGCCAATCAGTGCCAGGGTTCGTCGCGGTCGTTTGCGCAGTCGCTGATGTACGCGGTAGATCATGGACTCAACGTCGGCTTCGGTGCGGACTTCAACGGTTTTATCGAACAGCTGAAGCCGCGCTATCGACCGGAATCGCTGATGTTCCCGAGCGCCAGTTGCCGCACCGATACATTGCAGCTGATCGCCGGCAATGCGATGAATGATCTGCACAAGAAAGGGCTGGCCCATGTCGGCCTGCTGCCGGCGCTGATGAACGATCTGCAGGCGGTGGGTACGCCAGCCAGCTATCTGGGTCATCTCAACCAGTCGGCCGAAACCTTTCTGCGCATCTGGGAACGCAGTGTCAGTCTGGCGGTCACGCCCTCGGGCAATCTGGCGTTGACGGCGGCGAGCTCAGCATCGAGCACGTTCTGCAGCGGCAGCGCCGAGCATTGCTACAGCCCGGCGCGGATCAACGACGGCAGCCGCTCCACGGCCCTGGGCGGCTTCAACAGCTGGACCAATGGCAATGGCCAGCCGATGCCGCAATGGGTGCAGTTGAACTGGGCCGTGCCCACGACGTTTTCGCGCGTGGAATTGTTCACCACCAGCGGCTATGCGCTGAGCAACTTCAGCATCCAGTACACCAGCGGTGCTGGCTGGCTCGACCTTCCGGTCACACCGGCGTTCCCGACCAACAACAGCGCCACGCATCTGACTTTCACATTGCCGCCGATCACCACGACAGCGATCCGGGTGCTGGCACGCTCCGGTTCCAGCAGCCAGCCCGGGTATGCACGCGTGAATGAAGTGGAGGTGTATCCGTAGCGTTGATGTGCCGTTTACAGCGGCAGCGCTGACATGGACCTCGGCACTGCGCGGCGATGGGCCTGGGGATGGCGGCGTTCAGGAGATCGCGCATTGTCGGATGCGCAATCACTGGGCGCCGCCATCCCGACATAGGGAACCTCTGAACGCGTCCGGAGCCGCGATAGCCCCCTGAGTCAGGGGGCAAAAAACCGCAGGTTTTGACCGGCTCCGCCGTAGAAAGCCAAGGTGTGGCGAGCAATAAGCTGTGTAGGGAAGTAGAAGTGGTGACTTATTCAGACCTTCCCAAGTGAGAACGGAGGAGCGAAACCCTCGTGCGGTTCGAGCATTGAGTTGCCAACGCGGGTGGCGCGAACAGCCGCTGATCCGTGCACACCGCATTCTTCCAAAAACTGTGACGTACTGCTCGCTTTGACGGCAGTTTCCCGGCGGTAGCTTCTGTACTACGCGACGGCGGCTGCAATCATGGTTCACTTTACCGCCTTGCCGAGTTGGCGCATTCTCGGGATAGTTGACGAGGGGTCGCGCGCGGGGAAAATGGAAGTTTCTCGCAACGTTGCCGGGGATCGTCTGTATGCATGCCGGTTATTTCATCGGAGCGAATGCGCCGGTGATGGCTGATGCCGCCACAAAGGGGCTGACTAACGCAGGGCCGCAATAGACCACGATGGTGCGCGCTGTCCACGGGGATATAGATGACTCAGATTCACGAAGAATCCACGCTCGATCCGACGGAGGCAGCGGGCACGCTGGCGACGGCGGCGCAGCAGTCCTGGAGCGTGGCATGGCACCAGGGGCTTCGGTTTCGCGTATTCGTTGCCGCCGTGCTGTTCACCGGCTGGATTGCCGCCGGCATCTACTTCGTGATGAGCCGTGAAGCCAAGCCGCACCTGGAATCCGAAGCCGCCCGCCTGGTCGAGCAGATTGGCAATACCGTCGTCACCGGACTGAACGCGCGGCTAGACGAAATCGCCGCACTGAACCGTTCGCTGGCGACCGTAACCGAGCTGCTGCCCAAGGAAGAGCCGCGCTTCATGACCGATCTGCCACCGATCATCGATTTCGGCGGTGACCGCGCCGTCGCAGGGGGCGGCTTCTGGCCGGAGCCCTTCCGGTTTACCGTGGATCGCGAGCGCCGCAGTTTCTTCTGGGGCCGCAACGAGAAAGACGAGCTGATCTATTTCGACGGCTATAACCAGCCCGGGCCCGGCTATCACAACGAAGAGTGGTACGTGCCGGCACGTTTCGTCGCCAACGACAGCTGCTACTGGAGCCAGTCCTACACCGATCCGTATTCGTTCCAGCCCATGGTCACCTGCACGGTGCCGGTGCGCGAGGGCGAGGGCGACACCTTGACCGCGGTGACCACCATCGACATGCGCCTGGAAGGCCTGGCGAGTTTCGCCCGCGAATGGGAAAAGCGCACCGGCGGTTATATCTTCCTGGTGGATCGCTACAACCGATTCATCGCCTATGCCGATCCCACCAAAGTCAAGCGCATCGGTACCGACGCCAATGGCGCGCGCACCGAGGAGTTCATACTCGCCGCTGATCTCGCCACCGCCGACCCGGCCTTCGCCGAGATTTCGGCTGCCCTCGACGCGATGAATCAGGACATCCTGAGCTCCGCGCAGAAGATCCCGGAAAACAGTGTTGCATCGGTAGCAAAGCAGATCGATGAAGGCAGCTATCAGATCGACGCCACCCAGGCGATGCTGACCGCTGCGGTGTTGACCGACCCGCTCAAGCAGCTGGCATCGAGCCAGCGCACCAACATGTATCGCGCGCAGCCGCTGACGACTGATCCGCTGCTGAAGCAACCGTCGACATTGTTCCTGTTTCACGTCCCCGGCCCGTATTGGAAGCTTGGCGTTGTAAAGCCGGTGGCCGAGACCATCGCCGTCGCCAATACCATCACCCGCCAGCTGATCGCGTATCTGCTGGCAACCGTGCTGTTGGTGATCCTGATTGCGTATTTCCTGTTCAATCGCTGGCTGCTGGCGCCGATTGCGCGCATCTCCAAATCGGTGCGTGGCATGGGGATGATGATCAATGCGCATCGCCATCACGAACTGGATCAGAACCGCATCGACTACCCCAGGCGCAACGAAATCGGCCTGCTGAGCTTTCATATCAACACACTGGCGCACGAGATCGTCACATCCGAAGGGCGCCTCGCCGAGGCCAACACCCTGCTCGAGCGGCGCGTGCAGGAACGCACCGAAGAACTGAGCAACACACTGGGCCAGTTAAAAAACTCGCAGTCGCAGCTGGTGCAGTCGGAGAAAATGGCCTCGCTGGGTCAGATGGTGGCCGGCATCGCGCACGAGATCAACACGCCGCTGGGCTACGTCAAGAACAACATCCTGCTCGGCAAGGAGTTGCTGCAGCGCTTCATCGACATGGCCGACAAGGTCAGCAAATTTGCCGAGGCGCGCGCCGCCGGCAGCGCTCCGGCAGTTCTGGAGCCACTGATCACGCAGGCACTGGCCAGCATCGAGGAGGTTCGCCGCGATGCGGTCGCCGAGGACTCGCTGCAGTTGGCGACGGATGGGCTCTACGGCGTCGAGCAGATTTCCGAGCTGGTAGTGAACCTGCGCAACTTCAGCCGCCTGGACGAGGCCAAGGTCAAGGACGTCAACGTCCATGAGTGCATCGACAGCGCACTGAACATCGCCCGAAACCGCCTCAAGAACAAGGTGGAGGTCATCAAGCAATACGGCGATGTACCGCTGATTTCGTGCTCGCCATCGCAGATCAACCAGGTGTTCATCAATCTGTTCAACAATGCCGCGCAGGCGATCGAAACGGCGGGCAAGATGCTGATCAAGACCGAGTATGCGCAGGGCTTCGTGCACGTGACCGTTCAGGACAACGGGCGCGGCATGCCGGCGGATGTTCTGCCGCACATCTTCGAGCCGTTCTTCACCACCAAGCCCGTGGGCCAGGGCACCGGCCTGGGCCTGTCGATCACCTATCAGATCATCCAGCAGCACAGCGGCCGCATCCGTGTCGGCTCCGAACCGGGCCGCGGCACCCGGTTTGTCGTCAGTCTTCCGGCGCTGGAGTCGTGATGCCGGGTTCTTTCCGCGTCGAGGTCACAAAAAAGTATCGGCATATCCGATATGGTGCCCAAACCCGTCCGGGGAAACACCGACATGTCTGATAGGCCCTGCATCGTCTTCATCGACGACGAGGAACGCATCGTGCGTTCCTTGGCTATTCTGTTCAAGTCGAGTTACAACGTCGTCGCCACTACCAATCCGCGCGAAGTGCTCGACGTCGTCAAACGACAGCGCGTGCATGTGGTGGTCAGCGATCAGCGCATGCCGGAGGTTGCCGGTGTCGATCTGCTGCGCGAGGTGCGTGCACTGTCGCCACTGACCATGCGCATCCTGCTCACCGGTTATTCGGATCTGGCTGCGATTGTCGGCTCGATCAATGATGGCGAGATTTTCCGGTTTCTGAGCAAGCCCTGGGATCCGGTCGACTTTCGCAGCACCATCGAACAAGGCGTCGCGATCGCCACCGAGTTGTTCGAGCAATCGCAACACCTGACCGTGCCCAGCCGCGATTCCGGCGCACCCGGCGCCGATGTTCTGGTGATGGACGACAATGAAGAGGTCTATCGCATCATCGGTCAGGCCCTGGGGGCGAAGTATCGCCTGCACTGGGCGGCGACGCTGAACGACGCCTTTGAAATCATCGAGCGGCAGAATATCGGCGTGGTCATCTCCGACGTGAAACTCGAGGGCGCCGACATCACACCGGCATTGAAGTCACTCAAGCGCCATGCGCCGTACATGGTGACAGTGGTGCTGGCCTGGTTCCATGATTCCAAGCAGCTTGTCGAACTGATCAATCAGGCGCAGATTTTCCGTTTCCTGCCCAAGCCGGTACGTCCGCATATGCTGGAGGCGTCGGTCGAACTGGCGATGGCCCGCCACCGTCAAATGAGTGCTGCACCGGTGCTGGCCAAGGCGCATGTGGTCGAGGCCACCGACAATCAGCCGGCAACATCGACACTGGTGGCACGCGTTGCCTCGATCTTCCAGCGCCTGCGTATGCGCGGGTAATGCTGCGGCTGGAACTAGCATTGTTTGAAATGCTCGTCCCTGACCACGCGGCAAACACATCGCGTGGGAGCGGCGGGACGCCGCGATGCTTTTGCTCCTGCCTGTGTAGAGCGGGGCTTGCTCCGCTGCTTTGGCACTTTTGTGATTCAGAGCAACAGCAGCGGAGCAAGC
>JANMUE010000335.1:0-2922 GCA_031391205.1 Lysobacterales bacterium | reverse complement strand
GCTTGCTCCGCTGCTTTTGGCCTGGACTCTATATTGGCGACGATCAAGAGCAGCGGAGCAAGCCCCGCCTATGACCGAAGGGAATCCCTTGGGACAAGTCAAAAGCAAAAGCATCGCGGCTCACGCCGCTCCAACATTGCATTACACATGACCACGCATTCCACATTGACCATTCAAACCTACACCGGCGCCGACCTGCTGCCCTGGCTGGCCGATATCGCGCGACTGCGCATTCTGGTGTTTCGCGACTGGCCTTATCTGTATGACGGCAACGCCGCGTATGAACAGCGCTATCTGCAGACCTATGTGAATGTGTCTGGCGCGATGGTGGCGGTGTGTCTGGACGGAACCACAGTGGTCGGCGCATCCACGGCACAGCCGATGAGCGCCGAGACCGACGAGATCACCGCCCCATTCCGCGCCCAGGGCTATGACCTGGCACGCATCCTGTATTGCGGCGAGTCGGTGCTGGACCCGCTCTATCGCGGGCAGGGCATCGGTGTGCGCTTCTTCGACGAACGCGAGCGCCACGCACGCAGCCTGCCCGGCATTGACACCATGGTGTTCTGTGGCGTGCAGCGCGCGCAGGATGATCTGCGTCGACCGCCCGGCTATGTGCCGCTGGACAGGTTCTGGCGCAGGCGCGGCTTTGCCCCGCATCCGGAGCTCTGCACCACCATGCGCTGGCGCGAAATCGGCGCTTCCGAAGAAGCCGCAAAACCAATGATGTTCTGGATGAAGTCGCTGAACCCGGAGCGATCAGAATGAGCCGCATGCTGCGCATTGCCGCGGCACAGTATCCGGTGTCGCCCATCCCGCACTTCGCCGCGTTTGCGAACAAGTTGCAAACCTGGGTCAGCGAGGCCACGGCCAACCGTGCCGAGCTTCTGTTGTTTCCGGAATACTTCAGCATGGAGCTGGCGCACGCAGGAGGCGTGGCGGCGCAGTCGTTGTCCGGTCAGATCGATTTCATGCAGACGCAATACCCGGCATTTCGCGGCCTGATCGCGCAGCTGGCCACGCAACACGCTGTGCATATTTGCGCCGGCACCTATCCGGTGCGCGATGCCGACGGCCGGGTGCGCAACCGTTGCCTGTTCGTGTTTCCCGATGGCAGCATCTTGAGCCAGGACAAACTCACCATGACGCGCTTCGAAAACGAGGAATGGATGATCGCGCCGGGTAGCGGCCTGCAGGTATTCGACATTGGCAAAACGCGGATTGGTGTGACCATCTGCTACGACTGCGAATTTCCGGCGATCGCCACGCGGCTGGCAGAATCCGGTGTCGAGGTGCTGCTGGTACCCAGTTGTACAGATACCTTGGCCGGGTATCACCGTGTGCGCATCGGCTGCCAGGCGCGCGCGCTGGAGAATCAGTTTTATGTGGTGCAGTCGCCGACCGTGGGTGAATGTGCGGATTCGCCGAGTGTCGACGTGAATGTTGGCGCCGCCGGAGTGTTTCTGCCGCCGGACCGGGAGTTGGTCGACGACGGCATCGTCGCGCAGGGCGAATTGAACCGCGCCTGCTGGCTGTATGCCGATCTCGATCTGGATCGTGTCGACAATGTACGTCGCCACGGCCAGGTACTGAACTATGCCGATCGCGCGCGCGCGCGATTGGATTGATCTAAATACGAAATGGAGCTTATCGGTGAAACCCAAGACGATCTACATCACCCTCGCGGTCATCGGACTCACGTTGACGGCGCATTACCTGGTCAACCCGCTGGGTACCGCGACCTTGGACCCACGCGCGCGCATCGTCGGCGTAATGCCTATGCGCCAGGCATCGGACTCCATGGCGCCGACATTGTGGACCGGAGACATCGTCATGGTCTCCGCCTGGGCGTACGCGCGCAACGATCCGGTTCCAGGTGATATCGCCGTCTTCAATTATCCAAAGGACCGCTCGTCCGACTGGTGCAAGCGGGTCATCGCCGTCGGGGGTTCTAGAGTGGAAATCGTCGACGGAGTCACCCGCGTCGATGGCGTAATCTTTCCCGAGCCGTGGAAGGACGACGAACCCTATGTCGAAAGTTTTTCGCTCGATATGGAGGCGGTGACGGTACCTGAGGGCCAGTACTTCGTTATGGGCGACAATCGTGACAACAGCATGGACAGCCGCCACTGGGGCTTTGTGCCGCGCGACCATTTCGTCGGGCGCGTCAACCCCTGAATCTTCCGATCGCCTGTCGCGACGAAGGTGAGTTTTCGCGATTCGCATTCTCGTGTACCGTCGAGTACAGGGAAATCCGGAGACGCCCCATGCCCACGCCCTGCCCCATCTGCAGCAAGACCGAACTCCAAGCGACGACTCTGGAAGCCAATCTCCCTGCACTGGCCTGTCCGGACTGCCGCGGCACCCTGCTCTCGCTGATCGCCTACCGCGACTGGCGCCAGTCGCATGCGGCTCCGGCGCGTGCGGCGATGGATCTGGGCGAGGCCGACAGCGTTGCCGACAGCACCCTGCTGCTGCGCTGCCCGCATTGCCGCGGCTTCATGACCAAGTTCCGTTTTTCGGCAGACACCAAGAACCAGATCGACTGGTGCGACGACTGCGATGCCGTCTGGCTGGATGAAGGCGAATGGGGATTGGTCGAGCATCTGGCGCGCAACGGCCAGCTTGCCAAGATATTCGATGCCAACTGGCAGAAACGCCTGCGTGACGAGCAGGCACGCCGTCGCGCCGAGGAACGCTGGAAGGTGCAACTGGGGGAGGACTACGAGAAGGTGCGCGAACTGCGCAACTGGCTGGCGCTGCATCCAAAGGGGAAGGAACTGGTCGCGTATTTGTATCTGTCGCAGACTGAAGGTATCTGAAATGTGGGTGTAGGCTGGCGGAGAGCGCAGCGCGTACGGTGGGTGCAACCCACCATTGTCTGGCATTTGATAATGGTGGGTTGCACCCACCCTACGCGCT
>JANMUE010000319.1:0-1201 GCA_031391205.1 Lysobacterales bacterium | reverse complement strand
GGCTTGGTTTCAAACGGATACACCACGGCATCGAGTTGCCACTGCTGCATCAACTGCATCAGGCGTTCGCGCATCACGATCTTGCCTTTGTAGCGACCGATGTAGTCGGCGTTGTAAGTCATCTCGCCCACTGCATTGGATTCCTCGTAGTTCTTTTTCAAGCGACCGAGATAACCACCAGTGGCAATTAACTCGCTGAGATTTTTCACCGGCGTTGCCGAACCGCGCGCGGCGAAGTAGGCATTGATGGCTTGTTTGTATTCGCCGGTGCCGGCATTGGTATCGCGCAAGGCAGCCCACAAATCGGTGCCGGCATCCAGCGGATCGACCACCGTGGCGCCCTGCGCTTTCAAGGTCTTCAATGCTGCTTCGATAATCTCTACCGCCGGCTTGTCTTCCGGATCGCGACCGAATAGATCGCGCAACACACCGACACGCGCGCCTTTCAAACCATCCTTCTTGAGCGAGCCCAGGAAGTGATCGGTGGGCGCATGACCCAAACTATTCAAGGTGAATAAATCAGCAGCATCGGTGCCAGCCATGTAGCTCATCACGATAGCTGCGTCTGTAACACTACGCGCCATCGGTCCAGCGCGATCATAGGTGATCGAAATGGGAAGGATGCCTTGACGACTCACTAGACCTTGCGAGGGCGAGAAGCCCACCAAGTTGTTCTTGGAAGAAGGATGTCGAATCGACGAACCGGTTTCGGTGCCCAGACCTACTTGACCAAACAAGGCAGCTACACCTGCACCGGAACCCGCGCTGGAGCCACCGGGAATTTTGGTCAGATTGTAGGGATTAAGCGTTTGCCCACCCAACGAGCTGGTGCCGGTACCGCCGCGTGCAAACTCATCGAGATTGGTCTTGGCCAAAATAATCGCACCCGCCTCGCGCAGCTTCTTCACCGTGAAGGCATCGTACATGGGCTTGGAGCCAGCCAAGGCTTTCGAGCCACCGGTGGTGGGCATATCGAAGGTGTCGTAGTTGTCCTTCACCAATATCGGCACGCCGTGCAGCAGTGAACGCGGCCCCTTCGCTTTGCGTTCGGCATCCAACGCCTTGGCAACTTCCACTGCCTTGCTGTTGATGGCGATGATGGAATTGAGTTTGGGACCGGCTTGATCGTAAGCGGCGATGCGCTTGAGATACACCGCCACCACTTTTTCGGAGGTCAACCCCGCGTCATAGGCTTTTTGCA
>JANMUE010000307.1:0-26985 GCA_031391205.1 Lysobacterales bacterium | reverse complement strand
TCTTGCTCTGACTATAAAAATCAGAGCAAGAGCATCGCGGCGGGACGCCGCTCCCACAAAAGCCTTTGCCTGCGCTTGAATACGGCGCTCGCCACCACCACATCCAGACCATCCTTCCCCCCATTCCGGAGGTCTCCCGATGTCCGCTGCCGTTACCGAAACCCGTCGCTTCGAAGCCGAAGTCGAACAGGTGCTCAAGCTGGTCACGCATTCCCTGTACTCGCACAAGGAAATCTTCCTGCGCGAACTGATTTCCAATGCTTCTGACGCCTGCGACAAGTTGCGTTTCGAAGCCATCGCCAACCCGGCGTTGAGTGAAGGCGACAGCGACTACCGCATCGAAATCGAGATCGACAAGGCGGCGCGCACGTTGACGCTGAGCGATAACGGCATCGGCATGACACGCGACGAAGTGATCGAGAACATCGGCACCGTCGCACGTTCCGGCACCAGGCGCTTTCTGGAATCGCTGTCGGGCGATGCGCGCAAGGATACGGCGCTGATCGGGCAGTTCGGCGTAGGTTTCTATTCCGCGTTCGTCGTCGCCGACAAGGTCACCCTGGTTACGCGTCGCGCCGGCGCCGATGCAGGCGATGCCGTGCGCTGGGAATCGACCGGCAGCGGCGAGTACACGATCGAGAGCACCAACGAGGCGGGTCGCGGCACCAGTGTCACTCTGCATCTCAAGCCCGAGGAAGACGAGTTTCTGGAACCCTGGCGCGTGCGCACCCTGGTCGGCAAATACTCTGATCACATCGCCTTCCCGATTCGCATGCCGAAGGAAAATCATGCACCGCAGGACGACGATGCGGAAAAGCCCGCCGAAGCGGCATCCGACTTCGAAACCGTCAACCACGCGTCGGCATTGTGGACACGGCCGAAATCCGAGTTGAAGGACGAGGACTACCAAGGCTTCTACAAGCATGCCGCGCATGCCTACGACGAGCCGCTGGCGTGGACGCACAATCGCGTCGAGGGCAACCAGAGCTACACCAGCCTGTTGTTCCTGCCGACCCAGGCGCCGTTCGATATGGCCTTCAGCGGCCGCGATGAGCGCAAGGGACTGAAGCTGTATATCCGCCGTGTGTTCATCATGGATGCCAGCGAGCAGTTGCTGCCGTCGTATCTGCGCTTCGTGCGCGGCGTCGTCGATTCCGATGATTTGCCGCTCAACGTATCGCGCGAAATCCTGCAGGAAAACCGCCTCGTGCAGCAGATCCGTTCGGGTCTGACCAAGCGCACATTGGATCTGCTCGATTCACTCGCCAGCGATCAGAAGGAAAAATACGACACCTTCTTCAAGGCCTTCGGCAGCGTCCTGAAGGAAGGCATCGCCGAAGATTTCGGCAACAAGGAGCGTATCGCCAAGCTGCTGCGTTTCGCCTCGACCAAGAGCGAAGGTTCAGCAGCCAGCGTTTCTCTGGACGACTACATCGCGCGCATGCAGGACGGCCAGGAAACCATCTGGTACGTCACCGCCGATTCCTATGCCGCCGCCGCCAACAGCCCGCAGCTGGAAGCGCTGAAATCACGTGGCATCGAAGTACTGCTGATGTTCGAGCGCATCGACGAGTGGGTGTCCGGCCATCTCAACGAATACACCGGCAAGAAGCTGCGCAATGTCGCCAAAGGCGATATCCAACTCAGCGATGAAGAGAAGCAGCAGCGCGAGGATGCCGAAAAGAGCGCGGCGCCCATCGTCGAACGCATGAAGTCTCTGCTTGGCGACAAGGTGCGCGATGTCAAAGTCAGCGCACGCCTCACCGAGTCTGCGGCCTGTCTGGTGCTGGACGAGTACGAAATGGCCCTGCACATGCAGCGACTCATGCGTGCGGCAGGTCAGGACGTGCCGAGCCAGGCGCCGGTGTTGGAAATCAATCCCGAGCACTCGCTCATCAAGCGACTGAGCGACACCGAAGACGCCGCGCAGGCTGGCGATCTGGCCCTGGTGATCCTGGATCAGGCGCGGCTCGCCGAGGGCGGCCAGCTCGATGACCCGAGCGCGTTCCTGCGGCGCATGAACGCACTCTTGCGCTGATCGTCATGGCCGAGGCCGTTGCCACGGTGCGCCTGGATATCTGGCTCTGGGCGGCGCGTTTTTTCAAGACGCGCCAGCTCGCAAAGCACGCGATCGAAGGCGGCAAGGTCAACTTGAACGAGGCGGCTGTAAAGGCCGCCAAGCTGGTGCGTGCCGGTGATCGTTTGCAGATCCAGCGCGAGCACGAAAAGTACGAGATCGAGATCGTCGCTGTCGGCGGCAAGCGTGCTGCGGCGACGGTTGCCCAGACTTTGTATTCCGAGGCCGATGCGAGCCGCGCACGTCGTGACGCCGCGCGCGAAAAACGAAGGATGGAAAATGCCGGTATGCAGCCGCCCGCCGGGAAGCCCGACAAACGCGCGCGACGATTAATTCGTGCGTTGGGCGATATCGACGCGATGTAGGACATGGATGTAGGAGCGGCGTGAGCCGCGATGCTCTTGCTCTGGCGTTGGCGTTTGTAGAGCGGGGCTTGCTCCGCTGCTCTTGATCTTTGGCTCGAAACCAAGCAAAAAGCAGCGGAGCAAGCCCCGCTCGACAAAGTCAAAGTCAAAGTCAAAGCCATAGGCAGAGCAAGAGCTTCGCGGCTCACGCCGCTCCTACATTGCAATGCTTCGCGCTAAAGTCTTGCCATGACCCAACCATCGACGCCCACTCCGCCCTGGACACGCCACTGGGGCGGCATGCTGACTCTGGGCGTGCTGATCGTGGTCGCCTGGCAGGTGCCCTGGCTGCATTGGTGCGTCTATCCCTTTCGTCTGTTCGGCACCTTTGTGCACGAACTCAGCCATGGTTTTGCAGCGATGCTTACCGGCGGCCATTTCCATCGCTTCGAGGTGCAGCCGGATCTTTCCGGCGTGGCCTGGTCAGCGGGCGGGATTCGCATCGTGGTGGCGAGTGCCGGCTATGTCGGCAGCGCCATCGCCGGTGGCGTGCTGATCCTGCTGCATCAGCGGTTGTTGTCGTCGCGGATATTGTTGATCGGCTTGGGCGCGGCATTGGGCTTGCTCTGCGTGTTGTTCGTTCGCAATCTATTTGGTGTGACCACCGGTCTGAGTCTTGCTGCCGTGTTGCTTTTGGCCGGATTGAAACTCGGCGAGTCCTGGCGCGATGCCTTGCTGATCACGCTGGCGCTGCAATTGATTCTGGATGGCTACAACAGTCTGTTCACGGTGCTCAGCCTGTCCACGGTATCGGGCACGCATACTGACGCGCATACGATGGCGCAGCTCACGTTCCTGCCCGCCATGGTGTGGGTGTTGATCTGGATGGGACTGTCCAGTGTCATCCTCTATCATGCGTTGAGTTGGTCGTTCGTGCGGTCGGAGCGTAGGCGCCTGTCCGAACCGTCCAGCGAAAATTCTTGAGTTCTCCCGCATCGCCGGATACGCACGCGGCGACGGTTACTTCGCATTTTCCATCACGAGGGATTCCCATGATCCTACGCTTCGATGTCGGCCCCCGCATGTCGGAAATGGCCGTGCACAATGGCACGGTGTACCTGGCCGGTCAGGTCGCTGAAGATGTCAGCCAGGGCATCGCGGGCCAGACACAGCAGGTGCTCGACGCCATCGACGCGTTGCTTACGCGTGCCGGCAGCAATAAGACACGCATTTTGCGCGCGCAGATTTTTCTTGCTGATCTTGCCGATTTCGCGGCGATGAACAAGGTGTGGGAAGACTGGGTGGTCGCCGGCCACACCCCGCCGCGCGCCACCGTGCAGGCGGCGTTGGCCAAGTCGGAGTGGAAGATCGAAATCGTTGTGACCGCAGCAGTCTGATGCGCTGGATTAGCGTGCGCGCCGGCGCCTGTCAGTGCGCCGGCTTTCGGCGCGAATACAGCCGCTGACCCAGCAGCACTACGCCCAGTACCAGTGCGCCGGTAATCAGACCTACCGTGCCTTCGAACAGCATGGGCGTCACCGCGCCCAGTACCGCACCTATGCCGGCGATGGCAGCGGACGCACTCGCCCAATGCTCGCTCATATGATGCAGCGCTGGAATGCCATGCACGATGATGCTGCCGCCCACCAGAAACATGGCGATGGTGCCGGCGATCGCCAGTCCCTTCATCAGAAACGGGGCGGCGCGCAACAGAAAGCGCCCGAAGCCACGTTTTAGTTTACGCAAGCCGCCGTCTCCTTGCAGCTTGCTCAAGTAAAGGCCGGCATCATCCAGTTTCACGATGCCGGCAACCAGGCCGTAGACACCCACAGTCATCAAGAGGGCGACCGCGACCATCACCGATACCTGTTTAACAAACGGTGCGGCCGCAACCGTACCCAGTGCGATGACGAGAATTTCGGCGCTGAGGATGAAATCGGTGCGAATGGCGCCCTTGATCTTTTCTTTCTCCAGCGCAACGACATCGATGCTGGGGTCAGCCAGGGCTTGCAGCTCCTTTGCGTGTTGTTCGGCTTCCTTGGCAGCGTCCTCGCGGCTATGCAAGAACTTGTGCACCAGTTTTTCGAATCCTTCGAAACACAGGTAAGCGCCGCCGATCATCAGTAGCGGCATGATCAGCCACGGAATAAAGGCACTGATCGCTAATGCCGAGGGCACCAGGATGGCCTTGTTCTTCAACGATCCCACTGCAACCGCCCACACCACCGGCAGTTCGCGATCGGGGCTCACGCCCGAGACCTGTTGCGCGTTCAACGCCAGGTCGTCGCCGAGCACGCCCGCGGTCTTTTTCACGGCAACCTTGCTCATCACTGCAACGTCGTCGAGCAAGGTGGCGATATCGTCAATCAGGGCGAACAGACTGCTTCCTGCCATGGGCAAGCTCCTGGAATGGGGGTGCGGCAGCGGGCGCCGCGGGTCAGCGGCCAAATTATCAGAGGATGCCGTTTCCGGCCATCATTTGGAGTGCGGGAGCTTGCTCCGGCTGTTCTTCGTGAGACGTGCTTTGCGCGCGGATCAGACAACAGCGGCAGCAAGCTGCCGCACACCGCGACGGCAAGCGTCGTGTTTGCCGCTCAGTGCGCGTCTAGGCTCGATTCGGGCTCGCGCTGATGTGCAGCCAACGCCGCACGCACGTCGGCAAGAAAATCCGGGTCCGGAACGCTACCCAGTTTGGCACTGCTGGCCAATTTTCGGCCCTCGCCATCAAGAAGAAACATGGCGCTGGTGTGGTTGAACTCACCATCGACCAAGGCGCGGTAGCGCACGCCGAGCAAGGCAGCGAGCATGCGTACCGACGATTCATCAGTACGTGCCAACGTCCACCGTGGTGCTTCGAGTTTGCGTTTGTCGAATACAGAGCGTAATGCAGCAGTATCATCGCGTGCCGGATCGATGCTGACCAACAGGATCGCTAGTCCGGAGCGTTCTTTCTCCGTTAGCGCATGCTCCACGCCTTTGGCACTGTCGATGATCAGTGGGCAGACATACTGGCACGAGGTGTAGAACATCGCGACCAGCTGCGGTCTTCCGCGTCGATCGGCCAGTTTGAATTCCTTGCTGTGCTGATCAGAGAAGCTTGCTGCGTGCTGGTAGATCGAGTCCGCGGGAATCGTCGGCTTTAGGGTCTCGCCGATCGCAGAGCAGGCGAAGGTCAGCATGATGATCGCGGCGAGTAAGCGAGTCATGGGACGTCCCCAGGCAGGTCGCGCGCACATCTGAATCCAAGATTGGCCGTGGTGTCGTCGGCGTCCAGCGCCGACAGCATCGCAATGCGCATCAATACTGCATAGTTTTCACGATCATCAGTGGAAATGGCGCCGGCGCCACAAAACTGAAGCAGATCCGGATCGGACTGCTGGCGGTTGTCGGGCGAGACCAGCATGGCGGCGTAGTCTTCCACCCATTCCCAGACCAACCCGTGCAAGTCGTGAACGCCATGTACATCGGCGGCTTCCTGCGCAACATCGGCAAGCACCTTGCCCGAAGGTTTGGCATACCAGCCCAGAATGCGCTCGCGCCACGCAGGATCGCTCCGCGCATCGGTACGTGTGGCGTCAGCTGCCGCGGCGTATTCCCATTCCGACCATGTCGGCAGGCGTCCGTCTTGCGCTTCGCAATAGGCCTGGGCCGCAAACCAGCTGACCCGCGTAACCGGTTGTTGTCTACGCGCCTGCGCACTGAGGCTGAGAGCGCCTGTCCAGTGTTCCAGATAGCGATGTTCGGCGAACACGATCGGCGCCGCGCCACGTCGCCATTGCGGGTGCCGGGTAACGAAGGCCAGAAACTCGGCATTGGTCACTGGCCTGGTCATCAGCGAGAACGGTGCGATGCGCACTTTTCCGGCGCTGTCTTCGTACTTCAACACGGACGTAAACGCGTCGTCCCCCGGCAGCGCCACCCAGGCTGGCGGCTCAGAGGCCGAACCCAGCATGGGCAGCAACAGCAAGGCGAGCAGTGTGCGCACCATGACGCCTTCAGTGCGCCGCGCCCTCGGCGCGCGGCGTAGCGGTACGTACCTTGGCCACCTCATCCTTGGTGATCGCTGCGCCCTTGTTGTCCCAACTGCTGACGACATAGGTGAGGATATTGGCGATTTCGTCGTCATTGAGCTGACTCATCGGCGGCATCACCGAGTTGTAGTCCTTGCCGTTGACCTTCAACGGTCCTGTCAAACCGTTGAGCACGATGCCGATCAAATCCTGCTTGCTGAGTGCTGCCATATAGTCGGACTTTGCCAGCGGCGGGAACACGCCGGGCAGGCCATTGCCATCGGCCTGGTGGCAGACCGAGCAGGTGCCGGCGAACAGCGCTTCACCGGCCTTGATCTGCTCGGCGGGCGTCAACGTACCCGCAGCTTCCGATTTGGCTGCGGTGTCGACCGATGCCATGCTGGCTGCCTTGTCGCCGAGATAGACCGAGTCGACTTCCTTACCCGAGTAGATCGACTTGTCTTCGGCACCTTCGACTTTCAGGATGCCAAGCGCACCCTTGTTGAAGGCGCGGAAGATCGAATGATCGACCAGCACATAGCTGCCCGGCACTTCCAGATGAAAGTCGGCAATCATCGCGCCGCCGGCAGGTACCAGCGTGGTCTGCACGTTTTCCTGGAAGCGCGTGCCGCCTTCGTACCAGACCTTGTCGAAGATTTCGCCGATGACATGGAAGCTCGACACCAGATTCGGGCCACCATTGCCGACGTAGAGTCGAACGCTTTCGCCGACATTGGCCTTCAGCGCGCGGTCGCCGGTCAGTGCCGTTTCGGAGCCATTGAACAGCACATAGGTCGCGTTTTCGTCGATCGCCTTCTGCATGTCGAAGGCCTGGAAACCTTTCTCGCGGAACTTGCCGACGGTGTAGAAATCGCCCTGCATCACATAAAACTCTTTATCGACCGGCGGCAGACCCTCGGGCGGCTCGACCAGGATCAATCCGTACATGCCATTGGCGACGTGCATGCCCACCGGTGCGGTGGCGCAGTGATAGACGTACAGGCCCTGGTTCAGCGCCTTGAAGGTGAACTGCGAGCTATGCCCTGGCGCGGTGAAACTCGATGCCGCACCGCCGCCCGGCCCTGTGACGCCATGCAGATCGATGTTGTGCGGCATCTTGGAATCGGGGTGATTGTTGAGATGGAATTCCACCGTGTCACCTTGACGCACGCGAATGAAGCTTCCGGGCACCGTGCCGCCGAAGGTCCAGAAGGTGTAAGTGGTGCCTTCGGCGATCGGCAGTTCCTTTTCGATCACTTCCAGCTCAACGATCACCTTGGCCGGTGCCTTGCGGTTGGTAGGCGGTGGCACCTGGGGTGGGCTGGTGAGGATGGCCTTGATCGGTTCGCCCTGCGGCGGCCCGAAATCGCCTTTCAGCGATCCGCCGGTATCGGCGGGCGCAGCCGTGGCGTTGCTGGCGGTGACCGGTGCGTTGCTTTCCCCACCCGAGCATGCCGCGAGCGCGAGCGGGAGGCAAAGGCCTAATGTGATCTTGCATGCAATCTTCTTCATTGCGAATCTCCCGGACGGTGTGGAATCTCTTCGCTTCCATGCTGTGGCAATTTCGTATCGAGCGCCTTGATCCTGGTCAAATGCACGATGGAATTCCTGCGCGGGCGAAGGTGATATCCCACGCTTGTAGAGTGCATTTGCTGGAAAGTATGTACGCCAGCACCCGCAGCACCTGGCAAGCTCGTTTGCGTCGAACTACCGCGCACAGTCAGCCCGGCTTGGAATCGATGCGGGGTGTGAGGTAGATGAACGCCGAACGCAACGCCCAGGGCAGGAAGGCGACGATCCAGCCTATGGCGGCGACTGCCTGCCAGAGCGGTGAATCCGGTAGCAGCTCAGCGATTACGCGCAGCAATGCGACGAACTGAATCGTGATGAACGCAAATGCTGCAACCCCGCCCAGTTGCAACGGTCGCCCTGAATGCCCCTGAGTGACGCGCGTCACCATCGCCACGATCAAGCTGCCGAAGAATCCGATGAACAGCGCGTGCGCCGGCGCCCGACCCAGCAGGAAGTCGCCGGTGCCCAGAAACCACAAGCTTTGCGCGGTGTACAGCAGCATCGCGATCGGCAACCACGCGTAGCCCAGAAACAATACACGCAGTAGGGGAGGGGCGGGTCCGCGCGGCGCGTTGCGCCATAACCAATAGCCGCAGAGCACGAACAGCGGCAGGTCCGCCATCCACAGCCAGGCATAGGCATGCGCGAGCTCGAGTCCGAGATGCGCAATGGCAAGTACCCAGAATGCCCCCAGTGGCCACAGCGCTCGCCAGGGCTTATAGCCCGGCAGCACATTGCCGGCGAAGAACGGAAACATGCGATGTGCCACGGTGAAATAGATCGGCAGCAGCAATCCGAAGCTGCCGATCTTGATCGACGCAAACATCAGAAGTGCATTGTCGGTATGCAGATACACCGCAAACAACAGCACGCCCAGCAACCCGAACGCCAGCGCCGCCGCACACGACACCGCATGCCAGGTCTTGCCGCTGTCCAGCCACAACAGATGCAGCAGGATCGCCAGCCCAACTGTCCATCCTGCCAGCGTACTGAGCACACCCAGATGCACCAAATTCGGCATGCCCAGCATTCCGGTCAGCAGCAGCAACTGTCCGCTCAACAGTCCCAGCCCAACCGGCAGATAATGCCAGCGTGTCAGTTCCTTCAGTCCCATCCAGCGCGGAAACACCGTCAGCAAGAATCCGAACATGAAGGGCGGCAGCACCTGATACTGCATCACGAACGCATGCGCCCAACCCGCGAATAGCGGCGTTGGTGCAAGCCCGATCAGCTGCCAGCGCACATCGATCAGATGCAACGTCCACCACAGCATCGCCATCAAGACGTTGGCAGCACCGACAAAGAACAACAGCCGGTGCGGTGCGGCGGCCAGCATGCGAAGCGAGATCGGGAACGAGTCGGTGTGTGTTGGTGGCGCGATCATCGTGTTCATGTACGCAGTGTGGCGTCTATGCCGCATGCCCGCCTTGACCCAAGTCAAACCAGCGTTATGGCCCATGCACTGCCCCCTGGCCTCGTTGCGACGCTTCGACGCTCGACCGCATCTAACCTGGAATAGATCACCCGGGGAAATGAATGCTCAAGCAACTGATGCTTCTGATACTGCTGTGCGTGGCCTTGTCTGTGTCTGCCGCCGACAAGGAAACCTGGCTCCTCACCACCGATCTATGGGGCAATCCGGTTTATCAAACGCTTGAACTGGCGCGTGATGGCGATCGGCTCAGTGGCGTGCTGGATGGGGATGCGATTCAGGGCGATATCATCGGCGGCAAAATCCGATTTACTGCGACGGACAGCCGACAACGAGTTTACCGATATGACGGTAAATTCGATTCGGGATCGATCCGCGGTACCAGCGAGCAACCCGATACCAATCACCCGGATCGACGCGTCAGCCATGCGTTTGTCGCGCGCCTGATTCCCTCGCGGCCAGCCGGTGTGTCAAGACATCACGAATTCAAACCGTCCGACTACGCCAACGAGTTCTCGGCGCACCGTAAACCGGTACTGACGCTCTGGCCCGGTGATAGCGTCCGTACCACCACGATTGATTCCGGTGGCGTCGACGAGAACGGTCAGACGCGCGCCCTGTTCGGCAATCCGCAGACCGGGCCATTCTTTGTAGGCACCGCAGAACCGGGCGACATCCTGGTGGTGCATATCAAGCGGCTGCGTCTGAATCGCGACTATGCCGACAGCCTGGACAGCATCGTCGCGCCAGCACTAGCCACCAGCCTTGCCGCGCGCGCGACCGAATTGGGCAAGCCGATTCGATGGACGTTGGACCGCGAGCGCGGCGTTGCCAAACCTGAGAGCGCGAGTGACCGCCTGCGTGATTTTGAAGTGCCGCTGCGCCCGATGCTGGGCGGTCTGGCGGTCGCTCCGGGTTTCGGCTCAGCATCCATTTCCACCGGAGATACCGGTCGCTTCGGTGGCAACATGGATTTCAACGAAGTGGTCGAGGGCAACACGGTGTTCCTGCCGGTGATGCAACCCGGTGCGCTGCTGTATCTGGGCGATGCGCATGCCTTGCAAGGCGATGGTGAAACTTCGCAATACGGCCTTGAAACCTCAATGGAGGTCGAGTTCGCTGTGGATGTCATCCAAGGTAAATCCATCTCCATGCCGCGCGTAGAATCACCCTCGCACATCATGGTTCTGGGGCAGGCAGGCTCATTGGACAATGCGCTGCGTCTCGCGACTGCAGGACTGACCCAATGGCTGGAGCAGGATTATGCCCTCACACTGTCGGAAAGCGCCCAGGTCCTGGGCAGCAGCGTTGAATACTCCGTCGTCAATCTCGCCGGTCGAAGTCTGGGCGTTGCTGCAAAGTTGGAGAAGGCCAGGCTGGCGGGATTGAAGCGGGTGAATTGAATCGAGTCCGAGACTGAGCAACTTCGGAATCGACGCATGGACGCCGCACACTACTGCTGTCGAGGGCTAACGTTCGCTCGCGGCATCGAATAACCGATCCGCATAGGAAACGATCTCGTCCGACATATGCAGCCGCTGGCGCCAGTCCGCGGGAATCCCGTTCAGTCCGTAGTGAGCGCCAGCGAGTTGGCCGACGATTGCAGCAGTGGTGTCGGCATCGTCGCCCAGATTGGCTGCCTGCAGGACGGCAGACTCAAACGACGTAGTATGTTGAAAGCACCACAGTGCCGCTTCCAACGCTGCCACGGCATATCCGGTTCCGCGAATCTGTTCGATGCTCTTGGTCGAGTAGGATCCGCACGCCAGGTTCTTGACATTGGGCTCTTGCAGTTCGATGGTAGAGCCGTCAAGCAGGGCGTGTTTTTCCCTTCCACGCAAGGCCTGAGAAAGTATGTGTGCGAACAGGCGGCAGCACTCGATGGCTTCGGGCGCGGCATGCGTCGTGCGCGAACTTTCTGCAGCGTATTGATCCACATCTTCGGAAACAGGAAAGTAGTACAACACCACAGGAACGAGCCGCATCAAAGATCCGTTGCCAGCAGTCATGACGCCCGTGGATCCCGCATAGGGGTCGCCGGATGTCTCGAAACGCGACAGCGCGGCGCTGACCGTGTTTCCGATATCGAAACACACGCCCGTCGAGCTCAGGTATCCCCAGCGCCACCAGTTTAGGTATCGCCCCATCTGATCCTGCGCATCGAAACCCGGCTTGGCGAGCAGGCTCTCGGCCAGGCAAAGCGCCATCGACGTGTCGTCGGTCCACTGGCCCGGCGCGAGACTGAAAGGACCACCGCCCGTCATATCGGTGACGGCAGCAAACGTACCGCGCTTGCGAAACTCCACCGTTGTGCCCACTGCATCACCTACCGCCAAACCTACCAGCGCGCCCGCATAGCGCTGCCTCAAGTTTATGAGCGGGGGTTGTTGCGAGAACCATCGTGAAATGCGAGTGAGCATCGCCGGCTACCCCAGCGCGAGGGAGGTACAAAAATAGAAGGAAATGCGGCAGAAGGACAGCGGCCGGCACCGGAACTCACTTCCAGCCGGGGCGCTTACTCGAAGCCGCTACTGAAGACCGCATCCGGCAGCGGCACCACCAGTACCACATCACCCAACGACTGTTCTTCGAATGCGGCGTATGCCGAGCCGTTGGGAGCGAGGGCAAGCGATCCCTGATAGTTGCTCGGTGGACTGCTGTTGGTGAGTACGACGTTCTGCTGCAGGCCGCTGCAGGTGGCGTCGTCGCAGGTAGAGATGACGCCCATGCCGATGGTGCCGGACTCCCAGGTCGGGCGATCGCCGCTTTTCAACGCAAGTGTACGCACGATGCCGCCAGCGGCAGTAGGGAAACGTGCTACGCCGCTGCAATCGGCGTTGTCGCAGACAGCGTAGTTGTTCGCACTCGGCTCCAGGAAGGCGGCGCGACCATCGCTGCGTAGCGTCAGCGGCGCACCGGAGAAGTTGACATTGGTGCCGACATTGATTGCCGTGGCGGCAGTGCAGGCGCTGTCGTTGCAGCGCACGTAACGCAGCTGGTTGCCGGTATTGCTGAAGAACGAATACATGACGATGGGACGATCGCCCGGTCCGACGATGATGGAGAAGCCGACCAGGAAGGTGCCGCTGCCGGTGGGCTCGTTCACCAGCAGGCGTGATGTGCCGCTGCTGCAGTTGATGTCGGCGCAGTCGAATACGAATACATCGTTGGCATTGGATACGGTGTACAGCAGCACGGGGCGGCCATCGGCACGCAGCGTCATTTCGATGACATCGCCGGTGAAGTTGCCGCCGCCGCTGACCATGCGGGAGTTGCCGCTGCTGCAGGATGCATCAGCACAGTCGTAGAGTTCGCTGCCACCGACGTTGGAGTAGTAAATGACCGGACGCCCATCCGGGCGAACCGCGATCGCGGGTCGGGGATCGCTGTTGAAGCCCGGTATGCTGGTTCGCGTGTGGGTGCTGCACAGTGCATCGTCGCACTGTGCTATCCAAGGTTGGCGTTGTCGGATATAGGCGACAACGGGGCGGCCATCCGGGCGCAGTGCCAGACGCGCGCCGTGCACCGGCAGCCCGTTGTAGGCCACGCGTTGCGAGAACGCCGTGCACGCCGCAGTCGTGCACTGGGTGGAGCGCACATCCGCGCGTGCGGAATCATGGAAGAATACCGTCGGCACGCCTCCTGAGGCGCGCACCAGCGACTTGCCGGCGATGGTCGGACCCGTGTCGAACAACAGTGCCTGTGGCGCGCTGCAGCTTAGGTCGTTGCACAGCGTGCCGCGCATGCTGCCGGCGCCGGGTTCAAAATGCGAAACCAGCAGATTTCCGTTGGACTGGCGTGTCGAGGAGGGGCGAAAGCCGCGGCCGGCACCGGCCAGGGTTGTCTGGTTCGCGCTGCTGCAAATGGCGTTGAGACATTGCAGCCGTTGCAGTGTATTGCCGGCGGTCTCGCGCCAGACCATATCCAGAAAGCCGCCAGCGTCTGCCGTCAACGACGGTTCGGCACCGCTGGCCTGGCTGACGAATGAGAACGAGTTGAACGGTGCCGTACTCGTGGCCAGGATCAGCTCGCCGCTGGTACGGTCTTCATACGCCAACCACAGGGTGCTGCCGGCGAACACCATGCTGACGTTGTGGCCGCGGTCGTTGGTGCCGTTGACCAGTACTGAGTTACCGGAATCGCAGATCGCGGTGGCGCAGCGATAAAGCCGCAGATTGGCGTTGTCGACATCGTAATACGCGATCATCGGGAATCCCGTGGCTGGGTTAATTGCCGTCGCGGTGTCCTGGCCGATATTGCCGACACTCTCCAGTGTGCGTTCTATGCCGAACAAGCATTCGACGCTCATGCAGTCGAATGCCATCAGATTGCCGTTGGTTGCATCGTAGTAGGCAGCAATGGGGCGATTGCTCAGCGCTGGGCGCAAGGCGGCGCTGACATGGCGGCCACGGTCGGCGCTCGTGTCGCTTACCGAATAGGCATCCGAACAGATCTGACCGTTGCAGCCTGCGGCAACCACTCGACCCTGGTCAGCCAGATAGAAAAATGCAGTAGTGCCACCGGGGCGATCCACCATTGCAAAGTGCGCGCCGACGTCGTTGTCGCCATCGATGGTACGCAGAGCGTAGCCCGCTCCGGGCACAGCCTGTGACCAGGCGCTTTGAGTGGCCGTCAAGGCCAGAGCCAACAACATTGAACGCAACATCAGACCCGAAGCCATGAACTCACTCCCAACTGGATGCTGAGTAGTACGCAAAACGCGGTCAAAGGCCGTCATGGTGATGAAAATCAAATCGGGACACCTCCCCGACGCGTGCGCGGGTTGCTGCGACCGGGATTTTTTTGAGATGGCTGCTTTCGTCGGCCCACACGATCGCGGTGGGGACGCCGCTCCCACGCTAGCCGGATACCTCAAACCAGGCCGCGATCGCCCAGTGCCGACGGTTGCGATCGGACATGCGCTAACCTTTACGGATGCCTCCTCGCCCACCCGTCGCTCGCAAGCAGTCGGCGCAACCTGCGCAGCCGATCCAGCCGCCCAGGCCCAGTAAAGTCCGCCCGTCCAGGATGGGCAAGTGGCGGGCACTGGTGCTGGTGTTGGTGCACGTGTTGATCGGCCTGCACATCGCGCATTGGCTGACCACTGGCGAAACCGTGACGCCGGTGGAACCGTCCGAGGCGATGGCGTTCAGCCGATCGTCGCTCGTCAACGCCGGGCTGATTTTCTTTGCGGTGATGATTCTGCTGACAGCGATCTTCGGCCGCTTCTTTTGCGGATGGGGTTGTCACGTTGTTGCGCTGCAGGACTTATGTCGTCATCTGATGCTGAAAATCGGCATCACGCCGCGGCCGCTGAAGTCACGCGCGCTGGCCTGGGTACCGGCGCTGGCCTTCATCTACATGTTTATCTGGCCGGCGGCTTACCGTCTTTGGATGGGGGACTCTCTGGCGGTCAGCGGCACCGAATTCACTACCGCGCATTTCTGGTCCACGTTTCCGGGATGGGTGGTGGGCATTCTTACTTTGCTCATTTGCGGCTTTGCCTGCGTATATTTCCTGGGCGCCAAGGGCTTCTGCACCTATGCCTGCCCGTACGGAGCAATCTTTGCTGCTGCGGATCAGGTCGCGCCGATGCGTATCCGGGTGACTGATGCCTGTCATCAATGTGGTCATTGCACGGCGGTGTGTACCTCCAATGTGCGTGTGCACGAAGAGGTACGCGACTGGGGCATGGTTGTGTCGGCCGGCTGCATGAAGTGCCAGGACTGCGTCAGTGTTTGCCCCAATGGGGCACTTTACTATGGCTCAGGCCCCATCCCGCTGCTGGCAAAGCCGCGCTCGGAGCCGTCAAAACGCCCACCAGCCGCTGTGCAATGGGGCGATGAGACACTGATGGTGCTGGTCTTTATTATCAGCTTTCTGATCGTGCGTGGCCTGTATGGCGTTGTGCCCTTTCTGATGTCGCTGGGGGTTGCGGGCGTGATGGCGTTTTTTGCTGTGACCTGCAAACGACTGCTGACGGAACCTACTGTCGAGCGCTCGGGGCTGCGTATCAAACGCGGTGGCAAGTTGTTGCCGCAGGGCAGGGTGTTCGTGGCGGCAATGGGCGTACTGCTGCTGTTTTTCGGGCATGGCGCGGTGCTGCGTACCCAGGCGTATTGGGGCGATGCGGTTTACGACGACACGGCAGCATTGCGGCGCGTATTGCTGGGCACGCCAGACGCTGCGCCGAGTCTGTCGACGCAGCATCGCGAGGCGATAAACGGCGGAATTGCGCGTTTGCAAAACGTTGAAGCCTGGGGACTGTTTCCTACCCTGGGCAATGCCGCGCGACTGGCCTGGTTCCATGCGCTGACGGGAGATGCTGCCGCCAGCGAACGGGCTGCGCTGCAGGCAATCGACCGCGAAGAATTGCCTGTGGAAATGCACCAGGTGCTGGCACATGTGGCATTGCAGCGCGGCGATGCGGCGGCTGCCATTGCGCAATGGGAACAGGCGATCCTGGCTCGGCCCGATCTTCCCGAGGCGTATCTGGCCCTGGGCGTGTATCTAGCGAAAAGCGGGGACACCGATGCCGGGCAGCAGGTGTTCGGTCGCGGCCTGGCCGAGGTGCGCGATTCGCCAGCGCTTTATTACAACGCAGGTTTGGCCAGGGCGGTGTCGGGACAGGCCGAGGCCTCGATCGAGTTCTTCCAGCGCGCACTGGTCCTGGCCCCGAAGTATCTGGAGGCGCGCGAAACCCTGGCCGGTGTCATGGCCAGCCTGGGCCGGTTCGAAGAAAGTGTCGAGCAGTTCCGGGTCGCGCTACAGCAAGTCCCCGATGATGCGCAGACGCGTTTCCTGCTGGCGCGGGCCCTGCTCGGTATGGGCGCGAGCGACGAGGCGATGATCGAGCTCAAGCGCGTCTTGGAGCTCGATGCGACAAATACGCAGGCCCAAGTCTTGCTTGACGGGCTCGATGGCGAAGATTCCCGATAAGCGTTATCTTCGGCGGCGATGTTGCGACCCTTCACACGCCGCATAGCGGCACAGGAGCATTCGATGCGCGATCATTTTTGCCCTAAATACTGGATTGGGGCCGTTCTGTCCCTGTTTGTCTCGACTGCCATCATGCTGGGATCCAGCTCGGTTCAGGCAGGCACGATCGGACCTGATGTCACCGTATTTACCCTTTCCGACACCAACAACTACGGGACTTCCGGTGGAATCCGCGGCTACTCGGTAGGCACGACTTCCTGCAACGTCGGCGACCAGCCGCTGAACTGGTGCGATAACGTTAGTGGCTGCGGACTGGGTACCACTGGCGCCGACCACCCGGTGATTGCGCAAAACATGTATCGCTTGAAGAACGGCCGTTTCGACCAGATCGGCGCGAGCTGGCTTAAGCATGGTTTCGTTTCCACCAACAGCACGGCAGCCGAGTGCGGATCGGGTACCTGCGCGCAACCTCCGCTTGGCGGCAATCAATTGGGTGTGGGCTGTACCGATCCCTACGGTTCCGGCCTCAATGGCAGCCGTCCGCTCGGCCGCAAATCCGAAGTCAGCGCCACGACCGGTGCCTACCCCTTCCCATTTACCACCGGAGGCGCTTCTTCGTTTTCTTGGAATCAGCGCGTGGCCGTGGCAGAGGTCGATATGGTCGCCGCACAGAATCCAGGCGCCCGCTATTTCGTCGAAGGACATTACATCGCCCCGGACGACGCCGAATCGGGTAATGGACTGAACAACGCGTCGTACCGCGAAGTTTCGGTTGCAGCCACCACGTTCAATTTGACTTTTATCGGAAGCACCGTGCGCCGCAAATCGGCCATCGAAGCCTGGCAGACCATCGATCCGACGGTGCAAATTTTCAATGTGGATACGCCGTCGACGCCGGTGCAGCGTTTTCATGTCGCACGCAAGGTCACCGAGGTCACGCCAGGCGTGCTCTGGCATTACGAATATGCTGTGCACAACATGAATTCCGATCGTTCGACGGATCGTTTGACCGTCCAGTTTTTTGGCGCTACGACTGTAACCAATGCGGGTTTTCATGATGTGGACGCGCACTCGGGAGAACCATTCGACACTGCAGATTGGCCGAGTACCACTACGTCGAACAGCATCCACTGGCAGGCGCCTGTGTTTGCCACACCGCAAAATGCCAATGCCATACGCTGGGGCACGATGTACAACTTTTGGTTCGACGCGACCCGCCCGCCCAACGAGATCGCATTGAGTGAACTGCAGCTGTTTACCTCGGGAAGCCCGTCGTTGTTGCAATTTGACGTCAACGAAGAGCCCGCGGTCTATAGTAACGGCTACGAATGAGCTGAAAACCGCTCATTTCCGGAAAGAATCGCCGCCCTGTGCGGCGATTTTTTTGCGGCACCATGGAGCCAATTCCCCGCGCATGCATCAACAAAAGTCACTATTGCCGGCCTCGATGCGGGACTACACTCAGCCACATGATCAGCGCGCCTTCACGGCGTGGAGGTTTCCAGGATGCTGGGCTTCGTGCTTGCAACGGTGCTGGTATTTTCTGGTACCAATCCCGTCCTGTCGTCACCGGTAGTGGACGCGGTCGCACCGCCGGAACCGGAACAGATGCTGGCGCCGCCGCCGGTGGTGGACGCGATCGCACCCCCCGATCCCGGGCAGGTGATGGCACTACCGCAGGCGTTGCGCGATCAATTCCACGAGCAGGTACTGAGCCGCAGCCAGCAACCGCAGCGGCGTATGGACCTGCTGATCGCGTTTCTGTTTCACCCGGCTGGCCTGGGCATGATCTACAAACACGATGCCACCTATACGGTGGCGCAGGCGTATCAAACCCGCACTGCCAACTGCCTGACGTTTACCTTGCTGACGGTGGCGTTGGCACGCGAAGCCGGCCTGGATGCCTATGGACAACAGATCGCAAAATCTCTGGCCTGGCGTCGGGAGGGCAATACGATCTATCGAACGATCCACGTCAACGCCGGCATCCGCGTTGGCAAGCGACCGTTGTCGGTGGATGTGGCCTCGGATGAGGTGATCAGCAGCGATCCGCCGGAAAAGATCAGCGATGCGCGCTTGTTGGCGCACTACTACAACAATCGCGCGGTCGAACTGTCGGCGAACGGGCAGATCAAGTCGGCGCTGCGACACCTGGAACACTCATTCCAGCAGGACCCGCGCTACGCCACCACCTGGAGCAACGCTGGCGTACTGCATCTGCGTGCCGGACAGCCCGCACGTTCGGAACAGGATTATCGACATGCCCTGGAGCTGGACCCGAAGCATCCCAGTGCGCTGATCAATCTTGGCGCACACTTTCAGCGTATCGGTGAACCGGCACGCGCGACGCCTTACATCAAGCGACTGGAAGCGGTGCAAGCCCGTGACCCGCTGCATCAGTTCATTCTCGGGCTTGATTCCGAGAAACACGGTGATTTCCGTCAGGCCGTGGTGCATTACCGGCGTGCCATCCGGCTGTATGGAGGCGAGCATGAATTTCATGTCAGCATAGCCCGCGCCTATACCCAGTTGGGCGATACGCGGCGTGCTCAGCGCGCAACGCTGCGTGCACAGCAGCTCATCGACGTCGATGCGGCGAACCGCTTTCAGGGCGAGGCGGGAAGGGATGCGAGGCTCAGAAACGTGATCGACAGGGAGCTGCCGACGTACTGAGGGCTGTCCCGTGATCATGGCCGATAAGGCACAATCAGGTTTTCGTTGCCGAGCATTCCATGACCACGCGCCTGTTGCATACGATCCGGATCGCCGCCGACATCCATACGGTATTCGCCTACGTCAGCACACCGGCATTCTGGCCGACCTGGCATCCCTCCTCGTTGCGCTTGCACGGTGATGCTGCACGCAGACTGATCGCAGGTGATCGCTTCGAGGAAGATGTCCGTGCTGGTGGCCGCGAGGCACGACTGCGCTGGAAGGTGCTGGCCGCAGCGGCGCCGCATCTTTGGACAGCACAGGCGGTGACGGACAATGGCGGCGAACTGGAATTGAGTTATCGGTTGCAAGCGGACGCTGAGGGCGTGCGGTTCGAGCGTGAATTGCAGTACCGCGTCAACGGGTGGTGGCTCAATTTGCTCAACAGACTGGTATTGCGGCAGCGCATTGCATCAGAGTCTGAACATTCTTTGCAGCAGTTGAAAGCCGTGCTGGAGCGATCAGCGAAGACGCCATCATCGATGCAGTCGAAGCCACGAACCGTGACGCAATGAGGGCGCTCTGAATGCACCTGGTTACTTTTGAAGATTGCGGAGTCGCTGCGATCGGTGTTTTGAACAATGAACCGTCCAGGCCGCGCATTGCCGATCTGCGCCGCTTGCTGCCGGATTTTCCGACTGACATGCTGCAGCTGCTGCAGTCCGGCGATACTGCATTGAATCGCCTGCGATCCGCTTTGCGGTCGGCGCCGGAATCGTGTTGGATCGACGCGGCATCAGTGGCCTTGCGCGCGCCGATTCTGCGCCCCGGAAAGATCATCTGCGTCGGGCACAACTATCATGATCACGCCGGCATGCCCGCTGGCGACCTGCCCGAATTCCCGACTTTCTTCTCGAAGTTCTCCACCGCGGTCATTGGCAGTGGCCAGGACATCGTGTTACCGAAGGTCAGTAGCAAGGTCGACAATGAGGCCGAGCTTGCGGTCGTCATCGGCCAGCGTGGGCGGCATATTGCGCAGAGTCAGGCGATGACCCATGTTGCCGGCTACACCATCCTTAACGACGTCAGTGCACGCGATTACCAGAAGCGCACCACGCAATGGATGATGGGCAAAACTTTCGACACATTTGCGCCGATGGGGCCTGCCCTGGTCACTGCCGATGCCATCGCTGACGTCAATGATCTCGCATTGTCGCTGAGCGTCAACGGCGTTCAGATGCAAGCCTCCAACACTCGGCACTTCATATTCCCGATTGCGTTCCTGATCAGTTACCTCAGCCAGGTGATGACGCTGGAGCCCGGCGATGTCATTTCGACCGGCACGCCGTCGCGGCTCGGGCTGTATCGTGAGCAGCCGATCTTCATGAAGCCGGGTGACGAGGTACGCATACAGATCGACGGAATTGGCGAGCTGATCAATCGATTTGTCGCGGAATAATGCCGACCTGAATGGCGCCTACTTGAGCCCAGCCGCTGTAGGGCAAGCGTGTCGTCGTCTTCCATGCGCCATCGCAACGTTCGGATGGCAGGCGATACGCCTGCCCTACAGTACTGCGTTTTAAGCTTAAGCAAGCCATGCGGGCCCGACCCAATTCAACGGCGTTGCGTGCGCCTGGCGAACCACCATCCCGCGAACACGCCGCCCAAGGCCATCAGCAACCAGCCAATGCTGCCGCGCGTTGCGGCAATCAAGGTGGGGGCGGGTGTGGCGATATCGACGATGCGGATCGCGGTGGCAATGCCGACCATGCCGGCAAGGGCGTAAAACGGCATACGCAGACGTGGCCACCAACGCGACAGCAACGCAGCCACCGGCAGCGCGCAGACCAGCCCCAGCAGCACGATCACGCCATAGATCGGCGTGAACCCGAGCAGATCCAGCCCCGTCATCTGCAGGCGCAGCTGAAACCCGATGTCGCCGCCCATCGCCTGCAATGAAGCTATGTTGAACTGCGTCTGCACGATCGCGCCCCAGACGTCGGCGATCAGGACGGCGCCTAGCATCGTGAACAGGTTACGCCGCCAGACCGATAGACGGTGTTCGGGTGCGGTGATCGGCAATATCTCGTTATGCATGGCTCGCGACACCGCTTTTATAGGCTGCAATGCGATCACTATGCCACGATCGCAGCGCACTTTTCGACTCTGCTATGTTGGCGCTGACGACAACAGAAGAGGTGCCCGATGAAACGATCGCTGTGTGTATTTGCCTGCTCGATACTGCTCGCCATCGGCGGCGTTCAAGCCCAGGAATATCGCGTCGACACCGTGGTCAAGGGATTGGAATTCCCTTGGTCGCTGGCATTTCTGCCTGATGGCCGCATGCTGGTGACCGAGCGCGCCGGCCGTCTGCGCATGATCGACAACGGTGTGCTGGTGCCCGAACCGGTTGCTGGCCTTCCGCCGGTGTTTGCATCCGGTCAGGCGGGCTTGTTCGAGGTGTTGGTGGACCCGGAGTTCGCCAGCAATCACACATTGTTTCTGTCTTTCGCGCACGGCAGCGAGCGCAAGAACCACGTGCGCATCGTGCGTGCCCGCCTCGAGGGCAATACCTTGCATGACGTGGTACCGATCTTTACTGCGATGCCGGCAAAGCGCGGTGATGTGCACTACGGCGCGCGCATGGCCTGGTTGCCCGATGGCACCTTGGTGATGGGCACCGGCGATGGCTTCAACTATCGCGAGCGGGCGCAGAAGCTCAACAATCATCTGGGCAAGATCGTGCGCATCAACCGTGACGGTTCGGTGCCGGCGGATAATCCTTTCGTTGGCAACGCCAAGGCGCTGCCGGAAATCTACAGTCTTGGACATCGCAATGTGCAGGGCCTGGTGTTTGACGCTCAGACCGGCAGCTTGTTCGCGCACGAGCATGGCCCACGCGGTGGTGACGAGGTCAATATCGTCCAGGCTGGACGCAATTACGGCTGGCCATTGATCACGTATGGCGTCGACTACAGCGGCGCCATCATCAGCCCGTTCACCGAAAAGCCAGGCCTCGAGCAACCACTGTTGCACTGGACACCATCGATAGCGCCCGCCGGCATGACGATGTATCGCGGTGCGCTGTTTCCCAAATGGCAGGGCAGTCTGCTGGTATCGGCGCTGGCCGGCGAAGTTGTGCAGCGCGTAGCAGTTGTCGATGGCCGTGCAGGCGAGCAGGAGGCGCTGTTTGGTGAGTTGCGTACGCGCTTCCGCGACGTGCGCACCGGCCCTGATGGCGCGGTCTATCTGCTTACCGACAAGTCCTTTGGGCGCGTGCTGCGTGTTGTGCCTAAGGGTCATCCTATGTGGGAGCGGCGTCCCGCCGCGAAGCCTTTGCTCTAACTCAAGCATCGGCAAGCGTCGAACCCGCTGCAGATGGGATGGGAGCAGGCACCGGCGCTTCGTCGTCGACTGGCCCACGCGCAAAGGCTGCGCGCATAACGTTGTCGTCGCGCAGGCCCTCCCAGCGCGCCACCACCATGGTGGCGACCCCGTTTCCGATCAGGTTGGTGATCGCGCGTGCTTCGGACATGAAGCGATCGATGCCAAGAATCAACGCCACGCCCTCGACCGGAACCTTGCCACCGAGTACGCCCAATGTTGCTGCCAGCGTAATGAAGCCAGACCCGGTGACCCCGGCCGCGCCCTTGGAGGTCAGTAGCAGCACGCCCAGCAGAATCAGTTCATCACGCAGCGAAAGATCGACACCCACCGCCTGCGCAATGAAGATCGACGCCATCGTCAGATAGATGCAAGTGCCGTCCAGATTGAATGAATAGCCGGTCGGCAATACCAGGCCAACGACCGAACGATGGCAGCCGGCTTCTTCCAGGCGTTTGAGCATGCGCGGCAGTGCCGATTCCGACGATGAAGTGCCGAGCACCAGCAGCAGCTCGCCACGAATGTATTTGAGAAACTGCCACAGCGAAAACCCCGAGAGTCTCGCCACTGAACCCAGCACCACGAAGACGAACAGCAGGCAGGTTGCATAGACCGACAACAGCAGCCAGCCCAGGGAGGCCAGCGTGCCGATACCGAATTTTCCGATGGTGAAAGCCATCGCGCCGAAGGCCCCGATCGGCGCTGCGCGCATGATCAGCGCGACGATGCCGAAGAACACATGCGAGACCTCGTCCAGCCCCTCCAGCACCTTGTGCCCGGCGGCGCCCAGATGCGTGAGTGCAATACCGAACAGCAGAGCGATGAGCAAGACCTGCAACAAGTCGCCACCGGTGAATGCAGACACGAACGTGTCCGGAATGATGTGCAGCAGATAGCTGACCAGCCCTTGCTCGTGCGCCGCCTTCTGATAAACGGCGACGCCGCTGGCGTCGATCGCTGACGGATCGATATTCATACCTGCGCCGGGTTTGACCGTATTGGCGACCAGCAGACCGATGACCAGTGCCAGCGTCGTGAGCACTTCGAAATAGATCAGTGCCTTTACGCCGATGCGACCGACCTGTCTGAGATCGCCCATCTTCGCGATACCCACGACCACGGTCAGAAAAATCACTGGCCCGATGATCATTTTCACGAGCTTGATGAAACCGTCGCCCAGCGGCTTCATGTCCGTCGCCAGTTCGGGACGATAGATGCCGAGCAGGATGCCGATGACAATGGCAATCAGGACTTGCACGTACAGATTCTTCCACCAGGTCTGGCGCATGCGGTTTTCCGTTCTGGGTGTGTAGGTGAAGTGACCTGTCCCGAGTCGATCACTGGTTGGCGTGAGTGTAGGCGGAAATGACTATCGTGACCCAGAGCACTCATTTCACGGTCTGGTCTGCACCACTGCTGTAACTCGTGCGTGCCGCTGCCCGGTTTGTGCTCGAAACCACGTATAGAGTGATAGCCGCGTCCGATCCGAGTGCGGTGCCATTAGCCCCAATGGAGCGAGTACATGAGGAACCTGATATTTGGCGTGGTGTTGCTGGCTGCGGTCAGCCGCACTGACGCCGCAATCCCTGGCGATTTCGATCCCGGCTACGGCACGGCTGGCATCGGCTATTCGTTTACGCTGTTGAACGATTCGGCACAGGCGCATGACCTGGTGTTGTTTCCCGACGGTTCCAAGATCACCAGCGGCATCACTGAGACCGCGGGGCTGCCTGAGCCGGTACTGACGCGTTACAAACCAGACGGCAGTATCGATTTCGGTTTCGGTCTGGCCGGGCATGCGGTGGTGTCTGGTATGGCCGACGTGCCCAATGACTATACCCAGCTGACCTTGTTCCGCGACCAGGTGTATTTGCTGGTGCCGGCGGCGACGCGGCTTTACGTCTACAACTACAACACTGCCGGCGTGCTCAACACTGCGTTTGGAACGGGCGGCGTTCGCGTTATCGATGTCGATGCCGGTAATGTCATTGTCGACATCGCGATGCAGCGGTCGCGCATCATTGTCGCCGGCAGAATGCGCAATCCCGCTTCGTTGGAAAACGATTTCGTGCTGATCGGCTTGAAGACTGATGGCAACTTCGACGCGGGCTTTGGCGCAGGCGGGATTGCGCTGTACTCCTTGAATGCGGGACCGCAGTCGCAGGAGTATTTTACCGGGTTAGCGATTCTTCCGGACTTCCGCATCGTCGCCGGTGGGCGAACGGCAAAGAATCTGAACCTGCTCGATCCCTACGATTTCGTCGTGGCCCGAATCAATGTCGACGGCAGCGCCGACTCCACATTCGGCACCGCGGCCGCGGGCTTTTCGGTCATAGATTTCGGGTACGGCGATTTTGGGCGTCGTGTCGCTGTTTACCGCAACTATCAGGTGCTGATCGCCGGATCCGTATGCAAGACCATTGATCCTACGACCGGACAAACCTATTGCTTCATCGGCACGGCCCGTTTGTTGCACGACGGCTCACTTGATACATCCTGGAACGGAACGGGCACCAAGCTTTCTGATCTGGGCGGTGATGGAGTAGTGGTTACCGACGTCGCGCTGGACCTGAAGGAACGCGCACTGATCAGCCATGTCTGGTATCGCGATATTTCCGATATGCATTCGGCAGGACTCACCCGTTACACCTTCCTTGGCGTGTTGGACATGACGTTCGCTTCGGGTGGCCATGGTCTCTATGATTTTGGTTATCTGCTGAACGCTTATCACACCGTCAAGTTGCTGGACCGAAAATTCGTTCATACCTGCGGCTTTTCGGGCAAGCAAACCGGGCCAATCGATTTTGAGTACGGCATGGTGGTGGCGCGGCATTACAACTTCTGATTCGAACGGGTGCAGAATCAGCGTAGGCTGGCGTGACCGCAGCGATGTAGGAGCGAGGCCGGACCCGCTCGCTCCTGCTCGGCACCACGCGATCGGGCCGAAGATCGAGAGCGAGCGGGTCCGGCCCCGCTCCTGAATCGCGGCGCGCACCATCAGCCTACCAACGAAGTCAACTACGGTCCTCGTGGCTGAACGCCATAACGTTTCGATCAGTTCGGCGCGGGCTGATGCGTAAACATCGCGACTGTGGCAAGACCTGTGGCATTGACCGTGATCAGCAGGCCTTCGCCGCTGCGTGACGCCCCGCCGTACCAGGTGCCATTCATGAAGTTGCCGCCATTGACCTCGTTGAATGGCAGCAGCTTGCAGGCATCAGTGAATGCGGTGCCGACCAACAGCTGCAGGACATAGCTGCCGCTGCCGAAATTGGCGGAGTCGGTGCCGTTGGAATCCCAGGAGAAGCTCGCTGCCTCGCAGCCTGTATACTCGACGCGAATGCGGCCCCAACGTTTGCGCACGATGGCCGCAGCATTGAAGTCGGTGCCGAAATAGGTGCCGGTCGCTGAGGTCATGTCGAGTTCTAACGCGCGGCCGTTGACCTGTCCTGCGCCGATCACCCAATACTGGGTGCCGACCTGGGTGAGATCGACTGCAGCGGGCAGCAAGGCGACATAGGTAGCGCCGTTCAGGCCGCCAGCCCCCTCGGGGGCGAACAAGGTGCTGATGAAGGCGCCGCTGCTGGCATTGAGCGCCACCACTTGCTGGCCGTTGTTGGCCAGCAGCAGGCGGCCATCGCTGGTGTAGTTCATTCCGGCCGGTCCGGCCACAGTGGCAAAGGTGCCGATCAACGCACCGCTGCTGGCATTGACGCGCAGGATCTGGCCGCTGCCCTCGCTGCTGACCAGGGCGGTGGCATTGCCGGGCTCGAACAGTATCGCCCTGGTGTGGCGCAGGCCGCCGGTGCTGGCGGCAACAAAGGTGCTGAGTGTGTTGCTTACCGGGTCATAGCGCAGCACGTTGTTGCTGTAGTAACCGGGGATGTAGAGCTTGCCGTCCGGGCCGAAGGTCATGCCGTTGTCGGGTCCGTCCAGGCCGCCTGCGCGCGGCGCCACCGGTGTCGATTTGAGTGCGCCGGTCTGTCCGTCGTAGCGGCGCACCGAATCGGTATCGAATCCCGCCACATAGAGGTCGCCATCCGGGCCGAAGGCGATGCCTGTCGGCGCAAAGCCCGCGCCGGTGTCGATGAAGGTGTCGATGTAGTCGAGCGTCGTCGCGTTGTAGCGAAGGATGCGGCCGTTGTTTTCACTGACCACATAGATGCGTCCATCCGGCCGTGGCCAGATCGCCTGAGCGCCACGGATGCGGTTGCTGTTGTCGAGAACGCGCTGAAAGCTGCCGTCACAGGCGTCGTACACGTGCACGTTGTTGGAAAAATAGCCGCTGACCAGGGCGCGTCCGGCAGCGCAGGCGGCCTCGGAAGTAGCGGGGAATGCGGCAAGCAGGGGCAGGGCGAGCAGCAATAAGTGGCGCATGAAACATCTCCTGGGTTCGGTGACCCAGGATCGCTCGCATGACGGCTCCGTATCCCGTTTCATTTCCTCCGTTTTTTCTCCATTGCGATGCTCTTGCATCAATAATGTAGGAGCGGCGAAAGCCGCGATGCTTTTGCTCTACTGCTTGAAATTCAGAGCAAAAGCATCGCGGCTTACGCCGCTCCTACAGGTTCGGAG
>JANMUE010000302.1:0-21553 GCA_031391205.1 Lysobacterales bacterium | reverse complement strand
CAACAGCGGAGCGTGAGCAAAGCGGGGCGTTTTTTACAGCGCTAGCTGGTCGCTCTCAACAGCGAAGCTGGTCAACCTGCGGTTCTTCGCCCCCTTACTCAGGGGGCTATCGCGGCTCCGAACTGGGTCAGAGATTTCTTTCGGGGTGCAACCGAGTGTGGTTTTGCACCCTGTCACTGGCGGCGCGTGTAGCATCAACCACTGGATCCCGCATGATCGCCATGAACCTACGTACAAGAACAAGCCCAATTCCTCACGAAAGTTCCGAGCTCGGTCTCATTGCCGACATAGGAGGGACTAACGCGCGCTTTGCATTGACCGATCTGGAATCGGGAAATCCTTGTGTCCAGCAGGCACGGTCGCTGCCCTGCGCTGAATACGCCAGTCTCCAGCACGCCGCCGAACATTATCTGAAACTGGTGGGCATCCAACCGCGGCGTGCCGCGATTGCGGTTGCCTCGCCAGTCGATGCCGATGAAATTCGTCTGACCAATCGTGCCTGGAGCTTCAGCCGCAGCGAACTGCAGAACGTGCTGCATCTGGATGACCTGCGCCTGCTCAACGATTTCGGTGCCGTGGCCTGGGCAGTGCCATCGATCGAGGCCGCCGATCGCATCACGCTGCATGGCGATGCCGCAGCACCGATGCGCGGACCGGTGACGGTGCTCGGGCCGGGAACCGGCCTGGGTATCGCGATGCTGGTAGGCAACAGCGAACAGGATTGGCAAGTCGTCGAGACCGAAGGCGGCCATATCAGCTTCGCCCCACTCGGTGATGAGGAACAATGCATCGCCAGCTGGATCAGCGCGCGTTTCGGGCGGGCATCGAACGAGCGGCTGCTCTGCGGCACCGGGCTGTCGCACATGCACGCTGCGTTGGCCGGTGAGGACCCGGGTTCACCGCTGGAGCGCTCACAGCCGATGCGCGAACCCAGTGAAATAGTCGCCTCAGCGCTGGAAGGTCATGACTTGCTGGCCCGGCGCACGCTGGCGCGCTTCTGCGCCGTGCTCGGCAGCGTCGCCGGTGATGCCGCGTTGATCCATGGCGCACGCACGGTGATGATTGCAGGCGGTATCGTGCCGCGCTTCGTACCGTTCCTGCGCAGCAGCGCATTCCGCGAACGTTTTCTGGCCAAGGGGCGCTTTGCTGCCTATCTGGAGTCGGTGGCGATCCATGTCGTAACGCATCCCCATCCGGGGTTGCTAGGGGCTGCTGTTGCGCTGCGCCGGTCAACGACAGCCGGCGCCACACCGAGTAGGTAAAGCGGCCGTCTGCGCCGGCTACCGAAGACGATCGACAACGAACACGGACAGAACCGCATTCAGTGCCCGCGTCATGGAATCCACAGAGAGCCGAACATGCGCATTTTCCCGAAAGGTTGGAACCGGTCGCTACTGCGATGGATGATCATCGTGAGCGCATATGGATCGACAGCGCAGGCCGCGCCAGCCACGTTGGCCGACTGCGACGCACCGGGATTCCAATCCGTGCTGCAGGCGGCACCGGCCGGCAGCGCACGTGACGCGCGCGCGATCTGGTTGAACGAAGGCTATCTGCGCTGGCCGAACGCCGCCAGCGATGGCAGGTTTCGTCTCTACTATTCGGCCACGGGCCGGATCGAAACCCAGGTCGGCGCCGGCGTGCGCGGTGCCGACGGGCATACCGATCTCGCCCTGCACACCGCGATGCTGCCACGCACGCTGGTTGATCGCTTTCGCTATCTACCCAATGGCCCCGTGCTCAAAGTGGCCGATGCCGATCAGGCACGTATCGCGGATCTGCTCAGGCAGCAGGTCGTGCTGGTGCGCGAAGACGCACAGGGTAACGTGCGTGATGCGACCCGGGTCCAGATTGCCGCAGTCATCGACAGCCTCTACGCCGCGGCCAGCAGCGCCACCGATCTGGGCGCCAGCGTGTCGCGCGGCCGGACCTGGTTTAGACTCTGGGCGCCGACCGCCGAGCAGGTGCATCTATGTCGTTTTGCATCGGGCGGCGGCACGGCGATCGAGTTGATGGAAATGCACCGTGATGGGTCCAGCGGTATCTGGACCGGTGCGCGCAAGCAGGACCTTTCCGCCAGCTATTACACCTATCTCGTCGATGTCTTTGTGCCGGGCGCGGGCGTGCTGCGCAATCGCGTCACCGATCCCTATGCCGTCAGCCTCAGCGCCGACTCGCTGCGCAGCTACGTTGCCGATTTGAATGCTGCTGCGCTGAAGCCCGCAGGATGGGCCGACACGCCGGCGCCAGCAACGGTGCAGGCGGTCACCGACATGACGATCTACGAACTGCATGTACGCGATTTCTCGGCCAACGATGCCAGTGTCAGCGCGGTGGCGCGCGGCAAGTATCGGGCGTTCGTCGAATCCGAATCCAACGGCATGCGTCATCTGCGTGCACTCGCTCTGGCGGGAATTACCGACGTGCACCTGTTGCCGGTATTCGACTTCGCCACGGTGCCCGAGACCGGCTGCACCACACCGCAGCCCAGCGGTGGTGCTGATGCTGAAACACAACAGGCCAGCGTCGAGGCGGGAAAGTCGACGGACTGCTTCAACTGGGGTTATGACCCGCTGCACTTCAACGCCCCCGAGGGCAGTTTCGCCAGCGATGCCGCCGATGGCGCCAAACGTATCCTGGAGTTTCGCGAAATGGTGCTCGCGCTCCACCGCGCTGGGCTGCGCGTCGGCATGGATGTGGTCTACAACCACACCAGTGCATCGGGACAGAACGCCAAATCGGTGCTGGATCGCATCGTTCCCGGCTACTACCACCGTCTCAACGGCAACGGTGATGTCGAATCGTCCACCTGCTGTGCCAATACCGCGACCGAGAATGCGATGATGGCCAAGCTGATGATCGATTCTGCGGTCATGTGGGCACGCCACTATGCGATCGATTCGTTTCGTTTCGATCTGATGGGCCATCAGCCACGCGCTGCGATGGAACGCCTCAAATGGGCCGTCAACACGGCCGTCGGTCGCGATGTGCAGCTGCTGGGCGAGGGTTGGAATTTCGGTGAAGTGGCCAATGGCGCGCGCTTTGTGCAGGCGTCGCAGCTTTCGTTGAATGGCAGCGGCATTGCGACTTTCAGCGATCGCGCCCGCGATGCCGTGCGCGGCGGCAGTGCCGGCGACAACGGTGCGGACCAGGTTCGCCGCCAGGGTTATATCAATGGTCTGTTCTATGCACCGAATGCGATGACCGGCGGGCTGCATCGTGCCAGCGACTTGATGCAGAGTGCCGATATGGTCCGCGTCGGTCTGGCCGGATCGATTCGCGGCTACCCGATGCGCAATTACCTCAATACCGCGGTGATGAGCGATCAAATCAGCTATGGCGGCAGTCAGCCCGCCGGGTATGTCAGCGAACCCGGTGAAGTGGTCAACTATGTCGAGAACCACGACAACCAGACACTGTTCGATCTCAACGCGTTCAAGCTGCCTGTCGCTACCTCGCGCGAAGACCGCGCCCGCGTGCAGATGCTGGGCGTGGCGATCAATACTTTCAGTCAGGGAATCGCTTATTTTCATGCCGGCATCGATACCTTGCGCAGCAAGTCGATGGACCGCAACAGCTACGACTCGGGCGATTGGTTCAATCGTATCGACTGGACTTATGTCGACAACTATTTCGGCACCGGGCTGCCGCCGCGCCAGGACAATCAGCAGAGCTGGTCATTGATGCGCCCCGTGCTGGCCAATCCGGATATCCGCCCGACCGCGCTGGAGATCGCCTGGACCCGTGATGCGTTCCAGGATCTGCTGCGCATACGCCGGAGTTCGACGCTGTTTCGTCTGCGCAGCGCCAGCGATATCCGTACACGCCTGGGTCTGCTCAATACCGGATCGGAGCAGCAGGCCACGGTGCTGGTCGGCCATCTTCGCGGGGATGGTCTGGCGGGTGCCGGCTTCGGTCAGGTTCTGTATCTGATCAATGTCGATCGACTGGCGCATGATGTGGTGCTGGAGTCGGAACGCGGCAAGCACTATGTTCTGCACCCGGTGCATCGTGCCGCGACTGCCGCAGATCGTCGACCGATCGAACAGGCACAGTACGATGCAGGTGCAGGGCGGTTCAGCGTGCCGGCGCGAACGGCCGTGGTGTATGTGATCGAATAGGGTTGCGATGTTGTAGGGCGAGCCTGCGGCTTGCCATTCCAGCACCAACGCAGTGCTGTAGGGCAAGCCTGTGGCTTGCCGTCCCGAAGGTGTGGCAGTGTTGAAAAGGCAGGCGACACGCCTGCCCTACAGATCGAGGGCGTATGGACGACAACCGTATCCGCAATATCGTCATCGTCGGCGGCGGCACTGCGGGCTGGATGACGGCTGCGGCCCTGTCCAAACTGCTGGATCGCAAGCTCAACATCCGCCTGGTTGAATCCGACGAGATCGGTATCGTCGGTGTAGGCGAGGCAACGATTCCTCAGATCCGGCTATTCAACGCCACGCTCGGGATCGACGAGAACGAATTCATGCGTCAGACCCAGGGCAGCTTCAAGCTCGGTATCGAGTTCGTCGACTGGCTGCGTCCCGGTCATTCCTACATCCACGCCTTCGGGTCGGTTGGCGGGCGCGATCTGGGTTTGATTCAGTTCTATCACTACTGGCTCAAGCTTAAGCATTTGGGCGAGGTGCCTGAGATTGGTGCCTATACTTTCAACAGCATCGCCGCGCGCAAGGGCAGGTTCATGCGCTCGGCCGATATCCAGAATTCGCCGTTGTCGAATATCGCCTATGCATTTCACTTCGATGCAGGTCTTTACGCGCGCTATCTTCGTGGGCTGAGCGAGGCGAATGGTGTGAAGCGCACCGAGGGCAAGGTGGTGAACACCGTGCTGCGCGGCGAAGATGGTTTCATCGAAGCGATCGTTCTGGAAAAGGGCGAGCGTATTGAGGGCGATCTGTTCATCGATTGCTCGGGCTTTCGAGGTCTGTTGATCGAGCAGGCGCTGAAGACCGGCTACGACGACTGGTCGCATTGGCTGCCGTGCAATCGCGCGCTGGCGGTGCCGTGTACTTCGGTGCCGAAGGTTACGCCGTATACGCGATCGACGGCGCGCAGTGCCGGTTGGCAGTGGCGTATTCCACTGCAGCATCGCATCGGCAATGGCTATGTGTATTGCAGCGACTTTATCAGCGACGACGAAGCCGCCACTACGCTGATGGCCAATCTCGATGGCGTGGCGCTGGCCACGCCGCGCCCATTGCGCTTCGTTACCGGCATGCGCAAGAAGTTCTGGAACCGAAACTGTGTTGCGGTGGGCCTGTCCAGCGGCTTCATGGAACCCCTGGAGTCGACCAGCATCCATTTCATCCAATCCAGCATCTCCAAATTGATCGGCTTCTTCCCCGATCGGCAGTTCAGTCAGATCGATATCGACGAATACAACCGCCAGGTGCAGTTCGAATTCGAACGCAGCCGCGATTTCATCATGCTGCACTACAAGGCCAACGAACGCGAAGGCTCGCCGTTCTGGCAGCACTGCCGCGACATGCCGATTCCGGACACGCTACGGCACAAGATCGAGCTGTTCCGCAGCAATGGGCGTGTCTATCGCGAGAACGAGGAGCTCTTCACCGATGTGAGCTGGATGCAGGTAATGCTCGGTCAGGAGGTGATACCGCGTGGATATCATCCCATGGTCGATCTGATGTCCGAAACCGAGCTGCGTCAGTTCGTAGAAAACATCAAACAGGTGCTGGAACGCTCTGCCGAAGCGATGCCGACGCACGAGGATTTCATCGCACGCCACTGCTCTGCCGAACGTGCCAAGGTCCGGTCGGTTTGAGCGCGATCGCGACGCTCCGCATCATGTACATTCTGCGCCGCGATGTTCAATCCCAACCCCACAGTCGAGACGATAGCAATTGACGAGCAGCACAGCTGCTATGTCATCGACAATGCATTCGCCGAACCCGAGCGCTGGGTGGAATACGCCTGCAGGCTGCAGCACGAATTTCGTGTCGAGGGTTTCAACGCCTATCCCGGACCTGAGCTGCGCATGCCGGAGGGTGTCTCGCAGCGGCTGGACGAGTTTTTCATGTTGCATATCCGCCGCCATCTCGGCGCGCGCCGCACGCTGCGTATGTACAGCCGACTGGCGATCGCTACGGCGGCATCTGAATCGCTGCAGCCCAGGCAATGGATCTGCCATCGCGACCGCATGGGCGTCCCGCCAGGGCAATGCGTGGCGGCTTCGGTTTTGTACCTGTTCAAGGATCACGGGCTGGGCGGCACCGGTTTTTTCAAACCCAGGCTATCGGCGTTCGAGACCGATCTGCTGGTCCATGATTCGGGCACGTTGTCGCGCGAGGCTTTCGCTGCGAAGTATGAATTGAGTGCCGGTTATATGACGCAGTCGAATCGATATTTCGAAAAGCTCTGCACGGTGCCGGCGCGCTGGAATCGCATCATTTTCTACGACGGCAGCCGCTTTCATTGCAGCGACGTCACGGCACCTGAGCGTCTCAGTGCCGATCCGCGCAGCGGTCGGTTGACGTTCAATGGATTCTTTACCTGTAGCCGCGTGATCCGTGAGTAATGAAGAAGGTAGGGTGCGTACACAATCCACCATTGCCGAACGTTCGACAATGGTGGGTTGCACACACCCTACGCCTTGGTGCTACGGAACCTCAACCAATACCTCATCCATGATCAACGGGTCCACCGCGCCATCGCCTCCGCTGAACGAATGCCGATTGGTTGCAGGCACCAGCGACTTGTAGCCGCCGTCGTAATCCCAGGTGTTGATGTGGATACGCACGCCCGACAGAGTCGATAGATGTCCCAGCGCTGCTGCCGGCAAGGTGAGGCGGACGACGCCAGCGTCGCGGTCGGCCTGCAGATCAGCACCGGGAACGACGGACTGGCCTTCGTTCTGGCGCGTTGCGCCGGTGGCTTCGAAAAAGGCATTTGACCAGCCGTGTGTGCGCAGTCGATAGTGCCAGTGCATGCCGTCCGGAAGATCGGCATTCTGCAGCGGCAACACGGTGGTGCCGCCAGATTTTCCGGGAACTTCGAAGCTCAGCGTAAACGCGACATGGTCGAATCCGTTGGCAGGATTCCAGCCGGCGATGACCCGATTCATTTTCAGTTCGATACGTACTGCACCGCCGGCGCCTGAGACGCTGACGTGATGAATGTCCAGCGGCCGCGGTTGCGTCCAGCTCGGATCATCGGGATAGCGATAGCGGCCATCAGGTCCGCCGTCGTCGCCGGCCGGATCGGCTTGCTCGATCAGCAAGGTCCACTGCTTGGCGACACGGAACGTTTCGCGTTGCGAAGCTGCAACGGCAGACCCATCCCAGGCGACGACACCGTGCTCGGCCGCGGGATCGATCATGCTGCCGGTGTCGACCCGGCCCTGCCAGTTGCCGTTTTCGTCGGCCTCGATCGAACGTGTGCGCGCCAGATCGCCGTCCACAACGAGCTGAAACTTCGATCGGGGCCTGCCCTTTCCATGCACTGCAAAATCGGTGGTAAAAACGCCCTTGCCCAATGGCCGCATCGAAAGATCCGTTGTCGAGGTCTGCGGTGCTTGACTCGTTTGCTGCAGTTTCCACACCTGTCCGCTGCGCGCAGCGAGTCTCAAGTGGGCGCCGCCATTCTGCGCAATCTCGATATCCGCAGGCGGCGAGTGAATGCCGTAAACGCCCTTGAGCACGCTGCCCGGCGCTGCACCGACGACCAGATTGTCGAGCAGCACCTCGTGATCGGCAGTGTTGAATACGATCAGCGCGGTATCGGTACCGTCTTGCATCAGATACGCCAAGCCGCCGGCCGCAGCGGCATTCTCGCTCAGCACTTTGGGCATGCCGCGCGAAAGTACTGGATTGCCACGACGCATCTGCGCAATACCTTGAATGAATCGATACAGCGGCGCGTCGGTATCGAAGCGATCGCGGCCACCTGACTTGAAACCCTTGGCGAACATTGCGCCACGCGGCTCATTGAATCCTTGTTCGGTGCCGTAGTAGATGGTCGGAATCCCGGGCAGGGTCATGGTCAGCAGCAGGCTTTGCTTCAGCGCGGCCTCGCTGCCGCCCCTGAGGAATCGATCGACATCATGGTTGTCGACGAACGTCGGCATCAGATGCGGGCGGGCGTGCAGCGTCGTCATGCTGCGGATACGGTGACCCAGCTCGGCGGTGGGGCGGCCACGTGCGAATACGTCGTTGAGTGTGCCGTACAGCGGAAAATTGATCATACCCGGCAGCAGGTCTCTGCCCGAGCCATCGCGCATATAGCGATCGATCTTGCGCGCCTGCTCATCGGCGAAGGGACGATCGATGCCGAAGCCTTCACCAAACACATGAAATCTGGAGCGCCCGGTTTTTTCCGCGACGCGCAGGATGCCCGGATGCCTGGCGTCGCTGCTGTTCAAGAAGTCATCGAAGTAGGATTCGGGAACATAGAACGCCGTGTCGACGCGATAGGCATCGACGCCAACCTGATCGATCCAGTAGCCATAGCTTTGACGCAGCGCCTCGCGCACCACCGGTGTTTCGGTATTCAGATCGTCCAGGTCGGCGAGCTGGAAGGTGTGCTCGCGCAGTGCGTCGTTGTAGTCGGTGATCGGTGGCGTCCAGTGATAGATGCCGGCAGAACGATCGCTGCCTTTGCGCACATCATTCATCGAGAACGGCCATTGTGTTGGCGCGGTGCGTCCCTGGTGATCGGGATTCAACACAAACCCCTGTGCACCATTTTCGCCACTCCAGGAATCCGAATAGGAGAAGTAGTTGCCCACGTGATTGACCACGATGTCCTGCAGCAGATACATGCCGGCCTGATGCAGTTGACTTGAGAGCTGCTGGTAGTCGCGGAGGCTGCCGAAATGCGGATCGACTTCCATGAAGTGTTCGCCCCAGTAGCCGTGATAGCCACCGTAGTTGCTGCGCGCGTCCCACCAGCGATGACGCACCGGTGGCGTGATCCACACAGAGGTGACGCCAAGCCCGCGGATGTAATCAATGCGGCGGGTGATGCCGGCAAGATCGCCACCGCTGTAGCGGGCGTTCTGATCCGGGTTGAATTCGTTCGCGCCTTGATCGTTATTAGCGGGATTGCCGTCGTCGAAGCGGTCGATCATCACGAAATAGATAATCTGATCGCGCCAATCGGGCGAGGGCACATGCAGGCGATCGGGAGCGCTGGTAGTGGCCGGAGTATCTGCCGACGCCGGGCGTTGCGCCGGTCCAATGGCACAGCCGCTCAGGGCGCATGCGATCAATAGAGAGCGCGCGAAACGACGCGCACAACGACCAAGTCCGAGCATATGGTTCCCCGAGTATTGAGCGATCTGAATGACTAATTCCGCTGTCGCGCTTGCTGCCTTCAGCGCGATCATTGCTGCACTGCACAGTAAAGCGCACCGGCCTATTTCACACCGTAAATCCGCTCTGCGACGCGCATTGAAGGCAGGTGGTTTGCATGAATACGTATGCAGCTGGGGCTCAGCATCGGGCACTGGGGATACCATCGTTGCACGTAACGGGGGCGGGTTTTCTCCGAACGCATACGGCCCGGGGACAGCGGTCGCACACCATCGGGTCAAGCATTCAGCACCATTGAACATTTGGAGGGGAGATGTTGCAACTTAAGCGCAATTCGCTGAGCGTGGCGTTGGCCTGCGCCCTGTTCGCGGTCGCGTCTGGCGCGCAAGCGCAGGCGGACCAGCAACAGGCACAGTCGGCAGATGCCGCAGACAATGACGCTGCCGCCAAGGCTGCTGCTGCCAAAAAATCCGAAGCAGCGTCGGAGATGGAAACCATCAGCGTCGTCGGCATTCGCCGCGGTATCGAAAGCGCCATCGCGCTGAAGCAGGAATCGACCTCGATCGTAGAAGCGATCTCCTCCGAAGATATCGGCAAGCTCCCCGATTCCAGCATCGCCGAATCGATTGCGCGACTGCCCGGTCTTGCAGCGCAGCGCGTCGCCGGTCGCGCATCGACGATCAGCATCCGCGGCCTCGCCGGTGACTTCTCAACGACCTTGCTCAATGGTCGCGAACAAGTCTCCAGCGGTGACAACCGTGGTGTCGAATTTGATCAGTATCCGTCTGAGCTGCTGAGCTCGGTGCTGGTGTACAAGACGCCGGATGCCAGTCTGGTGGCCCAGGGCATATCGGGTACTGTCGATCTGCGCACGGTGCGTCCGCTCTCTTACCCAGAGCGCGTGATCGCAGTCAGCGCGCGTGGCGAGCAGAACTCGCTGGGCGAGCTGAATCCCGGTTTCTCGGATATGGGCAGCCGTTTCAGTGCTTCCTATATCGACCAGTTCGCCGACGGCACCGTTGGCGTCGCAATTGGCTTCGCCCGTCTGGACTCGCCGGGTCAGGCCAACCGCTGGAATGCCTGGGGTTATCCGACTGGTACCGTGAACGGCATTGACGATGTGCGCATCATCGGCGGTTCCGAATCGTGGTCGTCCTCCACCGACAATGTGCGCGATGGCGTCATGGCGGTGATCGAATTTCGTCCTAACGATGTCTACTCGGGTGCCGTCGATGTCTATTTTTCGCAGTTCGAACGTGCCGAGACGACGCGCGCGCTGCAGCTTGGTCTGGGCTGGTCGGGCGCGACGTTGAGCAATGCGGTGATCGACGAAAACGGTGTGTTGGTGGGTGGTCGCTTCAGCGGTGTCAAACCCATTTTGCGTAACGATCTGAATACCCGTGACGACGAAATTTTTGCCGTCGGATTCAACAACGAATTCCAGTTCAACGACGACTGGCGTGGTGTGGCGGACTTCAGCTTGTCCAGCGCTGACCGCGACGAATCGATCCTGGAAACCTATGCCGGCACGGTCGGTGTCACCGATACACTGGACTTCACGCTGGATCCGCGCACCGGTCAACCCGATCTTTCGTTCGGACTGAACTATGCAGACCCGACCCTGATCCGGCTCACCGATTCGGGTGGCTGGGGCCAGGACGGTTATATCAAGTATCCGAAATTCGAAGACGAACTGCGTTCGGTGCGCTTGTCAGCAGAGCGCAGCTTCCAGTCCGGATTCATCAGCAGCGTCGATTTCGGCATCAATCATTCGCAGCGTGAAAAGAGCCGCAGTGTTGCCGAAGCCTTTCTCGACCTGATCGCAGGCGATTCGGCAGCGATTCCGACGGATTTGTTGAATGGTCCGGCTGATCTGTCGTTCACCGGCATTCCCGGCGTTATCAGCTACAACATCCCGGCAGTGTTCGGTCAGTTCTACACGCCGCGTACGAATATCCATCCGGACATCTTCAACAAGGATTGGCTGGTCGAAGAGACCGTCATTACCGGCTTCATCAAGTTGAACTTCGATACCGAAGTCGGTTCGGTGCCCCTGCGCGGAAATATCGGCATACAGCATGTATCGGCGGATCAGGAGTCGCAGGGCTTCGCGATTCCTGGCGGCGTTGCCAGCGGGGCGTTACCGTTCTCCGGTGGTGCGGATTATTCCGATGTGCTGCCCAGCTTGAACCTCGCGTTCACGCTCCCGGCGGATCAAACCGTTCGCTTTGGCGCTGCAAAGGAAATGGCGCGCCCGCGCCTGGATCAGATGCGCGCCAACAATGGTTTCGGCATCGACCGGGCGCGAGGCGAGTGGTCTGGCAGTGGCGGCAATCCGGAATTGGAGCCCTGGCGCGCTACGGCCTACGACCTGGCCTACGAGAAGTATTTTGATAACAAGGGTTATATCAGCGTTGCCGCGTTCCATAAGGATCTGACCACTTTTATCTACGATCGCACCGTAGCGGTCGATTTCAGTATTTTCGATCTGACGGCAGTCCCCGGTCCATATCCGGCATCCCCCATTGGCCGTTTCACACTGCCGGTCAATGGTGACGGCGGATCGATGAATGGCTGGGAAGTTGCAGTATCCGTTCCCTTGGACATGATGTGGTCTGCGCTCGATGGCTTCGGCCTCGTAACCAACTACTCGGATACGCGTAGCTCAATCCAGCCGAACGATGGGGACAGTTCTCAGCCAGTGCCGGGACTTTCTCGTTACTCGTCCAACATCACGTTGTACTACGAGAAGTACGGATTCTCGACGCGTATCAGCCAGCGCGGCCGTTCCGGCTTCCTCGGTGAGGTGCAGGGTTTCGGTGCCGATCGAGATACGCGCTACATCGCTGGCGAGAAGATCGTGGACTTCCAGATGGGCTATGCCTTCAGCGAAGGTTCGCTGGATGGGTTGTCGGTGTTGTTGCAGGTCAACAACCTCAATAACGAGCCCTATCGGGAACTGTTCCGCAACGGCGATGGCAGCTTTGCTCCGCGCATGTACAACGAGTATGGACGCACCACCTTGCTCGGCGTCAGCTACAAGTTCTGATTCACGGTGTGGTCTCAATCCCCTGCCGGTCCGTCTCCGGCAGGGTTTTTTTTGTGTAGGCTGGTGGGTGAGGTGAGTCGCTTTGACGATGCCCACTGGCATCGTCAGACGAGCCGAACGCCCGACGGCGACGTCGGGCCGGAGAGCGCAGCGAACCCCAACAGACCTGCGTGTTTGCTGGGGTTCGCTGCGCTCACCGCCAGCCTACCTGTGGCTCGCATGCAAGCAAGGGAGTGGAAATGAGCGCAACACCAACTACCAGCAAACCGACGCTGTCGTTCTGGCAGATCTGGAACATGTGCTTCGGCTTCCTCGGCATCCAGTTTGGATTTGCGCTGCAGAATGCCAACGTCAGCCGCATCTTCCAGACGTTGGGTGCGGATGTAGACGAGGTGCCTGGGCTGTGGATCGCCGCGCCGCTGACCGGCCTGATCGTGCAGCCCATTGTCGGATACCTGTCCGACCGTACCTGGAATCGCTTCGGGCGCAGACGCCCCTACTTTCTTGTGGGTGCGGTGCTGTCTACGCTGGCACTGTTCGTGATGCCGAATTCGTCCGTGTTGTGGATCGCGGCCGGAACGTTATGGGTGCTCGATGCATCGCTGAATATTTCGATGGAGCCATTTCGCGCCTTTGTCGGCGATCAGCTGGAGCCGCGTCAGCGTCCGAGTGGTTATCTGATGCAGAGCTTTTTCATCGGCGTAGGCTCGGTGGTCGCGAGCATGCTGCCATGGCTGCTGGCCAAGGCCGGTGTCGGCAATACAGCGCCTGCAGGCGAGATTCCCGACACCGTGCGCTATGCCTTCTATCTGGGTGGCGTGGTGCTGTTCGCCGCGATCCTGTGGACGGTGCTGCGTACACGCGAGTACCCGCCGGAGCAAATGCTCGCCTTCGACGATGCCGAACCGTCGCACGATGTCCATACTGCCGCGGCGCTGCCGGCTTCGCGATTGCGTGTGGAAGGGTTGGCCTGGATGCTGCCTGGATTGATCGGGATTGGTGTGATTGCCTGGTATGAAATGGAGCGCGAGTTGTATCTACTGGGCGGGCTGATCGCCGCCTACGGATTGGCGCTGATCGTGTCGACCTGGCTGTCGCGAGGCTCGATGCTGGCCAGCATCGTGACCGATATGCGTAACATGCCGGCGACGATGCGCCAGTTGGCCGTGGTGCAATTCTTTTCGTGGTTTGCGCTGTTTGCCATGTGGATAAACACCACTGCAGCAGTGGCCTCGGTGCATTTCGGCAGCAGCGATCCTACCTCGGCTGCCTACAACGAAGGCGCCAACTGGGTGGGTGTGCTGTTTGCCACCTACAACGGTTTCGCTGCGCTGGCGGCGATCGCGATTCCGTGGATGGTGCGTGCAATGGGCCTGCGTGTCAGCCATCTGATCAATCTCTGGATCGGCGGCGCGTCATTGCTCTCGTTTCATCTGATCCGCGATCCACTGTGGCTGATGCTGCCTATGGTGGGAATAGGGTTTGCGTGGGCGTCGATTCTTTCGCTGCCCTACGCCTTGCTGAGCGACAGTCTTCCCGCCCGCAAGATGGGTGTTTACATGGGCATCTTCAATTTTTTCATCGTCATCCCTCAGCTCGTAGCGGTCAGTCTGCTCGGTCTGCTGCTGAAATCGTACCTGGGCAATCAGCCCATCAATGCTTTGGCCGTCGGCGGACTCTGCTTTGTCATCGCCGGATTTTCCGTACTGCGCGTCGCCGCGCCGGCACGACGATGATGGAGCTTACGAGCGGGTTGTAGGGTGGGTGCAACCCACCATTTTCGATCGTTACGTATTGGTGGGTTGCACCCACCCTACAAAAGCGGTGCGGCCCCTACTGCAAACCACGATTGCGCTCCATGGAGTGACCATGAACACCACTGAAAAGAAATTCCTGTACGTCGCCTCCTTTTCTGCTCTGATCAGCGGCGCCGCAGCGGCATCGAAAATCGACACTGCTGCCGACTACTACGGCACCCTGCATCCCTTCGCCTCTGAAGCGGTGTATTTCGTCGTCACCGATCGCTTCGTCAATGGCGATACGGCAAACGACCATCGCGATCAGGGTGGCGCCCAGCACAGCTTCGACCGGCCGATCACCTGTCCCGACGGTGTCGTGGACAATGTCGGTTATCTGGGTGGCGACTTCCGTGGTCTGCTCGACAATGCCGACTACATTCGCGACATGGGTTTCTCGGCGGTGTGGATCACGCCCATCGTCGACAATCCCGGCGAAGCCTTCACCGGCGGTGATGTGATCACTTGCACGTCCATCCTCACCGATCGCGGCAAGGCCGCCTATCACGGCTATTGGGGAACCAACTTCTACAAAGTCGACGAACACTTGCCCAGCCCAGGGCTGGAATTTTCCGACCTCACACGCGAGTTGCGTAGCAAGGGATTGAAAACGGTGCTGGACATCGTCGCCAATCACGGCTCGCCCGGCTACAGCATGACGCAGCCGCAGCCGGAATTCGGCAAAATCCATGCAGCCGGCGGAGCCTTGCTGGCCGACCATCAGAATCTCGCACCCGACAAACTCGATCCCGAGCACGAGTCGCTGCATCGCTTCTTCAACAAGGAGGGCAACCTCGCCCAGCTCGCCGACCTCAATGGCGGCAATCCCGCGGTGATGAATTATCTGGTGGACGCGTATCTGCAATGGATAGAGCAGGGCGCCTATGCGTTCCGCGTCGACACGGTGCCGTATCAGTCACACGAATTCTGGAAAGAATTCACCACGCGCATCCGCGCCAGGCATCCGGATTTTTTCATGTTTGGCGAGGTCTTCAAATACGAGGCGAAGCAGCTGGCGCCCTACACCTGGTCGGAGAACGGCGCGATGAGCGTGCTCGACTTTCCGCTCAAGGCGGCGATGGCCGAGGTGTTTCCCAAGCCCGGCAGCGATTTCGCGGAACTCGAGGATGCGCTCTATCTGAAGCGGCGGCTGTACCAGAATCCCTATGAACTGACGACGTTCTACGACAACCACGATATGGCGCGCATGCAGGCGAGCGATCAGGGCTTCATCGATGCGCACAACTGGCTGTTCACCGCGCGCGGCATCCCGGTGATCTATTACGGTTCGGAGATGGGCTTCATGCGCGGTCGCGTCGAGCATTCCGGCAACCGCAATTACTACGGTGTCGACAACATCGCCGCGGCGAAGACGCACCCGATTCGCGAACAGTTGACGCGGATCGCGAAAGTGCGCGCTGCCAGTCCTGCGTTGCACCGCGGTCTGCAGTTGAATCTGGAGTTCGATGGCGATGGTGCAGCGTTCCTTCGTGTCTATCAGCACGAAGGCAAGGCACAGACTGCCCTGGTATTGTTGAACAAGGGCGATGCCGCGGCAGATTTCTCATTCGATGATTTGCCCGCCGGGCAATGGCGCAGTGCATTCGATGACGCCACGATGCAAGTGACCGCCAGGCAGGATGTCGAGTTCGATGTAGCCGCGCACAACGTCGCCGTGTGGCTGCTCGATACGCCCATCGTTGAACGACGTTGGACGTCGAAGCTGGACCGTCTGATGAAGCGCGCATTGCGAAAGTAGGGTGGGTGCAACCCACCATTGTCGAATGATCGAGAACGGTAGGTTGCACCCACCCTACTCAATTTTAAAGCGTCCGCGCACAGCGCAGACCCACAGGTGATCCGCACGACCGCCTGATCATCAGCTGCGCCGGAATCATCTGACTCTCGATCGGCTCGCCGCGAATCTGCCTCAGCACGCAATCGACCAGCAGCTCACCGGCGCGCTTGGTGTCCTGCAATACCGTGGTCAGCGGCGGATTGGCGAAACTCGCCATCGGAATATCATCGAATCCCACCACCGACACCTGCTCCGGCACCTGCAGGCCGGCATCCGCCAACGCGCGCATTGCTCCAATCGCCAACAGATCGCTGGCGGCGAACAGCGCGTCAAACGGCACGCCGCGTCCGATCAATTCGCGTGCCGCATCAAAACCCATGCTCTCGATCGAATCGGCGGCGTCGACCTGTAATTGCGGATCGGGCTTCAAGCCTGCGTCTTCAAGTGCATGGCAATGACCCAAATAACGGTCGCTGAACTCCGGGCAATGCGCCGAGACGTCTCCGATGAATGCGATGCGTCTGCGTCCCAACGCCAACAGGTGTTCGGCAATCGCACGCCCGCCCTGGACGTTGTCGCAGCCGATCGACACATCCGGCTGCCCCGGCAACACCGGCCCCCAGCGTACGAAATGCGTGCCCTGATCGACCAGCTTCTGCAGCTTGCTGCGCGACACCAGATAGTCGCCATAGCCCAGCAGGATCAGGCCATCGGCCTTGTGGCTGTCCTGATAATCGGCATGCCAGTCCTGCGACAGCTGCTGAAACGAAATCAGAAGATCGTAGCCCTGGCGCACACAGGCGCGGGTGATCGAACCCAGCATCGACATGAAAAACGGATTGATCAACGAGTCATCCGACGTCGGATCTTCGAACAGCAACAACGCCAGCGTCACCGAATGCTGACGCCGCAGATTCGACGCGTTCTTGTCGACCTTGTAGTTCAGCTCTTTGGCAATCGCCTGGATTTTGTGCCGCGTGTCATCACTGACCAGCTTGCTGTCACGCAACGCCCGCGACACTGTCGACTGCGACACTCCCGCACGATACGCGATATCAAATGAAGTCGCCTTGCCCTTGATCGATGAAATCGACATGCCTGGTCCCATAGCCGCGATCACGTACCCCGATCAGAAACCGATCTCGCAACGCATCGCCGAGCAACGCAATCTTAACGTCATGCGGTGTTGCGGCCATGGCGCGGTGCAGCACGAGCACGTCGGTCGGATTCCGCTTTACTCGACCTAGGCCCTGACCGCGCCAACGGCAAACGCTATCCCAGCCTGGGGCGGCGCCCCAAGTATCGAACCGACGGCACCCAATACCTGGGGCGTTGTCCCAGGCTGGGATGGCATGCGCCTTTGGCGCGAAGGAACGTAGGGCGCAATACCATTGCGCTGCATTGGAATTTCCGCGTAGATCTGGCGTAGCGGACCGATACGAAGCTGAGCCGTAAACAGACGCTGCGATCTTGATTCTGCAAGACTGTTGAGCGCGAATGCAATGACTGTCGACTACGCGATCAGAGCTACCGCTCGATGTGGAGTATCACGTTGTCGGCGTTGCGCACCGCATCGGGCTGCCCGGTGGCCTTCAAGCGCTTCGCCAACGATAAGGCGTCGTCGGTGCGCTTCTGACCAAACAGTTCCAAAGCAGCGATCGTGATCCCTGAGCGTGGCGAGGCGTCAGTTCACTGGCAGGGCGAGCCAGGATCGCGCTGCTGGCCGCAATCAGCGGTTCCGCGAGCTTGGCCTCGATGGCTATTTCGAGGGCGATGTTGCGACTTAGCGCGGCCTCAAAAGGTATGCCGAGGTCCGGCAGATCGTTGGCGCGTGCCGAAAGCAACTGATGGACGACGGCACGAGCCGGATCGGTTGTGCGCAATTTCATGCCCACTTCGTTGTTCAAGCGTTGCATTGCATGAGCGGCGTACATCGCCCTCATTGGATCCTCGAGCTTCGACCAGTTGTCGAGCATGGTCTCGCTGCTGCTGCGCAACAACTTCGCAGCGCCGTCCAAGTCGCCCAGCGCCAGCGCAATGCTTACGCGCGTGGTATCGCCGTCGGTTCCGAAAAGAAAATTATAGTGCGGCAACGCGTCGGCCAAGGCCTGCAAGGCATTGGCTTCTTTGCGCTCGCCCGCTTGTGCACAGGCGTACGCCGCATACAGCAATGGTGATTGGTCACCTTTCTGGGGCAACGGAGCACTCGCCCGCCAAGCCTTGGCAACCCCGCAATCTTTCAACTCGAGCCGCCCGTCGCTATCGCGGAAGGGCTCATCCGCCTTTGCGACCCCTGCCGCCAACAATGCACACAGTACCCAGAATCGCATGGCCATCTCCAAATGTTTTCGATGTATCGACTAACACGCGGTTAGGAGCAAACAAGGGCCACGGTGTCGCATTGAGCGTGCGTAACATTGAGATCCAGATCACCACCGAACACTATCTTTTGCACCGATGAGGGGTCGGGCCTTTGGCCCTGCAAAAATCTACCGAACCCCGTAACTGGGCGTTGCCCCAGGCTGGCATGGAATGCGCCCTTGGCGCGCAGGAACGCAGGGCGTAATACCATTGCGCCGCATTGGAATTTCCGCGTAGCGTGACAATGCAGCGCAATACTCTTCGGCTGTTGCGAGTTTGTTGTTACGGTTGATGTGGCGGATATTCCACGCGGGATCACCGGTGCCGCCGTTGAAGAGCGCTTCACGTCTGGACGTTGCATCGTATTCATGTCCATTCGCACGCGCGAATGCGTGACATTCCGTGCTCCACCCGATGAATACGTATGCAGGGGCATCGGTGGCTGCAGGGGTGCGGCGCTAAGCTCACGGCACTGGGTGCGGCGCGTTTTTCGCGCTGCGGGATGGCGTACTAGGGATGGGCAATGAGCAAACCGAATTGGTGGCGAGGGGCCATCATCTACCAGATCTATCCGCGCAGCTTTCTCGACACCAATGGCGATGGGGTCGGCGATCTGCCGGGCATCACCGAGCGTCTTGATTACGTCGCGAGTCTGGGCGTGGATGCGATCTGGGTGTCGCCGTTCTTCACTTCGCCGATGGCGGATTTCGGTTATGACATTGCCGACTACTGCAATGTCGATCCGCTGTTCGGCACGCTGGCCGATTTCGATCGGCTGATTGCGAAGGCGCATGGTTTGGGTTTGAAGGTGATGATCGATCAGGTGCTCAGTCACACGTCGATCGAGCACGCCTGGTTCAAAGAAAGCCGCGAGAGCCGCGACAACGCCAAATCCGATTGGTATGTGTGGGCCGATGCCAAACCGGATGGCTCGCCGCCGAACAACTGGCTGTCGATCTTCGGCGGTGTGGCCTGGCAGTGGGAGCCGCGGCGTCGGCAATATTTCCTGCATAATTTTCTGGCGTCGCAGCCTGACCTGAATTTCCACAATCCCGAGGTGCGCAAGGCGACGCTGTCCAACGTGAAGTTCTGGCTGGATCGCGGTGTCGATGGCCTGCGTCTGGATGCGATCAATTTCTGCTTCCACGATCGCGAGCTGCGTGACAATCCGGCCAAGCCCGAAGACCAGCGTGTCGGGCGCGGTTTCAGTCCGGACAACCCGTACGCGTTCCAGTATCACTACTACAACAATACGCAGCCAGAAAATCTTGAATTCCTGCGCGACCTGCGTGCGCTGCTGGATCGCTATCCGGATGTGGCTGCGCTGGGCGAGATTTCTTCCGAGGATTCGCTGGCGACGATGGCCGAATACACCGGACCGGATCGCCTGCATATGGGCTACAGCTTCGAGCTGCTGACCGATGATGTGTCGGCGCAGCATGTGCGCGAAACCGTGCGCAGTCTCGAATCACGGATGACCGAAGGTTGGCCATGCTGGGCGATTTCCAATCACGATGTGCAGCGTGTGGTCAGTCGCTGGGGCGGCGATTCGCCGCCGGACCATATCGCCAGCCAGTTGACGGCTCTGGTCTGCGCGTTGCGTGGCTCGGTGTGCATCTATCAAGGCGAGGAACTGGGCCTGACCGAGGCCGAGCTGCCGTTCGAGATGTTGCAGGATCCGTACGGCATCGCGTTCTGGCCGACGTTCAAAGGTCGCGATGGTTGTCGCACGCCCATGCTCTGGGATGCTTCGGACAATGCCGGATTCAGCGCCGGCAAACCCTGGTTGCCGATTCCTGACGCGCATCGCGGGCTGAGTGTAGCCGAGCAGGATGCGCTCACGGATTCGCCGCTGTCACGCTTCCGCAGTTTTCTGCGTTGGCGTAAACAGCATCCGGCGTTGATCTGGGGCGATGTCGAGGTGCTGGAAAGCGCCGAGCCGGTGCTGCTGTTGTCGCGCCGACTAGGCGACACCACGATGCTGGCGGCGTTCAATCTCTCGGATCGCGAACAGCGCGTGGCAATACCCGCCGATGCGGCGATGCGCGTGGTCAACAACGGGCATGGTCTGGTGTCGGGCGGCATTGAGGCGCAATCACTGCGCCTGCCGCCGCATGGTGTGGTGTTTGCCAGCAACTAGTTGAATTTGTGGGAGCAGCTGTCTTTGTGGGTCCGACCTGAGGTCGGACGCATTTTTGTCGACTCGGTCCACCCTGGCGAAAGCGTCCGACCACAGGTCGGACCCACAATGCAGCTCTCACAACAGCCTATGCGTTTTTCAGCTTCGCCAGATGCGGCGCGATGGTCTTGCGCAGGTCATCGCCGACATGCATGTTGGCGGCGACGATCTGGCCGTTGTCCAGGAATCCGTTGCCACCCTTGAAGTCGGTGCATTGGCCGCCGGCTTCGCGCACCAGCAATACGCCTGCCGCGATGTCCCAGGGTTTGACGCCGGCTTCGTAGTAACCATCGAAGCGGCCGCAGGCGACGTAGGCCAGATCGAGCGCTGCCGAACCGGTGCGGCGTATATCTTCGGCCTTGACCAGCAGGTCGCGTGCCATTGCCAGATGCGGCTCTATGTTATGGCGTTCGCGCGGCGCAAAGCCGGTGGCGAGCAGGGCGCCGTCCAGATCCTTGCGCTGGCCGACACGGAGGCGGCGATCATTGAGCAGCGATCCGCGGCCTTTCTCCGCAGCAAAAATCTCATCGCGCAGAGGATCGAAAACCACACCCAGCAGCGGCTCGCCGCGCTCAAGCAGGGCCACCGACACCGAGAAGTGTGGAAAGCCATGGATGAAATTGCTGGTGCCATCGAGCGGATCGACCACCCAGACATAGCGTGAATCGCCGGTCTGGCCGGTCTCCTCGCCGAGGAAGGCATGATCGGGAAACGCGCGTTTGAGGTCACGCTGGATCTCGCGTTCGACCAGACGGTCGACTTCGGTGGCGAAATCATGCTTGGCCTTTTCCATGACCGGAATCGAATCCCGGCGCGGCAGCTGCCGCAGGATCAGCTGGCCGGCGTTGCGCGCAGCCTTGATGGCGATGTTGATGGCGCCGTTACGCATGATGACTCCGATATTTTTGAAAAGATGTCGGGACTGGCATGGACCAGCCTCGGAACCGCCGTTTCGGCGGGCGGCGAAGGGTAGCGCAAGGGGGGCTTGCACTCCAAACATCTTGCCTGTGGGAGCGGCGTCGTGGGAGCAGTGTCGTGGGAGCGGCGTCCCGCCGCGATGTTCCTGCTCTACTCTTGATAGTCAGAGCAAGA
>JANMUE010000301.1:0-1917 GCA_031391205.1 Lysobacterales bacterium | reverse complement strand
CGAAAATTCAAGAATCGCGGCTCACGCCGCTCCTACCAGCCGCATCGTGCATAATCCCCCGATGCATGCCAATAGCGCCCTGGAACTTGTCCTCGTCTTTCTGATTGCCGCTGTCATCGCGGTGCCGCTGTTCCGTCGCTTCGGTCTGGGCGCGGTGCTGGGCTATCTGGCCGCCGGGGTGGTGATCGGGCCCAGCGTGCTCAAGCTGGTCGGCGACACCGAATCGGTGTTGGCGGTGTCCGAGCTAGGCGTGGTGATGATGCTCTTCGTCATCGGACTGGAACTGTCGCCGTCCCGGCTCTGGGTCATGCGCAGACCGGTGTTTCTGGTCGGTGGTATCCAGGTGCTGATGTCGGCGATTCTGATCGGCGCCGCATTGTCGGCGATTTCGCTCGGCATCAAGACAGCGGTGGTGATCGGTCTGGCACTGGCGTTGTCGTCCACTGCTGTGGGATTGCAGATACTGGCCGAGCGCAAGGAGCTGACCACACAGTTCGGTCGCCTGGCGTTCGCGATCCTGTTGTTCCAGGACATCATCGCCATCCCCTTGCTGGCTGCGATTCCCTTGCTCGGCCAGGCCAGTGCCGAACATCCCGAACCCGTCTGGCAGTCGGTGCTGCGTGCGGTCGCGGTGATCGCCGCGGTGGTGTTTCTAGGGCGCGTACTGCTGCGCCATCTGTTTCCGATCGTGGCGCGCGCCGGCACCGTCGAGGTGTTTTCCGCCGCCGCGCTGCTGGTGGTGGTCAGCACCGCCTGGTTGATGCAATGGGCCGGGCTGAGTATGGGCCTGGGTGCCTTCCTTGCCGGGGTGCTGCTGGCTGATTCCGAGTTCCGGCACGAGCTCGAATCGCATGTCGAACCCTTCAAGGGGTTGTTCCTGGGGCTGTTCTTTATCGCAGTGGGTATGAGCATCGATCTGTCGCTGGTGCAGCGCGAGCCGTATGTCTTGATCGCGGCCACGCTGTGTCTACTCGTGGTCAAGGCGGTGCTGCTGTTCGGTATCGGTCGCCTGATGGGCGAACTCAATGCGCGCCACGCGCTGATGCTGGCGGCGGTATTGGCGCTGGGCGGAGAGTTCGCTTTCGTGGTGTTTGCCGAGGCGCACAAGAGCGGCCTGATTGATGCGGCTTTGCGCGATCGGCTGGTGGTCGTGGTCGGCCTGTCGATGGCGCTGACACCGCTGCTGATCCTGGCCGCCAGTCGATGGCTCAAGTCCATGCCCGAGGCCAAGCCGGCTCGAGAGTTCGACCAGATCGATGACGATACGCCGCGGGTGATCATTGCCGGCTTCGGCCGTGTCGGTCAAATCGTCGCGCGCATGCTCAGGGCGCAGAAAATTGCGTTCACTGCGCTGGAGAACAGCGCCGAGCAGGTCGAGTTCTCGCGGCGCTTTGGCAACAAGATCTACTACGGCGATCCGGCACGCCCCGAACTGCTGCGTGCGGCGCATGCCGACAAGGCCGAGATCTTTGTGCTGGCTACCGATGACCCGGAGGCGAACATCCGCACCGCTCGCGTGGTCAAGCGTGCCTTCCCGCACCTGAGGATTTATGCGCGCGCACGTAATCGCCAGCACGCCTTCAAGCTGATGGACATGGGCGTGAGTGCAGTGACACGCGAGACGTTTCTCAGCTCTATCGACATGGGCCGGCAGATCATGGAAGCGCTGGGCGTGGAACCCGAAGTCGCCGCTGCACGCGCGCTCAGATTCCGCGAGCACGACGAGGAAATGCTGCAGCAGCAGTATCTGATCTACGACGACGAAGCGGCTCTGGTTGCGTCGTCTCAGCAGGCGCAGCAGGATCTGCTGAAGCTGTTCGAGGCTGACGATCGGGGTGGGCCGAAGGTGTAGGGGCAGCATCGTGGGAGCGGCGTGAGCCGCGAAGCTCTTGCTCTTGCTTGACAGGCAGAGCAAGA
>JANMUE010000299.1:0-9773 GCA_031391205.1 Lysobacterales bacterium | reverse complement strand
TCTTGCTCTGCTGGTTGAGATTCAGAGCAAGAGCATCGCGGCTCACGCCGCTCCTACAGTCCATATCATCCGCTCATGCCCAATCCCGCCGACCGCATCATCAATCTCTACGAACGGCATGCGCCTGCCTACATCACCGATCGCGGAAGTCGCCTCCATATCGAACAGGCCTGGCTGGATCGCTTCATCGAACTGATTCCACCGAACGCGGCGATCCTCGATATCGGCTGCGGTTCCGGCGAACCGATCGCAGCGCACCTCATCGAACGCGGCTTCGCTGTCACCGGCATCGACAGCAGCCCGACGCTGATCGCCCGCTGCCGCGAGCGTTTTCCGAATCAGCAATGGCACGTCGCCGATATGCGCAGCCTCACGCTGGGCAAATCCTTCCACGGTCTGCTCGCCTGGGACAGCTTTTTTCACTTGGCCGCTGATGACCAGCGCCGCATGTTCCCTATCTTCAAGCAACACGCCGATCGCAACTCCGCACTGATGTTTACCAGCGGACCGGCGCAAGGCGAGGCGATCGGCACCTACCAGGGCGAGCCGCTCTATCACGCAAGCCTGGCGCCTGACGAATATCGATCACTGCTCGAAGCCAACGGATTTCGCGTCATCGCGAACGTGTTCGATGATCCGGATTGTGGTGGGCATAGTGTCTGGTTGGCACAGGTTGGCGCGTAAGTGCGCCGACTCGGCGACCGTGTTTCCGCATGGCGGTTTGTCGCTTTCGCTTGATATGCTCGGCCATTGATGATGGCGGCTGTACTTGCTGCAGCCGGCGTCGTTTCATCCCCACAATCGCTTCACTCCATTCGCCTGAGGCCCGATGTCGAAGGATATTCATTTACTGACGGTCGGCGCATGATTTCGCCGCAACAGGTGATCGCGTTGGCGCCCGATGCGGCGTCCGCCAAGGCAGGCGAGGCATTGGCGGCGGCACGCAAGTGGCTGAGTGTCGGCCGCGATGAGCGCGCGCTGTGGGGCCTGTTGCAGGGCAGTGGCAAACAGCCCTATCAGGCCAAGGTGGCGCTGGCAGATTTCACGTCGAGCTGTTCCTGCCCGAGCCGTAAGTTTCCCTGCAAGCATGGCCTGGGGCTTTTGTTTCTGTTGGCGAGGTCGCCAGCGGATGTGCCGGCGGCCGCTGCGCCGGAATTCGTCGAAGAATGGCTGGGCAAGCGCGCCGACAAGGTGGCAAAGAAGGCGAATGAAGCCGCTGCTGTCGAGCGCGATGATCCGGCGGCCGAAGCCAAGGCCGCCGTAGCCGCGGCCAAGCGCGAGGCGACGCGCGAGAAACGGGTGCAGGAAGGGCTGCAGGATTTGCGCCTGTGGTTGCTCGATCTCGCCCGCGAAGGATTCACCACGCACAATCTGCAGAAGGCCGAAGTCTGGGAGCAGCGCGCGCGACGCCTGAATGATGCGCAGCTGCCGGGACTGGCGCGTCGCCTGCAGGAACTCGGGCATATCGCCGTCACTAATTCGGATTGGCTGCCCCAGGTCAGCGCCGGCATCGGGCAGCTCTATCTCGCACTGCGCGCCTACGCGACACACGACACATTGAGCGAACCCGAGCAGCACGATCTGCTGCGCTTTCTGGGGTCTGCGCAGCGCGAGTCGGATATTGCAGCGGACACGCACGTGACGGACACCTGGCTGTGCCTGGGCGAGGCGATCGAGCACGACGATCGCCTGACCACGCGCCGCAGCTGGTTGCGCGGCCGGAACAGCGGCCGCCTGGCCATGTTGTTGAGTTTCGCGATCGGCAATCAGCCGCTACCGGCGGCGGTACAGGCGTACCAAAGTTATGCGCTGACGCTGGGTTTCTATCCTAGTCATGCACCGTTGCGCGCGACCATCATCGCCGGCGACCTGATGCCCGTGCCGGATCGCATCGCACCGATCGGCAGCGATATCGCCGCGACGTTGCGTGATGCTGCCGAGCGCGTAGGCGCTGATCCGTGGACGCGGCTGTTTCCAGTCTGTATCAACGCGCGCCTGGGCCGCGACGAAACCGGTCAGTGGTGGCTGGCGGAAGCACACGGCGCAGCGATGCCTGCACTTTCGTCGCACTCGATGTACGAATGGCTGGCGCGCACGACGGGCGCCGAGGCAATCTGGTTTGGCGAGTGGGATGGCCGGCGGCTGCGCCTGTTGTCAGCGTGGCGCGGATGCTGAGCCGGATCACCCAGGCGCTGGTTGTCGGCGCGGAACGCAGCGCCAATGTCGGCGATGAAATCACGCTTGGCAGCACGAATTATCGACTGCCCGAGCTGGACGCTGGCGAGCGACTGCTGACGCACGCCGCTGCCGCTGCACTGAGCACATTGGCGATGACACCTGCTGCGCGGCCACGTCTGCAGTTTGCTCCACCGCTGGACGCCGATCCGCGAGTGGAACTGGGTACACAGGCCAGCTACTTGCTGCAACGCATGTTGACGAACGACGAGGGCGCACTGCTGCAGGAAGCGTTGACTCAGGTCGGGCTGCGCGGCAAGCGTGTTCCGTTGCGGCTGCTGCCGGGTTTGCTGCGGGCGCTGGACGCGCCCGCGAGGCGACACTGGCTGGCATCGATCCGCTGCAGTGGCGTGCAATGGTTGGCCGTGCAGAATGCCGATTGGCGCTGGGCCTTAGGCGAACACCGCGATGCTATGCAGGCGTTCGAACTGGAGGTCGGTGCAGCGCGGCATGCGGGTTTCCTGCAACTGCGTCGCGACGACGCCGGCAGCGCACGCGAGCTGCTGATCGCGCGTTTCAAATCCGAGCCTGCCGAAGAACGCGCGACTCTGCTCGGCATGCTGGAGCAGGGACTGAGTCTCGCCGACGAGGCGTTTCTGGAAACTGCGCTCGATGATCGCGCCAAGACAGTGCGGCAGACTGCCGCCAACCTGCTCTCGCGTCTTGCCGGCTCGGCGCTGGCTACGCGACTGCACGCGCGTGCACTGCCGCTGATCCGCATGGAACGCGCCTTGCTGCGCAAGACCTTGCGTGTGGACCTGCCAGCCGATCCCGACAAACAGGATGAGCGCGACGGTATCGACGGCAAGGCCTTCATTCCCGGCCTGCACAATGTCGGTCCGCGGCAAATGCATCTGGCGCAGCTCATAGCGGCGGTGCCACCGAAGCAATGGGCCGCACGGCTGAATCTGGAACTTGCGGACCTGATCAAGCAATACGCCGCGCATGAATTCGCGCAGCCGCTGTGCGCCGGTCTGGCGCTGGGCGCCACGCGTCACGCCTGCTTCGATGCGCTGCGCGCGTTGACTGTGCTCGGCGAGCAGAAGTCGATGCACGCGCTCTACCAGCAACTGGTCGAACCACGGTTGCCGGAACTTCCCGACTTCGCGGAGTTCGTCGCCCAGCGTCTGCGCGCTACCGGCAGCATCGATATGTCATTGCTCGCGGCATTGCCAGCACCGTGGTCAGACTCAGTGAGCCAGCCGGTCATGCAATGGGCGCGTGACGCCGGCCGCATGGACGAAATGAGCAAGGACTACAGCCACTACGAATACGTGGCGCTGCTCAAGCTTGCGGCGCTGCGCGTCGCCCCTGCGGCGCATTGGCTGAAGGGCTGGCCGATGTCCGATCTCACTACGCTCACCCCTTCCCGGCAGCGCGCGGCGGAGGCCATTGACGGCCTGCTCTCGACGCTGCAGGCCCGTATCGAATTTCTTGCCGCATTGGAGTTGCCATGACCGAGAACCTGCGTACCAGCGCTGAAGAACTCTACGCCGAAGAGTTGCACGCACTCGGCCAGGACAATAAGCAGACACGGCCACCCAACTGGAATTTATCGCCACAGGCGGTGGTCACTTATCTTGTCGGTGGCCAGGCGGGTTCGGGCCTTCCCATTTCCGCCAAGTATCTGGGTCATCGGCGTCTGATCGAAATTGCGGTGGCGACACTGGCGACGGATCGCGCCTTGCTGCTGCTGGGCGTACCCGGCACCGCGAAGAGCTGGGTGTCCGAGCATCTGGCTGCGGCGATTTCCGGTGACTCGCGACTGATCGTGCAGGGCACCGCTGGCACCGCAGAAGAGGCGATCCGCTACGGCTGGAACTACGCCAAACTTCTGGCCGAAGGCCCATCGGAAAGCGCGCTGGTGGCGAGCCCGGTGGCGCGTGGCATGCGCGAAGGCAAACTGGTGCGCATCGAAGAATTGACGCGCATTCCCTCCGATACCCAGGATGCATTGATCACCATTCTCTCCGAGAAAACCCTGCCGGTGCCCGAACTCAACAGTGAGATTCGCGCCGTGCGCGGGTTCAACGTGATCGCCAGCGCCAACGACCGCGACCGCGGCGTAAACGAGTTGTCGAGCGCGCTGAAGCGCCGCTTCAACACCGTGGTGCTGCCGCTGCCCGATAGCATCGATGAAGAAGTCGAGATCGTACGCAGCCGCGTGGCCGCGCAGGGCAAGGCGCTGGCGCTACCGGTGGAACCGCCCGCGTTGCAGGAAATTCTGCGCCTGGTCACGGTGTTCCGCGAGTTGCGCGAGGGCAAGACGCTGGACGGCAAGACCAAACTGAAAAGCCCTTCCGGCGTGCTGTCTACCGGTGAGGCGATCTCGGTGATGAATCAGGGTCTGTCGCTGGCCGGCCACTTCGGCGACGGTGTATTGCGCGCGCACGATCTGGCCTCGGGCCTGATCGGCGCAGTGATCAAGGACCCGGTGCAGGACAGCGTAGTGTGGAACGAGTACATGGAAACCGTGCTCAAGGAACGCGATGGCTGGAAGGATCTGTACCGCGCCTGCAATCAGCAGCAGGCCTGATAAACCCATGCCGCACCGCGTCTTCGGTATTCGCCATCACGGCCCGGGATCGGCGCTCAGCCTGCGCGCAGAATTCGAGCGCTGGCAGCCCGATTGCGTGTTGATCGAGGGGCCACCCGAGGCCGATGCGCTGCTGCCGCTGGCAGCAGGCAGCGATATGCAACCGCCGGTAGCGCTGCTGGCCTATGCCAGCGAGTCGCCAAGCTCAGCGGTGTTCTACCCGTTCGCCGAATTCTCTCCGGAATGGGTCGCCATCCAATGGGCGCTGGCCGCCCAGGTGCCGGTGCGCTTCATCGACCTGCCCCTCGTTCATCAGTTGAACGCGGCGAAGACGGCGACAGAAATCGATGCGGCCACGCCACTGGACATCGCAGACGACGAAGCTGAAGTTGATGGCAGCGCGCCCGCGACGACACCAGCTCCGGCAGACGGCCCCGATGAAGAAGAGCTTGCATGGCGGCAACTATGCATGCTCGGCGGCTTCGCGGATGCCGAGTCACTCTGGGATAGGCTGGTCGAAACCGGCCGTCATGCCGAAGCGCCGGCGTCGGCGCTGTTCGCTGCGCTCAGCGCGATGATGGGCGAACTGCGGCAAGCTATCGTCACCGCGGACGCGCGCCAGCAACGCAATCTTCAGCGCGAAGCGTATATGCGCCAGGAGCTGCGCCGCGCGCTCAAGTCCGATCATCAGCGCATTGCGGTGGTCTGCGGCGCCTGGCATGCGCCGGTGCTGGAGGATGTGAGCAAGGGCAGCGGTGCCGATGCCGCCTTGCTCAAGGGACTTTCGAAAACCAAGGTGTCCGTCACCTGGGTGCCATGGACGTATGGCCGGCTCACTCGTGCCTCGGGTTATGGTGCCGGCGTCGCCTCGCCCGGGTGGTATCGGCATCTCTACGATCACGCCACCCAGGGCAGCGCGCGCTGGTTCGCCGAGGCGGCGCGGGTGTTCCGTCGCCATCAGCTCGAGGTGTCCTCTTCGCATGTGATCGAGGCGGTGCGTCTTGCCGATGCGCTGGCGGCGCTGCGCGGCTATGCACAGCCGGCGCTGAGCGAATGTATTCAGGCGATCGAATCGATCTACTGCGCGGGCGACGACACCGCGATGCGCTTCCTCGCCAACGAACTGCTGATCGGCGAACGTATGGGGCGGGTGCCCGACAGCGTGCCCGATCCAGCGCTGGCCGCAGATCTGAAGCAGGAACAGAAGCGACTGCGGCTGAAACCCGAAGCCATGCAGCGTACGCTCGATCTGGATCTGCGCAACGAAACCGATCTGGCGCGCTCGCATCTTCTGCATAGGCTGGGCATTCTGCGCGTGCACTGGGGCCAACTCCAGGAGGCCACGCGCCGCGCTGCGAAGAATACCTTTCATGAAATCTGGCAGATCACCTGGCAGCCGGAGCTGGTGGTTGCGCTGATCGAGGCCGGCCGCTTCGGCAATACCATCGCCGCCGCCGCACACCGCGCGTTGATCGAAGCCAGTGCCGAGGCAACGTCCATCGCCGCAGTGGCCGAGCTTCTGCAACAGGCACTGCACGCTGATTGCACCGACAGCGTTGCGCCGCTGACGCTGCGCCTGGATACGCTCGCCGCCGGATCGAACGATCTGCCGGCGCTGATGCAGGCGACCATCACGCTGGCCCCGGTGCTGCGCTACGGCGATGTGCGCCGCACCGACGTATCGGCGCTGTCGGTATTGCTGGCGCATTATGCGGAACGCATCTGCGTCGGCCTGCCGATCACCACCAGCAATATCTCCGATGAACTCGCCGATGCGCTGTCGCCACAGCTGGCGCAGTGCGATCAGGCGATGCGGCAACTGCAGGGCGACAGTGTCGACATCGAGGAAGACTGGCAACGGGCGCTATTCGCGGTGGCGCGTTCGGCGGCGGCGCATCCATTGCTGGCTGGACGCGCGGTACGCTTGCTGCTGGGCCGCTCGGCAATCGATGGTGTCGAAGCCGGCCTGCTGCTGTCGCAGGCATTGTCGCCGGGCGTTGCCACCGCGCAGGCGCGCTGGCTGGAAGGCCTGCTCGCCGATGGCGGATTGTTTCTGCTGCACGATCAGACCTTGCTGGCTCTGCTCGATGCCTGGCTGCTGGAGCTGCCCGGTGACGCCTTTGAAAGCGTGCTCCCGGTGATACGCCGATCCTTTTCGACGATGAGCAAACCCGAGCGCCGGCAGATCGGCGCCGCGGTTGTCGGTGGCCTGGCTTCAAAGGCTACGATGATGAGTGCCGACGCGCTGGATTGGACGCAGGCACATCACATCGTGCCACATCTCGTACGCTGGCTCGGTCTGGAGGAAATCCGATGAGCGAACTCGCTGCGGAACGCGCGCGCCGCTGGCGCCTGGTACTGGGTGATGACGAAGCTGACGGCATAGGCGTCGCATTGCAGTCGCGCGATGTCGCCATGGATGCCTGCTTGACTGCGCTCTACGACAGTGATCGCAGCGGCGGCCTGGGCAGCTCCGCGCCCAATGTCGCGCGCTGGCTCGGGGATATCCGCGAATACTTTCCCAGTTCCGTCGTGCAGGTGATGCAGGCCGATGCCATCGAGCGCCTGGACATGAAGCGCCTGCTGCTGGAGCCGGAAACGCTGGCCAGCGTTGAGCCTTCGATCCAGCTCGCGGCGACGCTGATCTCGCTGAAGGGCCTGATTCCGGCAAAGACACGTGCCACCGCGCGCCTGATCGTGCGCAAGCTCGTTGAAGATGTGGAACGGCGCCTGTCCAACCCGCTGCGGCAACAGATCGCTGGCGCGCTCAATCGCAGCGTGCGCAATCGTCGCCCACGCCATGCCGAGATCGACTGGCACCGCACCATCCGCGCCAATCTGCGCCATTACCAGACCGACTACCGCACCATCATTCCGGAAACCCGCATCGGCTACGGTCGCCGCGGCAGTGCATTGCGTGATGTGATTCTCTGCGTCGATCAATCCGGCTCGATGGCAGGCTCGGTGGTCTATTCCAGCATTCTGGCGGCGACCATGGCCAGCATCCGCGCCGTAAAGACGCATCTCGTCGTGTTCGATACTGCTGTCGTCGATATGACCCCGCATCTCAATGATCCGGTCGAACTGCTGTTCGGCACGCAACTGGGTGGTGGCACTGATATTGCGCAGGCGCTGGCGTATTGCCAGGGACTGATGCAGCGCCCTGCCGACACCGTGTTCGTACTGATCAGCGATCTGATTGAAGGTGGCGACAACAGCAAATTTCTGGCGCGCGCGCAGCAGATCGCCCGCTCCGGCGCCACCGCGGTCTGCCTGCTGGCACTGGACGACCACGGCGCACCGCAGTTCGATCGCAGCAATGCGAGCGCCTTCGCCAGCTTCGGCATCCCGACCTTCGCCACCACGCCGGATCTGTTTCCGGAATTGATGGCAGCCGCCATCAAGAAGCAGGACATCGCGCACATGCCGAGGTTTCAGCCGCGTTAGGCATTTGCGGCATGAGCCGTGCGCACAGGCCAGCAATTATCCCCTTCCGCGCACGAATGCGGCCGCCATGCGCAATGTCTCGTCGCCGTGACGCTCCGCACGCAGTGCGCGTCGCAACCGTGCCGGTGTGAGACCGGTGAACTGCTGCAGTTCGCGCGTGGCGTGGGCCTGGTCGGAAAAGCCGCTGGCGGCAGCGAGCTGGGCAATGGATTCGGCGGCGGTGTCGAGCTGGCGCAGCGTCGCCTGCAGGCGCTGCACACGGGCATACTCTTTTACGGTGAGGCCGACGGCGGTGAGAAAACGTGTCTGCAGACTGCGCAGACTCATGTTCGTTTCTGCGGCGAGTGCAGCTACCGTGATCCCTCCCTGTGCAGCATCGACGGTGACCAGCGCCGATTCGACACGCGCATCCAATGGCAGATCGCCGAACCGCATCTGCAGCAGACGCCACAGGTCGGTACATTCGGAATCGGTGTTGGATGCGATGGCCGCGTCGAACAGGTGCGTAGCGAAATCCTGATCGATGCTATCGAGATCGATGACATCGTCGACCAGCGACGACAACCGTCGGCCAACACACACCGCACTCGCTGCAGGCTGCAGGCGTATGCCGATGCAATCGACCGGGCCGTCTGCCGCGAGTCGAATGGCCGAGCGCAGCTGAGCCGCGAACAGACAGCGCGCCTGCGTCTTCCAGCCCTGGGCCAGGGTGTAGCGCCGCATCGGCGCGCCCAGATGCGCGATCAGCTCGCAGCGTCCGTCCGGATAGATGGTCTGCGGCTGTGCAGCGGGTTCGGGATCGCGCAGACGCCAGAGGCATTGGACGTGGCGACGCAGCGCTGCGGGCGCTTCGAATTCGGTGTATTGCAAGAGCGGGCCTTGAAGCCGATGAGGGAAGTAAAGCATGCCACGATGTTTGCGCATTTATTCAATCCCGCGGCGCCCTGCGCTGGCAAGCTGCCGCCCACCGATTGAGGAGCACCCATGCGCACCACTCTGTTGCTGGCAATGATCGCACTGACATCCGCCCCCGGCCTCCAGGCGGAAGACGCCGATACCGCAAAATTCCCGGACTGGATGAGCGGGCACTGGTGCAGCCTCGATGCCAGTTCGCAGGGGGATGAATACTGGCTGCCGGCGGCTGGTGGCCTGATGATCGGATTGAGTCGCACCGTCACCGCCGGCAGCAAAACCCAGTTCGAATTTCTGCGCATCGAGCTGATCGATGGCGTGCCCACTTATCTGGCGCAGCCGCAGGGGCGGACGGCGACAGCATTCAAGCGAAACGACAGCGGCGATGACTGGATCCGATTTGAAAACCCCGCGCATGATTTTCCGCAGCGTATCGAGTATCGGCGCGAGGGCAAGGCGCTGCACGCCAAAATCGCCGGCCGGGGCAAGGACGGCGAGGAGTTCAGCATTCCATTCGAGTACCGGCGCTGCGCCGATTGAAAATGTAGGAGCGGCGGGACGCCGCTCCCACGACGGCACCTCGAGTCAAGGAGCCGGCTTCAATTCCGGCAGAATGCGATCGCGCAGCCAGAAAAATGGTTCC
>JANMUE010000275.1:0-23580 GCA_031391205.1 Lysobacterales bacterium | reverse complement strand
GTCGTCATTACCTCGTCGACATTCAGCATGTTCTTGCGGCGCATGCGGCCATCGCGTGGCGCCTCGTTTGGCGCATTGGGGTCGGTACCGAGCCAGCTGTCGCGCGGATAGCGCTGCGTCTGCAGAAAGCCGTCGACATTCAGCACCGGGATCACTGTCATGTTGACGTTTTCGAGCAGATATCGATAGAAACCGTGATCCTCGGCCTTGGACGACAGCAACTCCATGACACCGGTGACGACCTCGGGCGTCTGCCACTCGCGCGCGTGGATGCCGCCATTGGTCAGTGTTGCCGGTTCGGCCAGACCAAAGGCCGTGGTGGTGTCGGCATCACCCAGTCGATACGCCCACACTGTGCGACCGGCACGCGTCGTGCCTACGGCATGCGCGTGCACCAGGCCGGTGGTCGCCGCCAGATCCTGATGACGTGCATGCAGGCCGCTGTAGCTGCGAAACCCGTCGAACGGCAAGGGCGTGTCGACCGGAATCGGCACCGCATAACCCAGCGCCAGGAAATTATCGCCGCCATTGGTATTGGTGATCGGCGACCACTGCACGATGCGTTGCTGTGCCTGAGTCGATGCGGCCATGCAGATGGCCGTTGCGAGTGCTATCCGCGCGAAGGGTCGACTCATCGCGGCATCTCCGAAACCAGATCGGGTTGCAGCGCCAGTCGCGCGCGTCTGGCACCCAGGGAGTCGTCCGGTGTGGCGGCGCGCGCGTGCAGTTTGGCCAGCGTGCCGGACGAAGGCCGCAGCGCCAGCGCCAGTGCCGCACTGCTGCCAAGTTCGGCATCATCGAGCAGACCCAGAAGCAGCGTCTCCGCCTTGGGTTGCCCGGCCAGGGCCCGCGACCACACGCCGATCGCCAGCGCCAGCTGCGGCTTGGCCGATTTGCGCCGCAGCTCGGCCAGAACCCTGGTCATTTCGACGACATCCAACTGCTGCGCTGCTGCCTCCAGAAGCAGTCGTGTTTCCGCGCCGGTACCGATGGCGATCATCGTTGAGATGGCTTCGACATCACGCAAGGCCAGAGCCGCTCGCCCGGCCGGAACACGAAAATCCTGCGACGACTTGGCTTCGCGATGCGCGAAGTTGAACAGACTGCGCAATTGATCGCGGGTCGTCTGATCCACTGCATCGAGCAAACCGGCGCGTGCCGCAGCATCGGTCTGGTTCGACCACTGCACCAGAAACACGTCGGCACCCTGGTTCAGTAGTTCCGCGCCGAATGTGCGCGCTTCATCGCGGCGCCAACGATTTTCCAGACCCTGCGCGCGGGCGGCAATCGGAAACAGCGCGGCACCCAGCGTCGCCATCTCTTCGTGGGGCACCAATGTGCGCGCCTGCCAGGCGCTGAGTCTTGCCATCAGTTCGGCGGGCACCTGTTCGCGACGCAAATCGCCGAGTGCGCCGACAAATGCCAGCAATGCCGACTCGCGCACTGGCCAGGGCTGCGCATCGTGCGTCATCAGCTGGTCGATCTTTGCGATTATGGCGTCGGGCGCCGTCTGCAGCGTCACGCGCAATTCGGCGGCGAGCGCTTGACTTGCCGGACTACCGGCGAGGCGGACTGCCTCTGCCTGCGACCAGTTGGGTGCATCCCATACGACCGGGGCAGCGATCGGATCAACAATTGCGTGTGCCGACCAGGCACACGCCAAAGCGGTGAATGCCCAACTGCGGATCAGTGTCGCGAGGGCTGACGAGTGGGGCCGCCGCATGTTGTGCACTCCTGAATGAGCCGCATCGAAACATCGTGCGTACGCGCCGGTCACCGGGCCGCAGCCCAGTGTAGACCGCGATCGGTGCCAGCGGGTCTGCCTGCCTATGCTGAACTTGGCGACTGTTTATCCTATGTGCCATTGGTTGGGGACGGCGTAGGCTGGCGGTGAGCGTGATCTCCTCTCCCGCTCGCGGGAGAGGACTAAGGTGAGGGAAACCTGCGAGTACGCCCGGGGTTTGCGAACAGTGACGCGACAACCCCCGGCACTATCGAACGTTTCCCTCATCCGGCCCTGCGGGCCACCTTCTCCCGCAAGCGGGAGAAGGGTTTCATCGTCGGCGTTTCAAACCGAGACACTGCCGGTACGTCGACGCTGTCGACGCCATCACCCGGCAGCGCTAGCCTAGCCCCATGACCCCGGAACTGCGTGCCCGCGTCTATGCCGAAGTCCATCACGACGATGGCGTGAATGCCTGGTCGATGACACGGCTGCGGGCGGCGCCGGGTTTTTCGGGGCTGGTGTCGGGCTATTGCGACTATAGCGAACGCACGCCGGGATTCAGCTCGCGCCGCGAATTGCCGCATGCCGAGGGTGTGCTGATCATCAACCTGGGCGAGCCGGTTTCTATCGTCGGTGGTGATGGGCGCGAGATCACGCTGCACAGTGGCGAGGGCTTTGTTGCCGGTGTGCATCTGCGGCCGGCGTTGTCGCGGTCGTCCGGGATGCAGCGCGGTATGCAGGTCGAGTTGCCGTTGTCGACGTTGCGGCGCTTGCTGGGCTTGCCGATGCACGAACTGATCGACAAGGTGATTCCGCTGCACGATCTGCTTGGCCGACGCAGCGAAGGGTTGACGACGGTCCTTGCCGACGCCGATTCGCTGAATGCGCGCATTGCACTGCTTGAAGCGGCATTGACGCGGCGTTTTGCCGAAACCGCGGCGCTGGATCGGCGCCAGATGCAGGCACTGCATCTGCTGCGTACACGCAGCGATCTGGATATCAGCGCAGTTGGTGATGCCATCGGCTATAGCCGCAAGCATCTGGCGGATCGAGTACGCGATGCGGTGGGTGTGGGGCCGCGCAGCTTTCGCCGGCTGCTGCGCTTCCAGGGTCTGATGCGATCGCTGGCGGCGCATTCCGTGCCGGATTGGGCGGCGCTGGCGCAGTCTGCCGGTTACTGCGACCAGTCGCATCTGATCCGCGAGTTCGGTGAGTTCGCCGGAATGACGCCCAGCCGGTTCATCGCGAATTCGCTGGAGAACGGCGGCGGTCTGATCGAAAGCTAGGTGCGTTTCATCCAATACGCGCGGAGACGGATTCGTCAATCTGACCATCCGCAACCCACGGAGTACGCCATGTCCAAACGTCCGATCCTGATTCCCTGCCTGCGCTATAAAGATGCACCCGCCGCCATCGAATTCCTCTGCCAGGCCTTCGGCTTCGAGCGCCACGCGTTGTATTTGGACGACAACAACCCGGCCATCGTCCAGCATGCGCAGCTGACTTTAGGCGACAGCATGATCATGCTGAGCTCGGCGGTGCCGGGTGAGGCGCAGCAGCGCTATCGCTTCAAGACACCGGCCGAGGCCGGCGGCATCACCATGTGCGTCTGTGCGGTGATCGACGATCCCGATGCGCACTATGCACGCGCCAAGGCGGCAGGTGCCGACATCGTCACCGAGCCGCATGACAATGTCGGATATCCGGGACGTTCGTACAACGCCCGCGATCCCGAGGGTAACGACTGGGATTTCGGCACCTACGATCCCTGGTCGCCGCCAGAGTAATGCCTCGATACGCCGGCCGGATTTGGTGTCTGCAACCTACGCCGCCATGAAACAATGCCGCTTCGCTGAAGGCAGCGGAGCGGTGGCGGATGAACGATAAAGTTTTACCTCATGTCTTGATTCTCGGCGGCGGTTTCGCCGGTCTATGGGCGACACGGGCACTGGCCTCGGCGCCGGTACGCATCACTCTGGTGGATCGCACCAATCACCATTTGTTCCAGCCACTGCTGTACCAGGTGGCCACGGCCGGATTGTCGGCGCCGGATATCGCCGCGCCGCTGCGTCATATCCTGAAGGGTCAGCGCAATGTCACGGTACGCCTGGACGAGGTGCGCGAGATCGACATGTCGGCGCGCAAAGTGCGCTGTGCCGAGGGCGATCTGCGCTACGACTATCTGGTAGTTGCGGTCGGCGCCACGCATTCCTATTTTGGCCATGACGATTGGGCAACGCACGCGCCGGGCTTGAAGACGCTGGAAGATGCGTTCGAGATGCGCCGTCGCATCCTGTGCGCGTTCGAGGCTGCGGAACGCGAAAGCGATCCCCAACGGCGCGCCGAATGGCTGAACTTCGTCGTCATTGGCGGCGGCCCCACCGGCGTCGAATTGGCCGGCACGCTGGCCGAGATCGCCCGTCATACCCTGCCGCGCGAGTTTCGCCATGCCGATCCTCGCAGTGCGCAGATTCATCTGGTCGAGGCCGGGCCCCGGGTGTTGGCATCGATGCCCGAGCCGTTGTCACAAAGCGCACGCAGGCAACTGGAACAACTCGGCGTCACCGTGCATACCGGTAATCCGGTGACCGCAATTGACGCGGCCGGCATCGATCTTGGAAGCGAGCGCATCGCCAGCCGCACTGTGCTGTGGGCGGCGGGTGTCGCGGCATCGCCGTTGGGGCAGCAACTCGGTGTCGCGATGGATCGCGCCGGTCGCGTGCGCGTGGCGCCGGATCTCTCGGTGCCCGGCCATGCGGAAGTCTTTGTCGCTGGCGATCTGGCCAGCGTCACCGACAGCAATGAACGCGCGGTGCCCGGTGTCGCGCCGGCCGCGAAACAGATGGGCAACCACGTCGCCAGGGTGATCAAAGAACGCCTGCGCGGAAAACCCGGCAGCACATTTCGTTATCGCGACTTCGGCAATCTTGCCACCATTGGCCGCATGGCCGCTGTCGTCGAGTTCGGGCGCGTGCGTTTCTCGGGGATATTCGCCTGGTGGTTCTGGCTGGTCGCGCATATCTTCTTCCTGATCGGGTTTCGCAATCGCATCAGCGTGTTGATCAACTGGGCCTGGTCGTACTGGACGTATCAACGTGGTGCCCGCATCATTATCGGTGATACGGGCACTGACGCTGCGCGCGTCGAGCCGGAGCGTTGACGTCGCGAAAGATTGCTCAACGCCTGATCGTGAGGTATCCGGTATCCAGCTCGCAGCGCATTGCACTGGTGCCCGCCGCGGCCAGGCTGGCGCACTCATCGTGGAACATGATGAAACGCCCGCTACTGGCGGAAGTTCGCGCGGTGATCCGGATGTCGCACAGGGGCGTCGCTGCCGACGGCAGCGGGCTGGTCCCGGTCGGCGATAGAACGCGCACCACATCGGGTCTGGTGCTGGTGCCTGGGAAAACCACGCAGAGGGCGCCATTGCGCGCAGTAGCGGACACAGTGGTAATGCCGATGGGAATCGCGATATCGACCTGGGCGTCGGTGGTTTGCTGATCGCCGGTCAGGCTGACGGTCATGGTTGTCGCCACACCTGGCGTGGCGACTGCATTGGTGGAAGACCACAACGCTGCATCGGCTGGCGTATGGATCAGCAACAACACGATAGCGCTGTAAAAAATGTTAGAGAGACGCATGAAGGGCTCCTTGCTCTGTGCACGATGACGATCGGGTCGTCGGAATAGGCCCGGTTGGAGCGCGCGACTGGTCGCCGCGCACCATGACCGTGCCTGTCTTTGCAATCGAAGAAACGCGGGTGCGCGTGCCACGCCCTGACTCAGGGGCTGTCGCGGCTCCGGACACGTTCAGAGGATCCTTGGATCAGCCAGGACCAATGGCTCATGTGCGAAAGCATGCGCGCGCTAGGCTGTGAGCCGGTCTCAGCGCAGGGCATCTCATGATCGATCGTCGGCAGTTTCTGGTGTTGGGCGCAGCTTGCACGGCAACCGCCATAGCGGCTGTAGTCGACGCCAAGGAGCACGGCGTGTCGGCTGGCAGCGCCGGCTTGGTGATGAGCGTTCTACCCGGGCGCGTGTTCAAGCGCAGCGATGATCAGAACCGGCTGCAGCGCGAGTACTGGACCTTCTTTCTGGTTTTGCATTCGTCGCAACCTCAGATTCCGGATCTGCAGCAGTTGTCGCTTGAGTATCTGTCGCGTGGCGCATCGGTGCGGATCACGCGTTATCCGGGGTCGGTTGCCGCGTTGAATCTCATTCCGTCGGTCGCCGCATCGCCAACGCAGGACGTCTATAGAGTGGCGGCCTTTCAGATCGCCGATGCGGCGGCGACCGCGTTGGCGGTGGATCGTGTGCGCTGTGAAATCCAATCGCTCAGCGGCAACGGTGCGCTGGAGCGCATCGCGCTCGAGATTCCGATCGATACCTATGTGCAGCGCACCGAACTGAAATTCCCCTTCCTGGGCTGCGGCGTGATTACCCAGGGCGGTGCCTGGAATGACGGACACCGCAATCGCAGCGGCATGTTCGCTATCGATGCCATGGGGCTGACCGATCGCTACGCGCCCATGGTCGGCAAAGGCGACGCGCCCAAGGCAATGGCGGGATGGGGCCGGCTGGTGCTGGCGCCAGCGGCGGGCGAAGTGGTGATCGCACGTGCAGATCGTCCCGACCAGCCGGTCACCGGTGTCTCCGACCCTCAATATTTCGTCGCCGAATTTCCTCAAGGTGGCGACCCCGGCAACCACTGCGTCATCGACCATGGCAATGGCGAGTTCAGCATGCTGGCGCATTTTCAGAAAGGTTCGTTGCGCGTCAAGGTCGGTGATCGCGTAGTGCAAGGCCAGCGGCTGGGCCTGCTCGGCAACTCCGGTGACTCCAGTGCGCCGCATCTGCACCACCAACTGCAGACCGGCGCGCAATGGACCGACACCGATGCGCTGCCGCATGTCTACGTCAACGGTCCGGAACGCCAACATAACCGCGGCGTGATGTTTGAGGCGCGTTAGCGGCAGGCCACCGGCCTGGTTAAAAGCAATCAGGCGCGATCAGGCGCCGGCAAGCTGTCCTTGAAGCAGCAGAATCCACTACTCGCTGGCGAAGTCGCTGCGCTGCACAGGTGCGGCGCTAGCTTGAGCACTGGGTTGCCGCAACACCGCCGCACTTCGATGATCCGGCTTCCACGCCCTGCTATCGGGGCATGGACGGCACGCAGTTCGGCTACTGTTGAAGCCTCATCTCAAAGTCGCTACGTCGGGCCACAATGACCTACAGAAAATCCGCATCGCAACCACCCTCGATGTCGAACAGCGGCCGCGTGTTGATCGCGCTGCCGTTCTTGCTGATCGGCGCATTCGTCTACTGGGTACTGCCCGGCTTCGGCGCGCCCGACTACCCCAAGAAGTGGTCTGCACCCAGGCTGTTTACCGGCAGCAGGGGCGGTTGTCCGGATCTGACCGGCAGTTACGACGGCGTCGATGAGACGGTGCCCCGATTGTTGCAGGGTAGCCCAGCCTGGGAACAAGGGGGTCGTCCATGGTTCGAGCACAGCGTGGTCGTGACGCAGGCCGAGGACGGCAGTTCGCTGGAGCTGCGCTTCGCGCTGAACGAACGCGGCCTGCCCGAGCACCGGGAACATGTGATGACCTACAACCAGGGTTGGCCGCATGGCGGTACGCTGACACTGACGCGGGACAAGGATTACACCTGCAGCGGCCGCTGGCTGCATTCGTTGCGCAGAGAAGGGGTATTCGTCAGCAGGAATCGCGCTGGCGACATCGTTGTCGGCGAAACCCGCGAGGTTTCGGGCGAGCTCGTCATCTACGAGGGTATCCGCTTCGGGCCTGAGTACGTTGACAAGACCACGTGGCGCCGCTGGACGGCGCGTCCGGTTTCTGCAGACGCCGCGCTGCAGGCGGTCTATACCTTCGAGGTCAACCGTTTCCCCTGGACGAACAAAGGCGGCCGCGAAGTGGTGGTGAAGGTCGGTAATTACCTGGGCGAGGAGATCTGCTTGCGCGCCTGGGAAGTGAATGCCGAGCGTGCAAATGACAACGGCGCCAATGCCAGTGTCCTGGTGGGACCGGCATCGGACGAAGCGCACTGTCCTCCCACCTGGTTGCGGCTGTCGCACCTGGGCAGCATAAACTTTGGTCTGCGCATCCCCGATGTCGCCTATCGCATCGCCTGGCGTCCGCAGTCCACGCCCGATGCCGAAGCCAAAACCATGGAAGTGCCGCGACCGGATCAGCTGCCGCTGATGCCCGATCAAGACGAAGTAAGGCGCAAACGCGCGGACGAGCGCCGCACCCCGGAGCAGCGTGCGCAGGCCAGAGCCAACGAACAGAAGCGCGCCCAGCAGCGCGCGCGTGAGCTCGCCGATCAGGAACGGCGCGCGCTCGAACTGGCGCGGGCTGCCGAGGTGGAATTCGCCAGCGAAGAGGTGATTCGAAAACGTCTGCTGGCGCTAGGCAATGGCAATGTGATGATTGTCCAGGTGATCGTCAACGACAATCACGTGCAGCTCAAAGGCAACGCCGCCAGCAACGCCGCCGTATCGCAGCTGATGCGTTCCATGGTGGAGGCCGATGAGAAAGTCATACCCGACCTAGTCTCTCTTCGGCAGCAGGACGGGCGCATTCACTTCGAGATCATGATCAAGCCCGGCATACTGACCGCACCCTGATCGGTGGGCGTTGCTTCGGCATTGGTAGAGCGGAGCGAGCCCAAGGTCAGTACCTTAAGCACGACTCTGTAGGGCAGGCGTACCGCCTGCCATCTCGACGCTGCATCAACGTTGAGATGGCAAGCCAGGCTTGCCCTACAGGCCGGTTGCTATCGACGCAAACCCGCGCTACGACGGCGATGTGGTGTCGCCGTCTGCATCGTCCAGCCGGTGCGCTTTTCGGCCCGCGCGCGCAAAGGGCTGCCCATCGAGTGCGCCGCCGAGCATCAGCCTGGACATGCTCACACAGCGTTCTGCGAGCGCGCCCGCGCTTACGTGCAAGGCCTTGGAGCCCTGCACCGCGCGCATATTGTTTTCCATGTCCTCGGCGCTCCAGCCACGCGAATGTGCGATGTAGGGAAACTGCGGAAACTGGCAGCCGATTTCCGAGAAGAACCCCATCATCTGCCCGGCGACCGCCTGGATGCCATCCTGACCACCGGTGATGATGAAACTGGCAACCTTGTTTTTCAGCAGATGACGGTTGGCGATGGTTTCCTGGTTCTGGATGCAATTCATGCGTTCGACCATCTTGAAATAAAGATTGCTGGCCGCACCCCAGCGGATCGGTGTGGCGACGAGAATCACATCGGCCCAATGCACCACGCCTTCGTAGACTCTCTCCATCTGGTCGTCGGCGTCCATCTGGGTGATCGAGCAGGGCCAGGTGCAGGCGCGCGCTGATTTGGAATAGAAGCCTTCGCAGGCGCGGAAGGCAAGTTCGCGCAGCCGTATCGTTTGCGTCTCGCAGCCCAGCGATTGCGCGGCGTGCTTGAGCGCGGCATCGAGTAGGTCCTCGGAGGTGCTGTAGCGCGGCTGATCCTTGGTCATCACCGTGGTCGATATGCCCAGCACCCGCACTGGGCCCGGCGCCCGCACCGGTTCGCGAGCCAACGGATGCGGGTCGTGCGGCAGACGGCTGCGTTTGCTGATCGCCACTGATTTCACCAGCACACGCCCTGCCTGCTGCTTCACTTCATAGGCGGGCACCGCATCGGCTTCGTAGCCGGGCTCGCCCTGGCCGGTGCGGCAATGGAACTTGTAGTAATGCCAGGGGCAGACCACGTACTCGCCGTCCAGATGACCTTCGCCCAGTGGCCCGCCGACATGATTGCAGACCCCTGAGATGGCACCGAATACGCCGTCCTTGCAGGTAAGCGCAACGCGCTGCCGCCCCAGCATGACCGGTTGTACCGACCTCTGTGCCAACTCGGCCGCATCGCCCACATCGATCCAGTCTGCATCCGCCATGGCGGTTCTCCGATTCTGATGCACAGCATACGCCGCCAATGCAATCGCTGCGCCTCGGTCGACTTTCTGGCCTCGCTATTTGACGTCGCCCAACGTCCAGTGCGCGCCGATCAGCAGATTCAGACGTTGTGCCCAGATTCGATGCAGCAGTTTGGTCGTGATCAGCATTTCGACGCGATGCGCACGCGCATCAACGCTGACGCGGGCATCCGGGTCGTCAATGAGCCAGGCGGGGCTGACGTCCTCGGGGGCGTCCTGAGCATCACGCCAGCGCAATATGAAATCGGGTTCGCGCAGCGCACGTTCCAGGGTTTGTGCCAGGTGCTGCGGTGCATTTCCGGTCCAGGCAAACGCTGGTTCGCTACCGCGTGCCAGCGAGATATCTTCGATGCGAACGTAGTAACGGGTCATGGCGGTCTCCTCGATGAAGGAAGGCAGGCGCATCATCGCTGTTGGCGGAAGCGATGTTTGTACGTTCTACCGCATTGAGGACGCCAACGATTTGCAGCACGCCGCCAACATGACCGACACGCCTCTCACCCCCGCCTGCGAGCGCAATCGCAATCCTGTTCTGGCGGTGCTCAAGCCGCACTTGAACAGCGCCGACATGCAATCGAGTTGAGCGCGGGCAGCGGACAGCACGCGGAGTATTTGGCCGCGACCATGCCCTGTTTGCCCAAGCAGCAGAGCGATCGGGGGACTATCTGCCCGGCATACGGCTATGGCTGGGCCCAGCGGCATTTCCGATATCGAACCAGTCCACGTGCGCCCTTGCAGATGCTCGGTTGTTACGGGGAAAAATATCAGGCAGGCAGGTGTTCGATTCCGGTGTCCCATTCTGCGGCACGCTGTCCGGATATGGACTCCATGCATCGATCCGGCAGGACGCAACCGATGATCGCAGGCGTTGGCTGCTGGCACGCATCCTGCGTTGCGGCTTTGGCTGGTGATTGTTGCGACGGTCCCAACGGGACAGTTACCTCCACCCATTCCGGAGTTCATTTTGATGGCCATAGTCATATTGTCCGGCAGGCGCGCGTTTGCCGCTGCCACACTCCTGGCTTTTTCGGCGATCGGTATGCCGTGCATCGCGCAGACCGTCGAAAGCGCGTACGCGGTTCCGGGCGTTACCGATGATGGCTGGCAGGTGCGTGCGCTGCAGGACTCGGGATTCGATGTGGCGCAGACGCGAACCCTGCTTGATGCCGCAATGGACAGCGAGGCGAATCTGCACAGCATCATTATCGAACGACATGGCTTTCTGGTTGCCGAGCTGTATCGCACTGGCAAGGATAAATCGGTATACAGCCTGATCGCGCGCCGACGTGCGTTCGGCCCCGAGGTGTTGCACGACACGCGTTCGGTCGGCAAGAGCGTCATCGGTTTGCTGATCGGCATCGCTCAGGCGCAGAGGAAAATCTCCGCGCTATCCACTCCCGTGCTGGACTTCTTTCCCGAGTACTCCGCGCAGGCGACATCCGCACATCGGGCGATTACGCTGCAGCATCTGCTGACCATGAGCAGCGGACTGCGGTGGAGCGAGGGCGGTGCGGGTCGCGACGATGAGCTTCGTCTGTTCTGGAAGCGTGCACCCTATCGTTATGTGCTTCGTCATCCGATCGCGCTGCCTGCTGGCGAGCGCTTCAACTACAACGGCGGCGGCACCGCTCTGCTCGCCGAGGTGGTAGCGCGGACTACGCAGACCAGGTTCACGGACTTCGCGCGCCAGCATCTGTTCGAGCCGCTGGGTATTCGCGACTGGCAGTGGATCGGCGATTTGCACGGGCGCCCCATGGCCTTCAACGGCCTGCGCATGCGCCCGCGCGATATGGCAAAGTTCGGCCGCCTGATGTTGAACCAGGGCCGGTGGCAGGGTCGCCAGATCGTTCCGGCCGAGTGGATTGCCGCGACGATGCAGCCACGCCTCAGCACCGGCATTGCCGATCTGCAGTATGGCTATCACTGGTGGGCGGGTTCGGTACAGTGGAAGAACCGGCCGCTGCCCTGGAGTGCGGCCTTCGGCAATGGTGGACAGCGCGTGTTCGTGGTGCCCGATCTGGACATGACCGTAGTGTTCACCGCCGGCGCCTATGGCGACCCGCGCTCGGCGCCCTTCGTCAATGCGTTGTTCAAGAGCATCGTGGCGACGGTAGTGCGGTAGGACGTCATTTAGGGAAGCTCTGAATAAGTCATCACTTCAACTTCGATCTACAGCTTAATGCTTGCCACACCCTGAAAAACCTGCGGTTTTTCGCCCCCTGACTCAGGGGGCTATCGCGGCTCCGGACTTGTTCAGAGATTCCTTAGGCGGAACGGCCGCGCATGTCGAACGCCCCGATGTCCGCAGTCGATGCATCCTTCATCGGGTTTTCGGATGCAACGCTCTGGTTCGTTTCGACTGCGCGAGGTGCATGCGCAGGAGACTCTATCGCCTGCCCATGCTGCAGCATCCACAGCATGATCGATTTCTGTCGCACATAGTTGGCGCTGACAAAGGCGTAGATCAGGCCCCGCCAGCCATCGAGAAAACCCAGACGCAGTAAGTAGCCGCGCAGAAATCGCCACACCGGAGAAAGCAGCAGACGCAGCAAAGACGCCTTGTGGCCGCGGGAATGCTCGTAGTCGGCCATCATGCGCGCGTACTGCTCGCTCTTGCGCAGTTGATGCGCGAATGAACGAAACGGGTAGTGCAGCAAATCCCCCGGCAAGCGGCCCACGCCGCCATCGACACTGACCGATTCATGGATCTCGCGATCGCCACGCCAGCCGCCGCGACGGCGATCGAACAGGCGCAGCACCCGGTCGGGATAGGCATTGCCATGGCGCAGAAACCTGCCGAAGTAATAGCTGCAGCGTGCAAAACGATAGCCGCATGCATCACGTTGCCCGTCCAACGGCAACGACTCTATGGCGTCACGCAACGCATCGCTGACCCGTTCATCAGCATCCAGGCACAGTACCCAGTCGTGCCTGGCCTGCTCGATGGCGAACTGCTTCTGGCTGCGAAAGCCATCGAAGCGCCGCAGCAACACTCTGGCGCCCATGGCAGTGGCGATTTCGCGGGTGGCATCGTTGGAGTATGAATCGACCACCACGATGTCGTCGCAAAACTGCAGCGAGGCCAGGCATTCGCCTATGCGATCGGCTTCATTGAAGCTGATGATGCAGGCCGATAGCCGGCCTCCATCGGCGTCCTGGCGGCGTCGCTGAAGTGGGTTTTGATGTGGTCGCGGGGTGTTGATGGCGAAATACCTGTCGAATATATCCAGCCCCGTTCTAAGAAACCTCTGAACAAGTCCGGAGCCGCGATAGCCCTTGAGTCAGGGGCGAAAAACCGCAGGTTTTTGGGGGGTGTGGCGAAAATATGCTGTGTGACGAAGACAAGGTAGTGACTCGTTCAGAGCTTCCCTAACGCTGTTGTACAAAACTCGGCGTTGCCGTAAAAGCCATTCGCGAAGGGGTCATTATCTTCCGTTCAGTTTGACGGCATGGTGTGATGAATCAGTGACCGGTGTATGTCAGGTTCGTTGATTCGCGCCGCTTACTGTTGTGCGCAAGCAGGAAGCCAATGTCACGTTCGTAACGTTCAACGCACAGGCTGACCATGAATCAGAGCCTCAAATCCAACCCCGCGCTGCTGCAGCAGAAGATCAAGCACATCGTGGTGCTGATGCTGGAGAATCGATCCTTCGACAACCTCCTCGGCTGGTTGTACGAAGACCGGCGTACGCCGGACGGACAGGCGTTCGAGGGCCTGACCTGGGATCTATGGAATCCGCTGGACAATATCGACAGCGATGGCGTGCCTTTTATCGAAAAGGTTCCTGTCGACAAGAACGGCCAAGCCAAATTGCGCTTCGGCAAACCGGTTGCCAATCCCGTGGATTTCTCGTTGCCCAATCCCGATCCGGGCGAGGGCTATGCCGATACCAGTCATCAGCTGTTCCAGCGCTATGAAGTGAATGCGCTGTTCCCGCCGACGCCGATCAATACCGGTTTCGTGCAGAACTATCAGAACGCGATGCTTTATGGCGCCTACAGCTTTGGCGATGTGCCCGGCGACCCGCGCCGCATCATGACGTGCTATACGCCCGAGCAGACGCCGGTGCTCAGTGAACTGGCACGCGGCTTCGCGGTCTGCGATCACTATCACTGTCCGGTGCCCAGTCAGACCCTGCCCAATCGGTCGTTCGCGCATGCGGCAACTTCCGGCGGCAACGTCAACAATTCGCCGAATACATTCTGCGATGCGAAGACGATCTACAACCAGATCCAGGATGCCATCGATGCCGGCAACACTCAGCTGAGCTGGGGTATCTTCGGCAACAATCTGATGCGCCCCGGCACCAAACCGGGGTCGTCGGACGCGACGGGTGCATTCGATGGCGATCATTTCTCGCTGACGCGCCTCGCGATGACGCAGCTGCACGATAAGCGCTTCGATGCCAACTTCGACACGCTGGATGCGTTTTACCAACGCTGCAAGGGCGGCAACCTTCCGAGTTATGCGTTTCTCGAACCGCAGTACGGCGGCGAAGGGCAGAACGATCAGCATCCGCCACAGGACATTCGCCCCGGCGAGGCGCTGATTGCGCAGGTCTACAACGCGATCAAGTCTTCTCCGGTGTTCAACGACACCCTGCTCATCATCACCTACGACGAGCACGGTGGCTGTTACGACCATGTGCCGCCACCGAACGGCGCCAAACCGCCCGATGCCAGAAGCCCGCCCGGCCAGCACGGATTTCTGTTCAATCGTTTCGGTGTGCGTGTGCCGGCGGTACTGGTCAGTCCGCACATCCGCAAAGGACTGGTGGCGCGTCCCGAGGGCTTCGTGCCGTTTGATCACACCTCTATCATCAAGACGGTGCAGCTGTGTTTTGGCCTGACGCCGTTCCTGACCGAACGCTCGGCCGCGGCGCCGGATTTTTCCTGCGTGCTGAATGCCGACCCGCCGCGTGCATCCGATCTTCCCGAAGTGCAGCCGCTGCCCTGGAACACCACGATCGACTCGTCTCAGGTCAACGAACTGCACCGCATCATGGCCGCGATCATTGAATCCCAGACTGGCGAGACCTGTCCCTCCGACGCCGGGATGCTGGCGTTTATCCAGACGCATTACAGCGCTATGTTTGGCGGGGCCTAGCTGATCACGAATCATGGCAAAGGACACCTTGAGTGGCGCAGGTTCAGATGATCTGCGGGGAACGGCAGGGTGACATTTTGTGCACGCGCCCCTGAATCGAAGAAATTTGATCATGTTCAGCGCCGAATCTCGCGTCCTAGGATAGGAGATCAGCAATCGACGTTGCTTCAAACAGCCCGTAGGCGACGATGTTGCGGGAAGCGATGAACGCTGAAATTTCCCTGTCGCGCTCCCGTTAAGACTGTTGAAACCCCGAATGCCATTGAACATCAAGCGAGCAATCCATGAAACGACCCGAACGCAATCAACGCCTGGCAACGGCGATTCGAGCTGCACTGCTGTCTGGTGCATTGATCAGCGGCGTGGCACAGGCGCAATTTCCTGCAGTGATGCCGCTGGCCGATTTGAACGGTCAGAACGGGTTTCGAATTGACGGAGTCGCCCAAGGGGACTTCAGTGGATATGCCGTCAGCGCCGCAGGCGACGTCAATGGCGACGGGATGGGCGATGTGTTTTTGAGCGCTCCCTTCGCCGACCCCCTCGGTAATAGCGCTGCTGGCAGCAGCTATGTCGTGTTCGGGGCCGCCAGTCATACCAGCACCCTTGAACTTGGTGCGTTGAATGGCAGCAATGGATTTCGTCTCGATGGTGTCGCTTCCCAAGATCAAAGTGGTCGAGCACTCGCGGCTGCGGGCGATGTCAATGACGATGGCATCGACGACCTGATCATCGGCGCCCGTCTCGCCGATGGAGGCTTCAATCTCGAGGACGCAGGTAGGGCCTATGTCGTTTTCGGCCGGTCGGGTGTTGGTTTTGCGTCAAGCTTCAACCTCGGAGACTTGAATGGTTCTGACGGATTCCGACTCGAAGGCGCCGCTTACAACGACCAAAGTGGGGTCACCGTCGCGGGCGCGGGCGATATCAACGGCGATGGTGTGGCCGATATCGCGGTGGGATCGATATACGCACACCGCCATACTGGTAGCAGTTATGTAGTCTTCGGCAGAACCGGGGGATCGGCGGCGTTTTCGTCGGTTTTGGCGCTCAGTGGCCTGAATGGCAGCAATGGCTTCCGATTGGATGGCGTCGTCAATAACGATGTGAGTGGTTACTCGATTGCCGCCGCTGGCGACGTAAATGGCGATGGGTTTGACGATCTGCTCATCGGCGCTCCATGGGCGGATCCCGTGGGACGAACGAATGCGGGAAGCAGCTATGTCGTCTTCGGTCACGCAAGCAGCCACGTATTTGCCAGCGTCATGGGACTCAGCGAGCTCAACGGCAGCAACGGTTTCCGAATCGATGGCGTATCCGCCGAAGACATTAGCGGTGGCGCTGTTGCAGCAGCTGGCGACGTCAACCATGATGGAGTCGACGATCTGATTATTGGCGCGCGCTGGAGCGATCCTCGTGGCCTGTTCCGCGCGGGTACCAGCTACGTTGTGTATGGTAGAACCGGTGCCGCCGCATTCAGCCCGGTGCTGGAACTGAGTCAACTCCAGGCCGGAACCGGGCTCGTACTGGAAGGCGAGTCAGCGGACGACAACAGCGGTTGCTCGGTCGCGGCTGCGGGTGACGTCAATGGCGATGGGATGGACGATCTGATCGTGGGCGCCTACAGGGCGAGGACTGATGACATCCTTGTAAACGCCCCCGGAGCGGCGTACCTGGTATTCGGGGGGGCCGGCTTGCAGGATATCGTTACGCTGGACCTCAATAGCTTGAATGGTGAAAACGGTACCCGGCTGGATGGCGTGGTCGGCCTCGGCAAAACTGGAGGGGCTGTCGCCGGAGTGGGCGACGTCAATGGCGATCAGCAGTCCGATGTCATCGTCAATGCCACCGGGGCACGTCCAGGCGATCACGGAAACGCGGGCAGCAGCTACGTTGTCTTCGGCAGCCGTGCTCGTGACCTGTTTGCCGATGGATTTGAATCACCCTGAGGAAATTTGACGCTGGGCATGGCGTCACCGTGTTTGCTGCGTCGGGCTTAGCCGTCGTGATTGCCTTGCTGCAGACAGCATCGCCGCTGTCGGCGCATCGGTATCCGCTCTTGGGCGTCCGGTAAGCGTCGTAGCGAATCACACGTGCGGGTTGACGCCAAATGCGGCGACGATCGTTTGCTTATCCAACGGCATCCGATCCGCGGCATCACGCAACGAGCTTGCGCAGCACCGCCTCGCCGATAGCGAGGCTGGAAGTCAGGCCGGGTGATTCGATACCGAACAGATTGACCAGGTGCGGGATGCCGTGGACTTCGGGGCCTTGCAGCACGAAGTCGCCGCTGGGGGCGCCAGGGCCGACCAGTTTGGGGCGCACGCCTACGAAGTCTGGGCTGAGGTCCTCTTCGCGCAGCGCCGGCCACCATTGCCGGATCGACGCGACGAATCGGGCGCGCTGACTGTCGTCGAAGCGGTAGTCGGGTTGTTCGATCCAGCGCACATCCGGACCGAAGTGACAATGGCCGGCGCGATCGAAACCGAGGTGCACGCCCAGGCCCGCCGATTGCGGCACCGGATAGATCAAGCGCGTGAACGGCGAGCGGCCGCGCAATCCGTAGTAGTGACCCGAAGCGTAATACTGGCGCGGCACATGTACCGGATCCAGTCCGATGATGCTGCGCGCAACCTGGGTGGATTGCAGGCCGGCGGCATTGATCAGGTGACGGCAACGCACCTGATCGCCGCCCGCGGTATCGACGCGAAAAATTCCGCTTTCGCAGACCACGCCGACCACCGCGTTTTGGCACAGCACGCGGCCGCCGGCCTGTTCCAGCTCGCCGATCAGTGCCATCACCAGTTCGGGCACATCGACGATGCCGGTCTCGGCCGATTCGATCGCAGCGACGCAATGCAGTGCAGGTTCCAGAGCGTGGGCGGCGTCCGCTTCCAGCCAGGTCAGACCATCGACGCCATTGGCAATGGCGCGGGGCAGCAGCGCCGCCAGCGTTGCGCGCTGTGCCTCGCTGGTGGCAACTACGAGCTTTCCGGTGCGCCTGTGGGTAACGCCACGACGTGCACAGAATTCGTATAGCAACCGGCGTCCGCGCACACAGAGCTGCGCCTTCAATGATCCTTCGGCGTAGTAGATGCCGGCATGTATCACGCCCGAGTTGCGGCTGGACACGCCTTCGCCGGCACGCTCTTCGGCCTCCAGCACGAATACCTCGCGTCCGCTCTGTGCCAGGGCCCGAGCCACCGCGAGCCCCACTACGCCAGCGCCGATCACGATGCTGTCTATGTCGATGGCTGCAGTGTTCATCAATGCGCGATCCGTGTGGCCCTGCGCCGATTCTAGTGGTGAATTCGCCGGACCGGCCGCCACTCTTCCGGCGACGCCCCGGGACGCCGCTCCCACGGCTCGCGCTCTTCCGATCATGCGACTAGACTCGGTACAGGGGCGCTGCGCTGCGGACGCCTGAGGAGGCGGCCCGTCGATGATCGAGCGTCTGGCCCAAATGTTTGCCTCTGCCGACACCGTGGTGTTGGTAAGCCGGCTTGACGATCAATGCATCGTTGATGTGAGCCCGGCATTCGAACGCATCGTCGGCATACCCCGCGATCAGGCGGTCGGGCGCACGACGCTGGAACTCGGCTTATGGCCCGACGCACGTTCACGCCAGACCATCATCGATCAACTGCTGCAGCACGGCGCCGCACTGCGCGAGCCGGTGGTAGTGCGCAGCCGCGATGGCGGGTTCTACGACGGCCTGGCGAGCTGCGAAATCATCGTCGATCAGGGTCAGCGCTATGTGTTTGCGCTGCTCCAGGATATTCGGCGCCACGACGATCAGGACCAGGCGCATGCACGCGAGCTGGAAAGCTATCGTTCGCTGTTTGCCGAGGCCGAGGTCGGTGTCTATCGCCGGCGTCCACAGGGCCGCGGATATCTGGACGTGAATCCGGCGATGGCCTCGATGCTGGGTTATGCCTCGCCGGAAGCGCTGATGGGCGCGGGCGGGCTGGATCCGGCACAGGTCTATGTTGATGCAGAGCATGGCGCTCGTGTCCATCGCGAACTCAAGCAGAACGGGCGCATCTCCCGAATGCACTCGCAGCTGTGTCGCGCCGACGGCGGATCGGTGTGGGTCAGTGAAAACGCGCGTGCAGTGCATGGCGTCGGTGGCGAGTTGCTGTTCTACGAAGGCACCCTCACCGATATCAGTGTCGCGGTCGCAACCCAGCAGGCGTTGCAGCAGTCCGAGCGACTCTACCGATCGTTGGTGGAAAACTGCCGCTACGGCGTATTCCTGATGCAGCAGGGCATGATCGTGTTCTGCAACGAGGCGTTGGCGCGTTCGCTGGATTTCACTGTAGATGAACTGACCGGCACCAGCTATTTCGATCGCGTCGCGCCCGAGGATCTGGGTGAGCAGACGGCGCGACGCCAGGCACGCGAGCAGGGTTCCTCCGATGTGCAATCCTTCGATATCCATCTGCTGCGCAAGGACGGCACTCCGCGGTTGTTTGAGGTTCGTGCCGCGGCAGTGGACTACCACGGTGCTCTGGCCTCGATCGGCACCATGCGCGATGTGACCGAGACCAGCGCTCAGCAGCAGCGATTGCGCGAAGCCGAAGAACGCTATCGTCTTGCGCTCTGGGGCAGTGGCGATCACTGGTTTGACTGGGACCTGACCACCGGCACGCTGATGCTGTTCCGCCCCAGTCTGGTGGCAGAAGCCCCGCAGATCATGCATCTGGAAACCGCTGACGACGCTGCGGCTTTCGTACATCCCGACGATGCGCCGGTCTACCGCAGCGCCATGCTCGAGCATATTGCCGGCCGCAGCACGCATTTCGAGATGTCCTACCGCCTGCGCGATCGCGACGGCGTCTGGCACTGGCGACTGGGGCGCGGTGTCGCGGTCGCGCGCGGCGCAAATGGCCAGGCACTGCGTCTATGCGGCACGCAGAAGGATATTTCCAGAATCAAGGCGGTAGAAACCGACCTGTTGAATCTGACGCACGAACTGGATGCGCGCGTGCAGGAGCGCACGCGTGAATTGCAGGAAGAGCGCCGCAGTCTGCAGGAAGCACATGCCCAGGTGAGCAGCGCGCTCGACGACCTGCGCCGCGCACAAAGCGAGTTGACCGAATCGGAAAAAATGGCCTCGCTGGGCCGTCTGGTGGCTGGAGTGGCGCACGAGGTGAATACGCCGCTCGGTGTCGGGCTCACCGCGATTTCATTCCTGCGCGGGCAGCTCAACGAGATGAAGTCGGCACTGGTCAGGCATTTTCCGGCCGAGCGCGTCGAGGCGATGATCGCGCCACTGGAGAGCGCGGGAGCGATGACCGAAAGCAATCTGCTGCGTGCAGCAGAACTGGTGCGCAGCTTCAAGCAGGTCGCGGTCGATCAATCCACACGCAGCATTCGCCCGTTCGGCGTGCGCGACTATCTGCAGGAAATCATGCGCTCCCTGCATCCGGCGCTGAAACGCGCGCAGCATCAGTTCGTGCTGGACTGCGACGCCGACATCCAGGCCATCAGCCGCAGCGATGCCATTTATCAGATTGTGGTCAATCTGGTGATGAATTCGATCCTGCATGGTTACCCGGTGGGCGTGACGGGAACGCTGCGCATCAGTGTCGAACCTGCGGGCAAACTCCTGCGCCTGCGCTACGAAGACGATGGCCAGGGCATGGACGCCGAAGTCGCCGAGCGCGTTTTCGAGCCATTCTTCACCACGCGCCGCAAGTCCGGCGGCACCGGTCTGGGTATGCATATCGTCTACAACCTGGTGACTCAGGCGCTGGCCGGACGCATCACCCTCAGTACCGAGCCCGGCAAGGGTGTGCGCTTCGATGTGCTGTTTCCACGATTGCATCCCGGTGCTGAAGCAGTGCATTCGAATGCTTCTGCAAGTCTGCGGCAAGGAGACCGCTGACCCGACTGGAACCTGGTTAGGCGTACAGTTTGCAGGGCGCGCGTGTCGCGTGCCATCTCAACATCTGCGCATCGTCCCGATGGCGACGACACGCTTGCCCTACAGCTGTTGGCCTCAAATATGTGCCATTCACCACTGACTCAGATGCAGGCGGCCGCTGAATACGGTGTAACCAGCCGTTGCACAGAGTTTGATCTGGGGCGCACCGATGCATGCCCCAATGTGAATATTCGAGTAATAATGTTCCTGATGACGGCCGCGAATGACCGGTTGTCGACGTTGATGTGCACTGAATAAATCGCTGGTTGCCGGCGGGCCAGCTGGTCTCTCGACTTACAATCTTAAAGGACAGGATTTCCATGACCTCATCAAAGATGCGCGGATGTGCGGCGCTGGTGCTCTGGCTTCTGGCACCGCTGGCTATGGCGCAACTCGCCGAGTCCCCCGATCATCTGGACAATTTCCTGTATCCGCAGAATGGGCTTTCGTCGGCCGACGAAGCCTTCGTGATGTACGCCGATAACTGCGGCCGACCCCATCCCGATGCCAGGCGCCCGGCGACTGTGACCCGCGAGCAGGATGCCTGGGTGGTCGATATCTATCTGGTGCTGGACGAACCAGAAATCTGTTTTGCAGCGCTGGCGCCCGACAGCGTGTTTCCGATATCGCTGGGCAATCTGTCCAAAGGTTATCAACCGGTGCATCGCCGCCTGCATTTGCGTCAGGCGGACGGCAGCTATCAGTTGATCTACACCAGCTCGGCCAGCTTCAATGTCGGCGATACCCCGAATCCATCGATCTCGGGCGCCTGGTACGACCCGGCGACATCCGGCACGGGTCTGTTCATCAACCTGCTACCGGTCATGCAGGGTAATTTCGAGCCCCAGGTCGTCGTCTATCTCGCCGTTCTCGATCCGGCAGGCGACCCGACCTGGTTCACCGGCGTCGGAAAATTCGTTGATGCCAAGCTATTTGTGGATCTGCGCGAAGGCGGCAATCGCCCCACGACGCGCACGCTAACGTTCGACTACAAGGGCTGCGGCCGCGGGCAGATCGGCTACGTCGACTTACCGGGTTGGGCAGCGAATCTGTCCCAGCTGACCACCGTCAATGGCCTGGCCGCGTGCCGGCCGCCGCAGCACCGCGTAGGCTTCTGACCGCGACCCGAGGCTCAGCGGCGGCAATACGGTACGGAGGCCAGCTAGGTGCCACGTTGTTTTTATTGCGCTGCGCCTGAGGTCTATTGCTGCTCAGCCTGCTTCCGGGCAGTGATCTCGGCGTTGAGGCGGCGTTCCCGCGCCGAGCGCGCCTTGAGCATGTCCGATTCGTTGTAGCCATAAGCCGCGCATTCGGTGTTGAAGCGTTCCACTGCGGCGGCGTGGCGGTCGAGCCGCGCGTTGATCGGCTCGACCCCAGCGTTGAGGGCATTCACCAACTGCTGGAGTTCGCGGACCAGCTCGTTGAAGCGCTCCACCGCTTTGGCGTCGGACTTGTCCAGAAACTGTTCTTCGGTCGAAATCCTGTGGCCCAGGCCGCGGTATCGGCTGTCCTCAAGCGACCGCAGCATTTCGGCATGGGTGATTTCGCTGTCCAGCGTGCGTATGTCGGCCTCGATCCCGAGACAGGCATCCAACTCGTCGACCGTCATCACGCGACCGCTGTAGGCCTCTCCGGGCTTCAGGCCGGAGCCGCGAAACATGTCGCCGCTGGCGGCAGCGGATTGCGCGATCACCAATGCCCATGCGATGACGGCGTATCCTGAGTATCGAGGGGTCGGCATTGCAGGCCTCCTGGTCGTCTGATGGGATGGCAGGTTCATCCTTTCTAACGCCATAAACCAGGGTTCGGGGCCACAACCGCATCACGACGGTTTCTAAGTTCGGGCATGCACAATGACGTTGAAGCCCTCTTCCACGGAAGGTCTCTGAAAGTAGGCCGTGACGGCGTCAAATTCGGCTTCGGTGGTGAATGCGGAATTCTCCGGCAGGTCGCTACTTCGTTCCCTCAGTTGGCGCTTGCAGATTTCATCTGTCGCATCAACGAAATGAAACTCGTGCGCTACCTTGCCTCGCTCGCTCAAACGACCGAACCAGCTTCTTTGGTTCCTGGTATTGCCCGGAAAGTCGAGCACGACGGAAATGCCTTTCGACAATAGCGAATAGATCAGGGCTTCAAGCGCGTCTTTCACCCGAGCTGAGCATCTGATGTAGTCCTGGATGTCACGGATTTCTCCCGGAAACAACTTTGCCAGGAATTCGTCCTCGACCAGCAACACAGCCTGCGAAGTCCTTGCAATCTCTTTGGCGAGCGTCGATTTCCCTGCAGCCATCTTTCCGCAGAGGAAGTACAGCTTCGGTGCGTTTATCACGTGGCTTCCTCAATTCATGGAGACCGGAGTGACACGGTGGTGTAACGGCGAATCAGGTACTGCGCGCGGGCAATCTACTCGAATTTCACCACGAGGTGCTGTCGCAGTCCGGTGCAGGAATGTCCTTTGGGTGACGAAGTTTTGGCCCCGGTGAGCAGCAGACGCAAATTCTTAACGCGGCTTTGGAGATGATCACCCTGTCGCGAACCGGGGTTTGATGGCGTGCAAGACTTCGGCAGCGATGCTGGTCTTTTTACTTCGAAAGGTGGCTGCCGATGCGGATTTTTGAAACAGTGGCGATGGGATTGATCATGACTAGTGTGCTTGCGCTGACGCTCATCAGCCAGAGCCAGGCGCAGGCCCTGGATCTGAGTCTGATCTCGACGCAGCAGAATACGCCCACGCAATCGGCAAATGCGGCCTCGACGCCGAATGAAATCACACCCGATGGCCGTTGGTTGTTGTTCACCAGCGCTGCGACCAATCTGGTGCCCGGTCAGGTCGACACCAACAATGGCACC
>JANMUE010000255.1:0-1523 GCA_031391205.1 Lysobacterales bacterium | reverse complement strand
CTAGAGACAAAACCGCCCAGCGACACCACACCCTTGTAGGCGGCCACTTCAATCTGATGCGCCTTGGTGCGCGAGTCAGCCGTCAGCGCTGCCTTAACCTTGGTCATGAGAACGGTATCGTCCATCACAACGCCGGCAGTGCGCTCACCGCTTTTGATTTGCAGGTTGTTGTCTACCTTCCTAACACCGGCAATCGTTAGTACCGCCTTCTCGGCTTCTACTTTGGCTGCCGCCGAATCAACGAAGCCATTGAGTTGCACCACACCGCCCTTGGTTTCAACGTCAATCTGACGGGCCTTGGTCGCTGGATTGTCGATTAATGTCGTTTTTACTTTAGCGGTAAGAGCCGCGTCGTCAATCTTCACACCCATTGAGTCTGCTGCCCAGGTAGTGCTGGCAGCCAGCACCAACGCAACACAAGAGCTCAAAAACACGTTCTTTCTGTTGTTCATGTGAACCTCCAATAGTCGGTCTTTAAATTAATGAATCACAACTCTCTCAAGTCTTGATGCATCACTCGTGATACGTCACTGCATGCCTATTCGAGTAACAATTTTCGTAGCAAGTATGCTGGCGCAGCATTCGCATCCCTATAGCCAAGACTAGAACATCGTAATAACAAGTTTTATCGGATCGGGGCCCGACCCTCTGTCAGCAGCGGATGACAAAAAAGCAGGCTGAAATATGAAATAAAAGGGCATGGCGCAAGCCATGCCCATTAAATCAACTACTGCAATGCAGCGACTAGTTGCGTGATTTCGGCGTGGGCGGGTCCTGCCACTCGGAAATGCGCTTATCGGCTTCTTCCTGGGAAAGACCATAGGCTTCCTGTAAGCGCCCAGACAGCATTTCGTAGTTGCCTTCGATTTGGTCCAGGTCGTCGTCAGTGAGCTTGCCCCACTGCTGCTTTACTTTACCTTTCAACTGCTTCCAATTGCCTTCGATTCGATCTTTGTTCATGAGACTCTCCGGATATCAGAATGGATTTACGACTAGCAGCGCAACCGTTTAGCTCGCTGGGTATTTAAATTATCGGTGCGCAGCACAACATGAAATCGCACGATGACGGATATGGACGTCGGACCTTTCCGACCCGCCCGCTGTAACGACGGTCGTGATGACCTGTCGTATCGATAATTCAGTGGGTAAACGCTACACGAGCGTGATTGTTACTCAGCACCCGATGCACAAAACCAAGCTTGTCAACGACAGCCGGTGGCACGGTAAACGGATATGCATCCGACTCCCCCAGACTGCGGCAGGCAGCGTTCAAGTACTGGCTCAGCGGCAGCCACTCGTTAATCAGGCGACCACAGAATTCGCTGTCCTCCAAGTCGATGAATAGTGCTCCCGAGCTCAGTTGCGACCCGTCGACAAACAGTGTGACGCCCCAGGCAGCAGCCGTATCCAATGCGTCGGTGATGTGCAGGTAATGCGCCCAGGTTTCGGCCCAGTCTTCCCATGGGTGCGAGCTGGCGTAGTAGCTGATGTGTTGCGCCATCCACTCCCCGCCATCATTGCGT
>JANMUE010000213.1:0-8491 GCA_031391205.1 Lysobacterales bacterium | reverse complement strand
TGCTTGTGACTCCATAGGGTACGCGCCACACCTGCGTGGCGCTTGAGTCCCAAGTTATGGCTGGTCGAAAAGATTTCAAGAGCGCGGGACCCAGTCATCAGCATCGGTTCATTCCTCCGGCGCGTGAGCGGCGTCCCGCCGCGAATCTGCGGCATGCCACAAATACGCGGCGGAACGCCGCTCCCACGCCGGACCGTACCCACGAACGAAGGAAGTTAATTGGGCAACGGCGGCGCGCAGTTTCGCCACGCGGCATATTCCCAAAAATTCTTTCGGGCTGTTTGTATGTGCGCTCTCGCACGTTGATTTTCATATTGACGACATGCCGTGCTCATCACGGTTCGCTATCATGGCTATCCGCCAACGTGGCGGCAGTCCAGGAGAGTTACATGAGTATCCAAGTGGGCGATCGTCTGCCCGAAGCCACGCTGAACACGTTGAACAATGGTGTCCAAGCCATTTCGATCCAGGATATTTTCGCAGGCAAGAAAGTCGTGCTGTTCGCGGTGCCAGGCGCGTTCACGCCGACTTGCTCGGCCAAACATCTGCCCGGATTCGTCGAGCAACTGCCTTCGATCAAGGAGAAAGGCATCGACACCGTGGCCTGCATGTCAGTCAACGATGCTTTTGTGATGCAGGCCTGGGCCAAGAGTCAGGATGTGCCGGAGGAAGTGATGATGCTGGCCGATGGCAACGGCGCCTTCACCCAGAAGCTGGGGCTGGAACTGGATGCCACCGCATTCGGCATGGGCATGCGCAGCAAGCGCTTCGCGCTGGTTGCGGAAGATGGCGTGGTCAAGCAGTTGTTTGTCGAGGCGCCTGGCGAATTCAAGGTGTCTTCGGCCGAGCATGTTTTGGCGAATCTCTAAACGAGAACGCCTACGTGGGTCCGACCTGCGGTCGGACGCTTTTGAAATCCGGGACAATCGGCAAAGAGCGTCCGCGCACAGCGCGGACCCACATCACAGTGTTTCAGGCACCGCGCGCCACCGGGCGAGCCGGATCGCTGATCCAGCCGCTCCACGACGGCGCGAATAGCCGTGCGCCGGTCAATCCGGCGTGATGCATCGCCAACAAGTTATGGCAGGCGGTCACGCCCGAGCCGCACATATGCGCCATCGCTGCGGGTGGTCGCGATTGCAGCAGATCATTGAATTCGTTGCGCAGCCGCTCTGCCGATTTGAATTTCCCGTCTGCATCCAGATTGTGGGGAAAGGGTCGATTGACCGCTCCCGGCACGTGCCCGGCCACCGGATCAATGGGCTCGACTTCGCCGCGATATCTCAGACTCATGCGCGCATCCACCAGGATCAGATCGGCGCGATGCTGCAGCTGCCCGGCTTCATCAAAACCCATGAATCGCCTGGCATCAAAATGAACACTCACTGTGGTGGGCGAACGCACAGGAATCCCGGTATCGAACTTCCCTCCGGCTGCACGCCACGCGGCAAAACCACCGTCCAGTACCGCTGCCGCCGCATGCCCGACTGTCTGCAACATCCACCACAGGCGCGCTGCCATGGTGCCGTTGTCGGCGTCGTAACACACCACTTGCATACCGGGCACCCATCCCCATCGCGACAGCAGCGCAGAAAACTGCGCGTCACCCAGGAATGGGTGCCGACCCAGGCCCTTCAGGCTCAGATCCGAGAGATCGCGATTCATATCCGCGAACACCGCGCCCGGCAAATGCCCTTCGACATAAGCACGCTGCCCGGCGCTGGCATCGGCAATATCCGAACGACAGTCCACCACCAGCCAGTCAATCTGCCCGATACGGGATGCGAGTTCGGGAACGCCGATCAGCGCGGAATAATTCATGACAGCAACCTCAGGCGTGCGCGCAAATTCATCAGCATGGCCGCGGTGGCGCCCCAGACACGGCGACCTTCGACATCGAACTCATGAACGGTGCGCATGCGTCCGCGAAATTCGACTTCGCGTACACGGGCATGATCACCCTCGAGGAACAGCGACAGCGGCGCTTCGAAGACATCGGCCACTTCGTTGCCATCCGGACGCGCTTGAAATCCGGCGCGCAAACGCGCCACCACCGGGGTCACGCGGAAGTTGGTGATGGTTTCCAGCGGGTCCAGAAATCCCAATGGTTCTATCCAGCGACCGTCGATCCCCACTTCCTCGAACGTCTCGCGAATCGCGGCGGCGCTCGGCCCGGCATCACTGGACTCGATACGCCCGCCAGGAAAACTGATCTGCCCGGCATGCCGGGTGAGGTGATCGGTGCGTTGGGTCAACAACACGGTGAGTGCCGGTCCGCGCTCGATCAGTGCGACCAGCACAGCAGCTTCGACCCGAGGCTGCGATTCGGGAAAAAGATCAGCCAGGTCGGCCACGTTCCAACCCGGGCCTTGGGGTGGAGCATCCAGATCATGCAGGACCGACAGGATGCGTCGGATCAATGTCTCAGGCACTGGGCAGGCCCTCACGCGCACGGCGCTGAGGCAATACTTCGTACATCACACGCTGGCGATCCATCTCGGCCATGCTGCCCCAGCGCGATATCTCGTCGGCTGTGCGCAGACAGCCTTCGCATAACCCGTCGTTACGCAGTGTGCAGATGCTGATGCAGGGCGTGATGATCGGTCGATTGTATGAACTGATGAAGAAACCCATGCTCGCCGTGATCCAAGCGGACGCGGCGTGAATTCGCCTGCGCTTCGTTGGTATTGTAACCGGCAACCGCGCGCATTCGTCTGCAGCACACACAAACAAAAAGGCCGGCACCCTGCGGCACCGGCCTTGAACAAGTGCAGTAAGCGCTTACTTGACGTCGATCAGTTTGATCTCGAACACCAGAGCTTCGTTCGGGCCGATCGGACCATTGCCGCGCATGCCATAGGCCTGCTCCGGCGGCAGGAAGATCTGCCAATGGTCGCCCACCTTCATCATCGGCAGCACTTCCTGCCAACCTTTGAGTACGGCATCGACCTGGAACTTGGCCGGAACACCACGCGCAAACGAGGAATCGAACTCAAGGCCGCTGGACAGCGAACCACGATAGTGAACGCTGACTTCGCTGTTCTTCAACGGACGCTTGCCGGTGCCGTCTTCGATCACGCGGTACTGAATGCCGCTGGGCAGGGCAACAATGCCCTTCTTGACCCTGATGTCGGCCAGAAACTTGTCGGACTTGATCTTGTTGTCCTTGGCCATGGCTTCGTACTTGGCCATCGCTGCGGTCTTGAGTTTTTCGCTCATCTTTTCCAGCGCCGTACGCATTTCCTGTGCCGGCACCTTGGGTGGCTGCTTGGAGTACCCGTCCTGAATGGCGCGCAACACCGTGGCCACATCGACGTCCATCTTCTTTTCGATGAAGTCATTGCCGATCTCGTAGCCGATCGCGTAGCTGAGCTTGCCTTTTTCGGTAGTAGTGTCCTGCGCAGCAACATTGCCCGCAATCAAGGCCGCCAGAGCGACGGCACCAAAACGCAACATCATGAGATTCTCCAAGTGGGAAACAATTCGCCAAGGGCGAAAGGCCCGGCATTCTACAGAACACCGGCCCGAGTCGCTATGCGACGGCGCTACGACCGCCAAAGTGCCGGTAAGTTCCCGTACAGACGGATATTTGGAGCCCTTCGCGGAACATTTGTCCATCCTGCTCGGGACAACGGCAAATCACCGCAAAGCGCTTCCTTGAATGACTCGCCCCAGCAATTACACTCACCGCCCCGAATTCGACTGGAACCCGCAATGAGCTTTCAGAACCTGCTGATCGATACCCAGCAAGCCGTACGCACGATCACTATCAATCGCCCGGACAAACTCAATGCACTCGACAGGCTCACCATCACCGAGCTGCGTCAGGCCTTCTCCGAAGCCGGGGCCGATACGACGGTACGCGTCGTCGTTATCACTGGCGCTGGGCCCAAGGCATTCATCGCGGGCGCGGATATCTCCGAACTCGCCAAGGTCGATGGCGTACAGGCACTGGAGCTTTCGCGCTACGGGCAGGCGCTGATGACGCAGATCGAGCGACTGGGCAAGCCGGTAATCGCCCGCATCAATGGTTTTGCACTCGGCGGTGGCATGGAATTGGCGATGGCCTGCCATCTGCGCATCGCCAGCGACAATGCCAAGCTGGGTCAGCCTGAAATCAATCTTGGCGTGCTGCCCGGTTTTGGCGGCACCCAGCGTCTGCTGCGGCTGGCCGGTCGCAGTGCCACGCTGGAGCTCTGCCTGCTCGGCGAAAATATCAATGCGGCACGCGCACTGGAACTTGGTGTGCTGACGCGCGTCGTTGCGATCGATCAGCTCGACGCCGAAGTCACCAGGATCGCCGCGCAATTGGCGACGTCAGCCAGACACGCGATCAATGGCATCCTCAACGCCGTGGTGCTGGGTGGCGAAGCTGCGATCGACGTGGGGCTCGATTATGAATCGCAGGCCTTCGGTGTCTGTGCCAGCACGTCCGATATGCGCGAAGGTACCAGTGCGTTCCTGGAGCGTCGCAAGCCCACGTTCGGATAAGGCTGAGGTTCTTGTGGGAGCGGCTTCTTCACCAGCAGAGAAGTTGCACCCGCAAGAGCAAAGCAACACGGCGGGACGCTACAGCATCGTGGGTCCGACCTGTGGTCGGACGCTTTCGCCAGAGCGCATCGAGTCGGCAGGAAGCGTCCGACCACGGGTCGGCCCCACAAGACAGTTGCCCATACATTTTTTGCGGTCAATGCGCCTTGTACTTTTTCTCCCCCGCCGTCACCGGAAGATCCAGACGATTCTCCGGCGGAGGTAACGGGCAGGTAGAGTATTCGGTAAAGGCACAGGGCGGGTTGTAAGCCTTGTTGAAATCCAGCACGACCTTGTCGCCATCCGCCACCGGCGTGGCGTAGAAGAATCGGCCCGGCCCATATGTTTCACGGCCGCTGGTGCGATCGGCGAAGATGAAGAACCAGTCAGACTCACCTTCCTCGACCACCGGATAAAGACGGTATTCCCTGCCGTTGCGCGTGAAACTGGCATAGCCCGGGTTGGGCATCTTGTCGACCATGCCCAGCACGTTCTGAATCTCGAACGCCTGCGGCGTCGTATGCGCGGTCCACTGCGCCTCGATGCGCCAGCTCGGATCGATATCGAAATAATCGATACCGGCAAACCCAGTGCGCGTCGCCGCGTTCGCGTCCTTGACGCGCAATGCCAGCTTGCTACCGCGCTCAATCGGCGTAACGATGGAATCGGTGCCGATCAGGATGCGCCCGGGCTGCTCGCCGCTATCGGGCTGCAACGCGATGGCCGCGCCGGCTGCGCTGCTGATATCGACCCAGGCGTCCGCCTGCAGCGACTGCACGCGCAAATCGCGCACTGTGGCATCAGGTGTGAACTGAAGGCGGCCCTGCGACGCCAGCATGACCCCCAGCCGCTGGGGACCGGTCGCCAGCACAACGGCGTTGTCCTTGCCAGCGCCTACGCTCTGCTCGCCTTCGCTCAGCCAATGCAATCCGACCAGCGACAGCCAGCCATCGGGCTTGCGCAAATTGGCGACGCGGCGTTCGCGCCAGGCCCGGATCTCGGCGGTGTGATCCATCGCGACCGCAGGCACGGCGGACGCTGCTGGTGCAGCCGGGGTGGCGGGCGTCGCAGCTACAGGTGCCGTCTCTGCAGATGGCGACCGCACCGGCGTGGTGGCCGGGCTGCACGCCATCATGGATGCACAGACCAGGCAAAGAAACAGAACGCTGCGATTCATGTTCAGTAATCCTTTGGGAAATTCATTGACCACGTTTGAACAGCCGATCCAGGTCGACCATGCTCATATAGACCCAGGTCGGGCGTCCATGATTGCACTGTGCCGAGCGATCGGTGGCTTCCATCTGCCGCAGCAATGCATTCATCTCGGCGATACTGAGCCGGCGATTGGCCCGCACCGAGCCATGGCAGGCCATGGTCGAGAGGATTTCATTCTGCACTTCCTCCAAACGCCGCGAACTTTCATGTGCCGCAAACTCGGCCAGCACATCGCGCATCAATCCCTCGACATCGGCACCTTCCAGCACCAGCGGGATGCGCCGTATGGTGATGCGCTGCGGCCCACCGCGCGTCAACTCGATGCCCAACCCCGCCAGCTGCGCCGCATGTGCCTCGGCTGCGTCGGCTTCACGCTGACTGACACTCAGGCTGATCGGCACCAGCAACATCTGCGAGGGAATAGCACCACAGGCCTGGTCGGCCTTCAACCGTTCATAAGTAATACGCTCATGCGCGGCATGCATATCCACGACGATCAGGCCTTCGGTGTTCTGCGCCAACACATAGACGCCATGCAGCTGCGCGATCGCGAAACCGAGCGGCGGTGCATCCGAAGCGCTGGCGGGCGTATCGACTGCAGCGCCTGAATCAAGAGCTGGCATAGCATTCGGCGACGGCGATGTGGCTGAAGAAAACCCACCATACAACGCCGCGTACGCCGCCATCGGCTCGGCCGCGCCCAGGCGCAGACCGCTCTGCATCGGTGCTGCCCAGGAGGCGCGCGCCGATCCATCGCTGGAATGACCAGAGACCAACTCGCTGGTCGGCGCAGCCACGCCGCCGACACCACCGGCACGCGTGTGCGCCAAGGCCTCGTGCAGGGTGCGATACAGGAAATCATGCACCAGCCGCGACTCGCGAAACCGCACCTCGGCCTTGGCCGGGTGCACATTCACGTCGACCATCTGCGGATCGACATCAAGGAACAGCACGAACGCCGCATGGCGCCCATGGAACAGCACATCGGCATAGGCCTGGCGCACTGCATGCGCTACCACCTTGTCGCGCACCAGACGCCGATTGACGTAGAAATATTGCCGGTCCGCCTGCGATCGCGAAGCCGTGGGCAACCCCACCCATCCATGCAAGCGCAGCCCGGCGCCGGCGTGTTCGATACGCAGACTGTTGGCCAGGAAATCCTCACCCAGCATGGCATCGACACGCGCCTCGGGCGATTGTTCGCTGGCACCATCGCGGAGCAGCTCGCGGCCATTGTGGCTGAGCGAAAACGCCACTTCGGGCCGCGCCAGTGCCACCGCGCGCAGTCCATCCTCGATATGACTGAGCTCGGTGCGTTCGGCACGCAGAAATTTGCGCCTTGCCGGCACATTGAAAAAAAGTTCGCGCATCTCGACCGTGCTGCCCTCGGGGTGCTGGGCCGGCTTCACCTCGGAAATCTGGCCGTTGTCCGCCTCGATCGCATGCGCCATCGCCGCAGCCCGCGTGCGCGACACGATACGGAAGCGCGACACCGATGCGATGCTGGGCAGCGCCTCGCCACGAAAGCCCATGCTGCGCACCGACTCAAGATCGTCCAGCGAAGCGATCTTGCTGGTCGCATGCCGCGTCAATGCCAGCAACAAATCCTCGGCGTCAATGCCACTGCCGTTGTCGCGCACGCGAATCAGTTTCACCCCGCCCGCTTCCAGATCCACCTCGATGCGCGTGGCACCCGCGTCCAGACTGTTCTCGACCAACTCCTTGACCACCGAAGCCGGCCGCTCAATGACCTCGCCGGCCGCAATCTGGTTGATCAGGTTTTCAGGGAGTTGGCGGATACGCACGTGCAGTGATCACCGATCTTCGGACCGCAGATTCTACGCGATGCGTGGGCTGTCGTACTGCGCCGATGCGGACTCATGCTGGGCTACGCGCGCCAGATGTCGTAACCGACCCGTGCAATCAGCCCGAAAACCACAACCAGAAATACCCAGCGGATGAACCGGCTGCCCTTGAGAATCGCCAGCCGGCTGCCGCAGTAGCTGCCCAGCATGTTGCCGGCAATCAGAGGTAATACGACCGCCCACATCACATAGCCACCGATCATCAGTACGGTCCATGAACTGAGGTCGGAGGCGATGTTCGATACCTTCGCTGCCGCCGACGCGCGCAGGAAATCCAGACCCATGACGCTGACGAAGGCGAACACCATCAAGGTGCCTGTACCTGGGCCGATGAGTCCGTTATAGAAGCCGGTGGTGGCGCCAACCAGCACCGCGAGCCTGATTAACTGCGGACCGTCGGGTTGCGGCTTGAGCTCCTGCCCGAGGTCTTTGCGGATAACGGTGTAGACAGCAAGTGCGACGCAGAGCGCCAGCACCGCCAGTTTGAGTACATCGGCATCGAGTTTCTTGGCAAGCGAAACACCGATCAGCGAGAACATTGCCGCAGCCAACGGCGCCGCGATCAGGATGCGGCGATCGACACGTACGGACCGAAGATAATTCCACGCCGATACGCTGGTGCCGGCAATCGAGCTGGTGCGTTGTGTGGCGATCAGTTGCAGGATAGGCACGCCGGGAAACAGATTCAGCATCGCCGGTGTCATGATCAGCCCGCCGCCACCGACGATGCTGTCGAGCATGCCGGCAGCGAAACCGGCAAGGCCGGCGAGGATGAGGATTTCTGGGGTCATGGGCTACTGCGACTGTGGGCGGCGGCGTTGTGGGAGCGGCGTCCCGCCGCGAAGCTCTTGCTCAAGTGGGCATCAGAGCAAGAGCTTCGC
>JANMUE010000159.1:0-3154 GCA_031391205.1 Lysobacterales bacterium | reverse complement strand
GTAGAGCAAGAGCATCGCTGCGGGACGCCGCTTCCACAACGCCGCTCCCACATCACCGTTAATCCCGCTGAAACCGCGGCAGCCACTCGGCCAGTTGGTCGAGGCGCTGAAGTACGTCGTCCATTTGCAGAATGCGTTGCCTGTCCTCCAGCGAAATCGGCATGCGGTCGGCGAGACGATAGCCAACCCAGGACGCATCATCGAAACTGGCCTTGCTGGCTTTCGCCAGTTCCTCGTCGTCACCGTCGGCAAGGCGTTGCAGGATGGTCGCCAGCAGGGCATGCTGGACAGGAACCGGCAGTGGCGGGTCCGCCGACAGGCGCACAGTCTGGCCGATCGTCAGGCCGTTGGAGCGTACGATCGCGCCATTGACACGCAGGCGCGCACGGCCCGTCACGGTGATGCCAAGCAGCCCATCGGGCAAGGTACAGAAGTCGACGATATCGGCCTCAGTGCCGATCGCTGCGGGAACAGCGGGCTCACCGGCTTCGCGTCCACTCACAATCATGCAGACGCCAAATCCGCTTCCGCTGCGCATGCAGTCGCGCACCATATCCAGGTAGCGCGGTTCGAAGATGCGCAATTCGAGCCGGCTGCCCGGAAACAACACCGTATTCAGAGGGAACAGCGGCAGATCCATGGTGTTGGCGGTAGCGGCGAGAACCGCCATTGTTCAACAGCCGCGCAGTTTTTGGAATTGCCTACAGTGGAATGTGAGTCCGACCTGTGGTCGGACGCTGTTCCTGCGGCATTGAAGCACCGGAAACAGCGTCCGCGTGCAGCGCGGACCCACACAGGCATGATCAGCCCTCAAACCCGCGACGCTTCATCAGGCCATCGACCTTGGGTTCGGCGCCGCGCCAGTTGACGTACATCTGCTTGACGTCTTCCATGCTGCCGCGCGACAGCACGGCTTTCCGGAAGGCGTCGCCGTTGGCGCGGGTCAAGCCCCCGGCGTCGCTGAAGGCCTGGAAGGCATCGGCATCCAGAACCTCGCACCACAGATAGCTGTAATAGCCCGCGGAATTGCCGCCGGGGAAGACATGCGCAAAATAGGTGCTGCGATAACGCGGCAGGATTTCGGCCATGGCGACGCCGTTCTTTTGCAGTGACGCCTGCTCGAATTCCAATACGTCGCTGGGCAGATTGGCGGAGGTGAGTTCATGCCAGTCGAGATCCAGCAATGATGAAGCCAGATATTCGACCGAACCAAAACCCTGGTCGAAGGTGCCGGCCTTCTTGATTTTGGCAATCAATGCTTCGGGAATCACTTCGCCGGTCTGGTAGTGCTTGCCGTAGTTGCGCAGCACCTCGGGTACCAGTGCCCAGTTTTCGTTGAACTGCGAAGGGAACTCGACGAAGTCGCGCGGCGTGCTGGTGCCCGAAAGCAGGACGTATTCGCTGTCAGCAAACAGGCCATGCAGCGCATGTCCGAATTCATGGAAGAGCGTGCTGACTTCGTCGTAACTGAGCAGCGTGGGCTTGCCTTCGGCGGGCTTGACAATGTTCAAGTTGTTGGTGATTACAGGGCGCGTACCGAAGATGCGGGCCTGATCGACGAGGTTATTCATCCAGGCGCCACCACGCTTGGACGGGCGCGCGAAAAAGTCGCCGTAGAAAAGGCCGAGCGTCGTGCCATCTTCCTCGAAGACCTCGAACACACGTACATCCGGATGATAGACGGGCAGGTCCTTGCGCTCCTTGAAGCTCAGACCGTAAAGTTTGTTCGCCGCGAAGAAGACGCCGTTCTCCAGCACGCTGTTGAGTTCGAAGTAGGGGCGGATCTGGGCATCGTCGAGATCGAATTCCTGCATGCGCAGCTTCTCGGCGTAATACGACCAGTCCCAGGGTTCGAGCTTGAACGGCTCGGTCTTGCCCGCCGCCGCCTCGGTATCGATGAGCTTCTGTAGTTTGGCGGCATCGCGTTTTGCAGCAACCACAGCGGGCAGGGCGAGATCGGTCAGGATCTTGCGTGCTGCGGCTGGATTCTGCGCCATCTGTTCTTCAAGCACATAGGTCGCGTGCTCGGGATAGCCCAGAAGCTTGGCGCGTTCCGCACGCAGCGCTGCCATGCGAAGAATGATGTCGCGGTTGTCGTAGGCATTGCCTTTGGCGCCGCGTTCGATGGAAGCTTTGTACAGCCGCTCGCGCAGGCCGCGATTGCGTGCTGACTGCATCAACGGCTGCACCGTGGTGTTGACCAGCGCGATGGCCCACTTGCCCTCGAGCTTGCGTTCCTTGGCGGCTTCCTGGGCAGCGTTGATGGTGTCCTCCTCCAGGCCATCCAGCTCGCCGACGCTGGCGACGATGACAGCGGACTCGTTGTTGTCCTTGAGCGCGTTCTCACCGAATTTGGCGACCAGGGTCGCCTGTTCCTCGTTCAACTTGCGCAGCTGCACCTTGCCAGGCTCATCGAGCAGGGCGCCGTTGCGCGCGAAGTTGCGGTAATACTGGGTCAGCGTTTGCAGCTGTTCGCCATTCAGGCCGAGAGTATCGCGGGCGTCGTACAGGGTTTTGATGCGCGCAAATAAGACGCTGTTCAGTACGATGGCATCCTGGTGCGCAGCATATTTCGGCGCGTATTCGCTCTCGATTTTTTCCAGCGTGTCATTGGTGTGCGAACTGGTCAGGTGATAGAACACCTTGCCGGCGCGATCCAGCGTGCGGCCTGAGCGTTCCATCGCGACGATGGTGTTATCGAACGTCGGCGCCTCTGGATTGGCCGCAATCGCATCCACCTCGGAAAGCTGCTCTTTCATGCCGGCATCGAATGCGGGTGCATAGTGTTCGTCCTTGATCTGGTCGAACGGCGGCGCCTGCAGATACAGCGTGCTGGTCTTGGAAAAGGGATTGTTGGCCATGGGGTCTACGGTGGTGGTGGTGGAAGCGCTGGCGTCGGCAGTCGCTGTGGTGGCAGGCGCTTCGTCCTTGCCGCAGGCGGCAAGCGCCAGGCTGATGGTCAGCGCAAGCAGGGCTTTCTGTTTCATGATGGGGTCCGATACTGTGTGCAGGGTGGCGGCGGCGCCGTCACGAACGCCCATCATCCCAAGGAAACTGCCGGTTTGCCTATGCCATTGGGGCTAGGCCGCAGGTCGACCGTAGGAGCGGCGTGAGCCGCGAAGCTCTTGTTTCGACTATCAAGAGTAAAGCAAGA
>JANMUE010000143.1:0-1184 GCA_031391205.1 Lysobacterales bacterium | reverse complement strand
GGCTTGTTCGGCTTTGCCGGCCAATGCAGCACCACCCAGTTGTGAGCCAATCAACGATGCAAGTTTGCGCACGCGCTCCGCGCGATCACGTTGTGAACCCAGTTTGTTGTGGTAAACAATTTTGTCGAGCTTGGGCAGGCGCGATTCCAGTGTTTGCTTGCGATCTTGGTCATAAAAAAACTTGGCATCGGCCAATCGCGGCCGCACCACACGTTCATTGCCGTCAATCACGCGGCTGGGATCGGTAGGCGAGATATTGCTCACCACCAAGAATTTATTGGTCAGCTTGCTGTGAGCATCCAGCAGCGGGAAATACTTTTGATTGGCCTTCATGGTCAGAATTAAACATTCCGCTGGCACATCCAGAAATTCTTTTTCGAACTGACAGGTCAGCACATTGGGGCGCTCCACCAATCCGGTGACCTCATCTAACAAGGCTTCATCAGTGATGGGTTGCAGCCCTTCTTTCGCAGCGGCGGCTTGCAGTTGTTTAACGATCTCGGCGCGGCGTTCGGCGAAACTGGCAATGACTGCGCCTTCGTTTTGCAGTTGAGTTGCGTAGCTATCGGCATCTTTCAATTCGATAACCGGCTTGCTGGCTTCAAAGCGATGGCCATGCGTAACGCGACCAGCGTTCAAGCCCAGTACAGAAACATTTACGATGTCACTACCGTGCAGCGCGACTAAGCCATGTGCAGGACGCACGAAGTTAACGCTGGTCCAGCCATCGGCGAGTTGATAGCTCATGACTTTGGGAATCGGCAGCTTGGCCAGTGTTTCGTCAAGTGCTTTCTTCAAGCCTTCGCCAAGCGTAGCGCCGGCAACGATGTTGTCTATGAATAACGCTTCGGTCTTGCCATCGGCTGCGCGCTTGAGCGTTGGCACTACCGAGGCATCCAAACCCATGGCGCTCAACTTTTTGAGTAAAGCCGGTGTGGCCTGACCTTGGCTATCCAGCGCCACTGTTACCGGCATGAGTTTTTGTTGCACGGCTTTATCCGCCGCCTTGTCCGCAACCGCTGTCACATGCACTGCCAAACGACGTGGTGAGGCAAACGCCGTGACTTGGGCGTCGGTTGTTGCCAACCCCTGTGTCTTCAAGCTATCGCTTAACGAAGCGGCGAAACTATCGCCCAAGGTCTTAAGCGCCTTAGGTGGCAACTCTTCCACAAACAGTTCAACCA
>JANMUE010000097.1:0-2538 GCA_031391205.1 Lysobacterales bacterium | reverse complement strand
CATGACTACCCAGCACTTCGCGTTTGGCCCAATGTGCATGCGTCCATTGCTGGATCGAGCGTTGCAAATTGCAGCGCTAACGACGCTCGCGCTCTCGGCGCTTACGGTTCCGATTTCAGTGCAGGCGCAGCACTCCACATCCGACGATACAGCGGCTTCGCGTTTTGAACTCAACGCCGAGCTGCGCCCGGTCAGTGTCAGCGCCAATGGGCGTTACACACTCGACGCCAGCGCACGCTACACGCCCGAGGCCAAATCCAGCGATGGGCGCTTTTCGCTTAAAACGGTGAACGCACCCAGTGGCGGATGCGGCTCAGGTATCGATGACATTTTCAGCAACGGTTTTGAGAACTGAGCCGGTCGCGCGCCGTCAATTTGTCGCAAACACGAGCTACGATTAGGAGTAATGCCATGCCATTTCGCCCACGCTCCAAGGGCTTAGCTATTACCTGTCTGCTGGCGTTTTGCGCGCCAGCACTCCAAGCAGCGCAGATCGTCTACGAAGGCAGCCTCAGCGATCTTGGTCAACCGGCCAAAGGCCGTTTTGATTTGCGCCTGAGCGCGTATGGAGACGAACAGCAGCGTACGGCACTCGTCGCGCCTATGACCTTCTACGCTGTGAACGTCAAGGACGGTCGCTTCCGGATCGATGTCGATCTGCCCACAACTTTGAACTCGCTATGGCTAGGTGTGGAAGTGCGGCCAGTCGGAGGCAATGCATTCAGTGTCATCGGCGGGCGCAGCAAAGCGACTGTCGCACCATTGATCGGACAATGCTGGAGCACCACCGGTGACACGGCCAGCAACCCAGCAAACAACTTTATCGGCACCACCGACGCGCAACCCTTCGTGGTGCGCACGCAGAACGTGCAGAGCTTGCGCATCGAGCCCAGCACGGCGTTGTTCGGCGGTACCCCGATCACCTCCAACACGCTTGCCGGATCGAATGCGAACCGACTCTCTGTAGGGGTGCGTGGTGCCACCATTGCTGGCGGCGGTGTACCCACGGGCGACAGCGATCCGGATTACGACACCGAGGGACCCAACCGTGTGTTCGACCACTATGGCACCGTTGGTGGGGGCTATGGCAACAAGGCTGGCTCCGGCGTCGGGTTTTTTGTTGCCGACCAGCCCTTCGCTACGGTTGCAGGAGGCTTCAACAATACTGCTGACGAGATCTACAGCACTGTCGGAGGCGGCACGCTGAATCGTGCCATCGGTGAACGCAGCAGCATTGGCGGCGGTGAAAGCAACTCCGCGAGCGGCGGCTTCGGCACGATCAGCGGGGGATTCGACAACATCGCAAGCGGCGCTCGTAGTTTTGTCGGCGGCGGCGAGTCCAACAACGCCAGTGACTTCGCCAGCACGATCGGCGGAGGATTTGACAACCGTGCCCTCGGTAGCGAAAGCACCATCGGCGGTGGCAATGACAACAGCGCCAATGGTCTGCGAAGCACCATCGGCGGCGGCATTTCGAACACTGCGTCCAGCGAACGCAGCACCATCGGCGGCGGCGCGCTGAACACCGCGAGCGCTGTCACCACGACGATAAGCGGCGGCCGCCAGAACATGGCCAGCGGTGTGAGCAGCACCGTTATTGGCGGCAGCGACAACACCGCGAGTGGCGATAACAGCACCGTTGGCGGCGGCTTCGGCAACTGCGCAGGCGGCGCGTACTCCTGGGCCGCAGGGCGGCGTGCCAAGATTCGCCCGGGCAGCGTTTCTGGCTCCGTGGGTATTGCCTGCAGCGGCGTCCCTGAATCTGGCACCACCGGCGATGCAGGCACCTTTGCTTGGGCCGATTCGCAAGCCGCCGATCTGGCTTCGACAGGCGACAATCAATTCATCGTGCGCGCCCTAGGCGGCATCTACCTCGGCACCACCAGCACGGTCAGTCTGCCGAGCACGCGTTTCATCAACACTTCGACCGGCGCGTTCCTGTCGGCGGGCGGCACCTGGACCAATGCCTCCAGTCGCGTGCTCAAAACCGATTTCGCCGCGATTGATCCGGCCGACGTTCTCGACCGCCTCACTCGATTGGACATCAGCACCTGGGCTTATCGCGGTTCCAGCGAAGGCCGTCATTTGGGGCCGGTGGCGGAAGAATTCCGTGAGATGTTCGGTTTAGGTAGCGATGGAACGTCGATCAGCACCGTGGATGCCAGCGGCGTGGCGCTGGCCGCAATTCAGGGATTGAACACCAAGCTCGAGGCTGAAAACGCCGCACTGAAGTCCGAGTCCGCAGCGCTACGCGCTCGTCTTGATCGTCTTGAAGCCTTGATAGTCGAATAAAACAGCCCGTAATGCAGCGATCGCCGAAATGCGGTGCGCGCCATCGATCACGAGAGGAACGTCATGAGACGACTGAATACCTTGGCTAGGGAAGCTCTGAATAAGTCACCACTTCGACTTCGCCTTACAGCGTAGTGCTTGCCAAACCCCCAAAAACCTGCGGTTTTTCGCCCCCTGACTCAGGGGGCTATCGCGGCTCCGAACTTGTTCAGAGAACACTTGGGGATGCAGAAACAGCAACGCCGC
>JANMUE010000385.1:0-6574 GCA_031391205.1 Lysobacterales bacterium | reverse complement strand
ACCGCAGGCCATAGCCGACGCTACGGTCAAGGTCCCTGACGCGGTTGCAGGCCGATTCGGGCCGGTCCCGAAGGGTTTGCGTTCCAAATCGTCCGCAACTTCGTTGGACGACTTGGTTCGTAGCGTCAACTACGACCTGCGCCGTCCGCCTCGTTGCGAACGATTTGGAATGCAAACGCGGCGCGTGGGACTTGTTCAGAGGGTCCCTAGATGCTGACGCAATTCCGATCTTCAAGGCAGCGCCTCACACGACCCCTATCAATCGCGCACAAAATCGGCCTGCACGGCCAGTTCCTCATCTCCATTCGGTTCGATATTGAACATGCGCATGCACAGCGAATCCGGGGCAGGCATCGACAACTCGATGCGCCAGCCCCAATCCGGGCCTGGCGGCGCCTGGTAGCTACCGGTTACCGCCACCGCTCCGGAAGCGTTGACGCCTCCGCTGCAAATCAGTAAGCGACCGCTCATATGCCAGGAATCGCACCAGGCAGCCGTAGCGGGATTGGACTCGTCGCCGAACCCAAACAACAACGCCCCTTCGTGATCGACATCCTCGTAACGCCAGTGATAACGCATCGCCAGAAACTTGGCGTTCGCCTCGGGTGTGATGACAGCGCGCGCGCGCGAACGCTGTTCCGGCTCGGGTAACCAGGTCAGACGCAGCATGTTGCTGCCGGTCCATTGCCCACACCACGCCGCCGGATTGGGTTGCATTTGTGTTTTCTCCTATTCTTTCCATTCGCTTCAATCGGGCGTGGCGAACTTCAGCCCGACCACGCCAATAATGATGAAGGCGACACTGATCATGCGTGCCGCATTCGCCGGCTCATTCCACAACACGATCCCGAGTATCACCGTTCCGACTGCGCCAATCCCCACCCAGACCGAATAGGCAGTACCCACCGGCAAAGTGCGCATCGCGATCGCCAGCAACACCATGCTGACCAACATGGCGATTATCGTACCTACGCTCGGCCAGAGCCGGGTGAACCCATCGGAATATTTGAGTCCGACCGCCCAGGCGATCTCGAACAATCCGGCAAGGAACAAGATAATCCAGGCCACGCTGTGTCCTTTTGGGAACCTCTGAATAAGTCACCACATCGTCTTCGCTATACAGCTTATTGCTTGCCAGACCCCGCTCTCAACAGCGGAGCTGGTCAAAACCTGCGGTTTTTCGCCCCCTGACTCAGGGGGCTATCGCGGCTCCGAACGTATTCAGAGGTTCATTAGTCACTCATGCTCAGCACAGTGTAGTGCCGCTGCCCGGCTTGCCGACGTCGACGCCAGCAGGTTCCGACAAATTTCCTACATGACAGAGCCGATCATTGGCAGTTGCCTTTTCCGCGTAACCCGCGCCCGCCATGCTGATCGGATCGACCACACCGCACGTTGTTACAATGCTGCGCTTTAACCGATGCCCCAAATGATCAAGACCACTGCCCATCGGATTGATCGGGACCTGATCTGGCTGATGCTGGGCGCCCTCGCCGTGCTCGCTGCCGGCATCGGCCTGCGCCACCCCTGGCCTGCGGACGAGCCGCGCTTCGCCTTGATCGCGCAAACGATGGTCGACACCGGGCAGTATCTTTTTCCGCATCGCGGCCATGAGCTGTATCCGGACAAACCGCCGCTGTTCATGTGGCTGCAGGTATTGGCTTATCGTGTCTGCGGCAGCTGGAAAATCGCCTTTCTGCTGCCGTCGCTGGCCGCGGCCCTGGGCACGATCTACCTGACCTATGACCTCACATTGCGGCTCTGGGGCCGCAGGGCGGCAGCGTTGGCCGGCTGGATGCTGCTGTTCACCGTGCAGTTCACCTACCAGGCCAAGCGCGCGCAGATCGATCCGGTGCTGGTGTTCCTGGTCACACTGTCCTGCTATGCATTGCTGCGCCATATGCTGCTGACTACAAGTTGGCGCTGGTACGCCCTGGGGTTTTTCGCGATGGGCATCGGCATCATCACCAAAGGTGTTGGCATCATCGCCGTGTTGATGCTCCCGGCATTTTTTATCGCGCGCAGATTGCAGGCAACCCGACTGGCGGTCATAGCACCGGCGCCGGGGCATTGGTGGCTTGGGCCTTTGTGGATGCTGCTGGCGATCGCCGTGTGGGTAGTGCCGATGCTGATCAGCGTCGCGCAAAGCGGCGATCCCCTGCTGCACGACTACGCCCGCAATATTCTGCTCGGACAAACGGCGCAGCGTTATGCCAATCCCAGCCATCATTTTCATCCCTGGTGGTATTTCCTGCAGGTCATCGTGACCACATGGGTGCCGCTGGTATTGCTGCTGCCCTGGGCGCTTCCGGCCGCGTGGCGGCGCTGGCAGCGACGCCGTGATGCCCGCATCCTTGTGCCCACCATCTGGGTACTGCTGGTACTGCTGTTCTTCTCACTGTCGCCAGGAAAGCGCGACATGTACATCCTGCCGGCCCTGCCCATGCTGTGCGTTGCATTGGCGCCCGGCCTATTACTGGCGCTGCGCCGGAACGGCGCGCGTCGTGTATTGTTTGGCTTCACGGTACTGTTGGCTATCGTCCTGCTCGGCGCAGCAATCGCGGCGCTGACCGGCGAACCCGGATTCGAAACCAGGCAGGAATTGCAGCGCGGGCTGTCTGTCAGCAGCGATTCGCACTGGTGGATGCTGTTTACGCTGGGCATGGTTGCCGCCGCTGCTGCGCTGTGGTTTCGTATTCGCCATTCCTGGGATGGACTGCGCGTTGCGCTGGCCGGGCTCTGGATCATCGGTTTTGGCTTCTGGGGATTCCCTTTGTTCGATGCATCCAATTCAGCACGTGGCCTGATGCAACAAGCCGGCCGGATCATTGGTCCCGAGGCCGAGCTCGGCCTGGTTGCCTGGCGCGAGCAGAATCTGCTGCAGGCGGACCGCAAGGTCGCCGAATTTGGTTTCAGACAACCCGCCGAGCGGCAATGGCATCTGGGCATCGCCTGGCTCGCACAGGCTCCTGCGAAACGCTGGTTGCTGGCCGATGCAATGTACCTGGACAAATGCATCGACAGCGCCGCAATCATTTCCGCCGGCACGGCCAATCGGCGCAAATGGGTGCTGCTGCAATTGCCTGCGGTGAAAGCCGAGTGCCGGCCATGAGCAGTGCCCCGATTCTGGTCACCGGCGCGGCTGGCTTTATCGGTGCCTATGTCTGCCGTGCGTTACGCCAACGCGGTGACGCCGTCTACGGCATCGATAACTTCAACAGTTACTATGACCCCCAGCTCAAGCGCGACCGGGTGGCGGCATTGTGTGCAGACGTCGACATCGCCTCGCTGGATATCGCCGACAACGCTGCGTTGCAGGCCTGTTTCGACAGCGTGCAGCCACGCGCCGTGATCCACCTCGCTGCCCAGGCCGGTGTACGTTTCTCATTGGAATCACCCAACACCTATGTGCAAAGCAATCTGGTCGGTTTCGGCAATGTGCTGGAAGCCTGCCGACACGGCAGCATCCGCGATATGGTTTATGCCTCGTCGAGTTCGGTCTATGGCGGCTCGGCAGTGCCTCCGTTCGACGAAAGCCAACGCGTCGACCAGCCCCTGTCGCTGTATGCAGCCACTAAAGCAGCCAATGAACTCATGGCGCATTCCTACGCCCATCTGTTTCGGTTGCGCCTGACCGGGCTGCGCTTCTTTACGGTATATGGTCCCTGGGGCCGCCCCGACATGGCGCCCATCCTGTTTTCGCGTGCCGCCCTGGCCGGGCGTCCCATCGATGTGTTCAACCACGGCGACATGCGCCGCGATTTTACCTGGGTCGACGATATCGTCGCCGGTGTGATCGCCGCGCTCGACCGACCACCGCACAACGATGCTGTCACGGCGCCGCACCGCGTCTACAATCTCGGCAACCATCGTCCCGAGGCACTGCAGCGCTTCATCGACGTGATCGAGCTGGCAACTGGCCGCAAGGTTGAACGCCACTTGCGCCCGATGCAAGCTGGCGACATGGTCGAAACCATGGCCGACACGCAGCGCGCCCAGGATGAGCTGGGATTTCATCCCGGCACATGTATCGAGCAGGGGCTGCCGCAATTGGTGGATTGGTGTCGAAGCTATTACGGCGATCTGGCCTGATTTCTGGAACCCCATGCAACAGCCCGAACTTTCCATCGTGGTGCCGGTTCACAACGAACGCGACAATGTTGCGCCGCTGATCGACGAGATCTGTGCGGCGTTGCGTGGCGTAGTCGCTTTCGAAATCGTCTATGTTGATGATCTGAGCCGCGACGATACGCTTCAGGTGCTGGTAGCGCGCCAGGAATTCGTACCCGAGCTGCGGGTGATCCGGCACCTGACCCAGTGCGGACAAAGCACGGCAGTATGCAATGGCGTCAAGGCGGCGCGCGGCGCCTGGATCGCGACATTGGACGGCGATGGCCAGAACGACCCCGCCGATATTCCCAAGTTGCTGGCCGAACGCGAACGCGTCACCTCAGATGTGCGCCTGTTCGCTGGTTGGCGCGTCAAGCGCAACGACGATGCGATCAAGCGCCTGTCGTCGAAAATAGCCAATGCGGTGCGCTCGCGCCTGCTGCGCGACGCCACCCCCGATACCGGCTGCGGCATCAAGCTGTTTGAGCGCGCGGCGTTTCTCGACCTGCCTTACTTCGACCATATGCACCGTTACCTGCCGGCATTGATGCAACGTGCCGGCTTTCGCACGGTGAGCGTGCCGGTCCATCATCGCCCGCGTTCGGCGGGTGTTTCCAAATATGGCATGTGGAACCGGCTTTGGGTGGGCATCAGCGATCTGCGCGGCGTTGCCTGGCTGATTCGACGTTCAAAACGGACTGAAACACTGGAGATGTCTCGTGACTGAGTTTTTCGCGTCCTGGGCGCACAACTTCAACTTCTGGCTGGTGGTGGGGTTTCTCGGCCAGGCGATTTTTGCTTCGCGCTTCATCGTGCAATGGCTTTACAGCGAGCGCGCCAAGCGTGTCGTCGTGCCGACGGTGTTTTGGTGGATCAGCCTCTGCGGCGGGCTGATTTTGACCGCGTATGCGATTCACAAGCGCGACCTGGTATTCACCCTGGGCCAGTTCTCCGGCCTGTTCGTCTACAGCCGCAATCTCTGGCTTTTGCACACCGCCAAGCGCTCGGAAGTAGTCACGGACTAGAAACTGCGACCAATCAGATACGCGGAAAATGTTAACGAAGGTTGCACAGGGCGTGCCTCTGATCCCACACTACGCGTATGACAAAAGATTGGATCATCGCTGCGGTAGGAATAACCGAAGATCAGACGGCACATCTGCGTCTGCTGATGCGCAAGGTCGCCAAGGAAGTGCCGGAAAAATGGCGCTGGGGCACCGAGTCGAAAGCCGACCTCATTGTCGTCGATCCCAATAATTTCGCCGGGCATATGGCGCGTACCCGCGCGCAGGCCAGCGGCATGCGCTGCGCCATCCTCTGCGACAACGAATACCCGGAGACCGATGGTCTGATCCTGCGCGAGCCGTTGAAAGCGGAAAACATCGTCGATGTACTCAGGCAGGCCAGCGCGCCGACATTCGAGGCAGCCCCGGTCAACGCCGCCGGGGAGGATTTCTATTTTCGCGATCTGGCCGACCTCAAACCGGAAAGCGTGGCGTCAAAACGTGATATCTGGGATCAGACCGCCCGGGCCAGCGAACCCGTGGCACTGGGGCTGGATGAGCTGATCAAGGAAAGGGGCGAGAACAAACCGCTGGTCAATCCTGTGGCCGAAGGGCTTGAGGCCTTGATCAAGGCAGAACAGCAAAAGTCCGAAACACCGACGATCAAGACGCTGCAAATTGCAGCGGATACGACAATTGCCGCGACCAGTGCACCCAGTGCACGGGCGCTGGCGCGCATGAACGACAACTCCAAGTCGTTCGACCGCAACGCCACGCTCAGTCTGGACAATCCCAACATCAAGCGCATCCTGGAAGCCGACCCCACCGAGCATTCGATACGCGACTATCTCGATGGCGAACGCACCATCATCACGCCGTCGCAGATTCTTGCGAACGAGGCGCCGGCGCTGACGCTGGACCCGAAGAATCAGATGTTCCACGCCCGCGGGGGACTGTCGCGCCTGATTCCATACTGCAGCCGCGTGCTGCCGGCGAAGGATTGGAAAATGGTGACCACGCGCGAGCTGACCCAGCTTCGCGAGAGCGAACCGGCGCGGCCATACAGCGAGCTGGTCTGGTTACAAACCCTGTTGCGCGGCAGCGGGCGGCTGGCCAGTCATCTCGATCCGGGCGGTACTTATCGCCTCAAGGGTGTCGTATCGGCGGAGGCGGAGTTTCGCGATCACGGTGCCATCCTGCCGTTCATGCAGAAGCCGACGCGGCTCAATGAGATCGCCGCAGACGCTGGCGTGAGCATGGATGCGGTGTTCAACCTGGTCAACGCGTATGACGCCATCGGCCTGATCGAATGGACGCCGCGTCAACGCCGTCATGATCCAGGCCCGAATGAGGGCGAGAAGAAGTCGGGATTGCTGGGTAAACTCGGCTGGCCGTTCGGCAAAAAGCCCTGATCCTTCTTTTGTGGGAGCGGCCTCTGGCCGCGAATGTGCAGTATTCCT
>JANMUE010000380.1:0-40302 GCA_031391205.1 Lysobacterales bacterium | reverse complement strand
GATGCGCCAGGCGCTGCCGTCTTGGATGCCCACGGTTGGCATCGAGGGCTCACGCGTCAATATCGTGCCGGTCGATATCGTCGTGGACGCGATGGACCAAATCACGCACAAGGCCGGCTTGGACGGTGGCTGCTTCCAGCTGGTCGATCCCGAACCGCTTCGTGTCGGTGAGCTGCTCAATACCTTCGCACGCGCTGCGCATGCGCCGGAAATGACCATGCGTATCGACTCGCGCATGTTCGCAGTGATCCCGCCCATGGTGCGCGGTGCGATCGCCAACCTGCCGCCGATCAAGCGTTTCACCAACCAATTGCTCAAGGATCTGGGTATTCCACGCGATGCGTTGAAGTTCGCCAGCAACCCCACGCGCTACGACAATCGCGAAACCGATCGTGCACTGAAAGGCAGCAAGATCAAGGTGCCGGCGCTTGATACCTACGCCTGGCGCCTATGGGATCACTGGGAGCGTCATCTCGATCCGGAGCTGTTCATCGATCGCTCGCTTGAGGGTCGCGTCAAGGGCCGTGTGGTGATGATCACCGGTGGCTCGGCGGGCATCGGCAAGGCGGCTGCGATGAAGGTTTCTGCGGCCAAAGGCAAAGTTATCATCGTTGCCCGTGGTCAGGACGAACTCGCCGCAGCCAAAGCCGATATCGAGAAGGAGGGTGGCCAGTGCTTCACCTATTCCGCCGATCTCACCGACATGAAGAGCTGTGATGAACTGGTCAAGGCGGTGCTCGCGGAACACGGCCACGTCGATGTGTTGATCAATAACGCCGGACGCTCGATCCGCCGCTCGATCGCGCTCAGCTACGATCGCTTCCACGATTTCGAGCGCACCATGCAGCTCAACTATTTCGGCAGCCTGCGCCTGATCATGGGTCTGCTGCCTAAGATGACCGAGCGTAAGAAGGGTCACATCATCAATATCAGCTCGATCGGTGTGCTGGCTAGCTCACCGCGCTTCTCGGCGTATGTCGCATCGAAGGCAGCGCTTGATGCATTTTCGCGCTGCGCCCAGTCAGAGTTCAGCGATCTCAACATCAGCTTCACCACGATCAATATGCCGCTGGTGCGCACCGCGATGATCGCACCGACCAAGATGTATGAAAGCGTGCCGACACTGTCACCCGAAGAAGCCGCCGATCTGATCGTCAAGGCCATCATCGAGCGCCCCTCACGCGTCGCAACCCGCACCGGCATCTTCGCTGCCACGCTCAGTGCCATCGCGCCCAAGGCCTATGAGGTCGTGATGAATACCGCCTTCACCCTGTTCCCGGACAGTGCCGCCGCCAAGGGGATGAAGGGCAGGGACGAGGCCCCCAGCAACGAGCAGATCGCGTTTGCTTCGTTGATGCGCGGCGTGCATTGGTAAATACGTGTAGGAGCGGCGTCAGCAGCGATTCTCAACCGTTTCGTGATCGTCGAGAATCGCGGCTGACGCCGCTCCTATCACGGCACGCTCATTCAAGACCGTTCTTGAAGACATTGACGCTGCCGCCTTGCAGCGCCAGGCAACTCGGACTCGATGTTGCCGCCGACTGCGCGTGCGCCGCCATGCGTGTTGGCACGCGCTGCGGCTCGATTCCGAATGCGTGACCGTTGCCGAGCGTCAACGCAATGTTGTTGAAACCGCCGCTGCGCAGATGGCAGTAGCTCATGATCGTGCCGGTAGCGGAACCGGCGCCAGGCAAACTGGTGGCACCGGCATAGCAACTTGCTCCGCTCTCGACGTGGCACTGGTCGATACTGCTGGCATTGCCGTTCAGTCCGGCATAGCAATGCGTATGCGGCGAATTGAAGTTGTGGCCGATCTCGTGTGCGACTGCATACACATCCCACGCCGGGCTGGGACTTCCAGGATTGAAACTGCCCGATATCCCGGACGTAACACCGTAAGCACCGCCATAATTGGCATTAGTCGCGGTTACCAGCGGTGGGCAAGTCAGGCCGATTTGCTGCGGCGATGTGCTGAAACCACCCGAACAGAGCACGCCGATCCAGGCGATACCGGAGAGCGATGCCTTGCCGCTGAGAAAGTGCATCAGTGTGCGACTCGTCCCCGCCTGATTGTCGTTCCAATATTTTCCGGTTTCCAGCATCAGGCAGCCGGCGCTGGTCTGCACCCAGGGATCGGTGGCGGGGGTCCACAGGCGTAAGAAGGACACCTGCATATTGGTGTTGACCTGAGCGTCGTAGATGGTCGATATGTAGCCGATCAGATTGCCGACGTAATTCGTGGCGGTAGTGGCGTTGCCACCGAAACGTGTCAGAAATTCCTCATCGCTATCGATGGCGATGCGTGCCGTGCGTGTTGCCAGCAACGCAGCCGGTTCCGCTACGACGGCTTTGATCGTCGGTGCCGATACGTCGGCACGGTACTGCGCATCGCCGATGCTGTCGTTCCCGCATTGGAACCTGCGACCGGGATCGGCTTTGCTATCCAGCAACTCCAGACGCAGATCATCGCCAGCAAGATGTAGTCGCTGATACTGCCCTCTGTGCTGGATCATGCCTTCGATGCGATTGTCTGCGTGCACCGCGATGAGTCCGTGCGTATCGTCGGTGTCATTGCGCACGGCAAAATATCGCGTGGCGGGACGGGGTAGTCGCGTCTCCCGGCCTTCGCCGGTGACGAGTAGGATTTGCGCATCGGCGGTGAATACTTCTATGCGCCGCAGTTTCAGTTTTAGCAGGGCCGCATCAGCAGTGCGCGCTTCGACCTCGATGCTCGACACTTCTTGCTGGGCCTGAAGGAGCAGATGCTTGCCGTCGATATTCGCGGCGTGCAGAACACCGGTGCAGGTGAGTGCAAGTAGCAATGCCATTGCGCAGCGATTTTTCCGAGTGCGCATCATGTTGACTCCCGTGGTGATGGATTCAATTTCATTCTATCGCGGTGTCGTTCGCCTGATTTGCGACAGATGCCCGAGATTTGACGACGGGTGTGCGCGAAATCCAGCGCCCGATTCCGACAATTGCATTTAGCAATCGACAAGCAGCCCCTTGTGTCGGACTCGCGCTTCGAACAGCGCTTGATCCGGCACACACCATTGGGGTGTGCTCAAGGAGAATCCCATGAAAGGAATGTTATTCGCTGCTGTCTGCGCATTGATGGCCGACAGCCTTGGCGCAGCGTTGATCGTCAAGCCAGCGCCGCCGCCAACGATTCAGAGTATTGCGACTCGATTCAACGGCTATGACCTCAACGCTGATGGAATCCACGAGATCAACAGCTTCACTTTGCCTGATTTTGAACCGGCTGCGGCGCTTGGTACCGGTACCGCCGGAACTGCATTGGTGTTGGTCGATCCGCGCCTGCTCAACTCGTCGTCGCCCGGTATGAACGCCGCGATCCGCTCGCATCTGATCAATCATCGCGATGATCTGGTGCGCGAGGGGTATCGTACACGCGTGCTCATCGCCGATCTGTACCGCGGCGCAGTGCATCAGGATGGCCGCACGTTGATGGCAGTAAGGCGGTTCCTGCGAGAACTGAGACTGGCCTATCCATCGCTGAAGGGTGTTACGTTGGTCGGGTCTTTTCCCGATGCGACGTTATTCCGGCGCGTGCTGGCGAAAACTGTAGAGAACGGCCAGCAGTATCTCACCCTGCATCCCGAGCGCATCAATCCGCGTGCCGACATCGTGCTCGCCGATCTGGATGGCGGCTGGGAAGAGTTGTACCAACCGATTGCCAACAACGAACATTTGAAGATGAGCGTGCCCAATGGCCTCGGATTCCCTTACAACAATCAGTTTCTCAGTGGTACGGTGACTGAGATTTCCAATGTGCATTGGGAAGATATTTTCTATATCCAGGAGGACTACGTCGAACGCATGGTCGCCGTGAATGGACCAGGCAGTCCCGTGACTGTCTATATCGCCTCGAATGCGCAACGGCATCCGGAGTTGACCGCAGCGGATCGCACTCAGCCCAATCCGATCGCGCGACCGGAGATCATCGTTTCGCGTATCGACGCCAAGGGCATCGCGCTGAATCCGACCGGGCCCATCGATCGCCTTGGTCGCAGTCCGCTGGATAGCACCGGTACACCGCAGTCGTTGGAGTTCGACCTGCCACCGGCAGCGATCGAATGGTCACACGACATACTGCTGGAGCAGCGTATCGTGGCCGACTACTTCGATCGCAATCATCAGCATCGCATCGGTGTGCAGCATGCTTGGCAGTATCGCACTGGCGCCATACAGCAGCGCGACAGCGGTCTGATGTCTGCGACCGCCTTCAATCAATACCTGCGATTGGCCGATTCAAGCGGCTTTCAGCCCTCGCGTAGTTGGGAGCAGGCCGATATCGTCGACTACGTCAATTTCCTCAAGGAGCCGGCGGTGCTGCGCGGAATTTCCGCGCACTCCAATGCCTATATCTCGCAGTTTGCGTCACCGCTGAGCGTGGCCACGCTGGAGACCGCGCTCGGCGGCGATGTGTGGGCGTGGCAGTCGACGTTCAGCGGCGGTTTCTGGCGTCTCACGCCCAGCGCGCAACCGCTGGGTGGCAATGCCGATTGGACATTGGGCCGCACGTTGTGGGAGAACCGCAGCCTGATGTATGTCGGGCAGACGTTCTATGTGCATGGCGGCTGCGGTGTCAACGTGCCCGACGACAACTGGCACAACGTCTCGCATGACGATTTTCTGCATGGCTTCAAGAACAATGCCGACTCGGTGATGTTCTTCGAGAACGGGCTGGCGCTGCTCGCGCGCGGCAAGACGTTCTATGACCTTCCGTCGGGCTTTGGCGAGTACGTGTTGCTCAACGGGGGACGCTTCGGCTTCAGCTGGCGCGGCAGTTTCGAAACCGATGGCGCGAACGCAGCGTTGAAGCCAGGCACGAATGGCGATGCCCGCGTCTGGAGCAACAAGAAAGCCTACTTCTGGGGTCTGCGCGGCGACTGGACGGTACGACTGCGTTGAAGCAGATGTTGCAGTGATGTGTGCAGATGCTGCGCGTGTTTCCGGTTGATGCGATTGCGTGCCGTTTCATTGCAGCGAAACCAGCTCACTGCAGTCGCGCCGAAGATTGCAGCAGTGAAAGCGTCGCCTCGGGCAGTATTCCCGGGGCGACGCCCAATGCCAGCGCCTCACGTGCGGTTGCTCCGGCGGCGGACCGATCGTTCAATGCCATCTGGATTTTCAGACGCGTCTCCAGCATCACGATCAGACGATCTTTACGCACCGGGAAGCGCTTTCGCCACTGCGCCAGCGCCGTGTCGATGGCGGTCAGTGCTTCGGCGTTTCTGCCCAGAAGATGCAGACTCAGCGCTCTGCTGTCCTGTGCGATCAGCGCCTCGGGTGTTTCAGCGGCCTGGGCGTCTGCGAACATCGCGATCGCCGCTTCGCTGTCCCGCAATGCGTCGCCGCCGCGCGCAAGGCTCAGAAAACTTGTCGCACGACGGTTCAATGCGGTTGCGATCAGTGGATGCGGAGCGCCGAACTGCTTTTCGAAGTGCTGCAGACCGTGGTTGAAATAATGCAACGATTGTCTTGCATCCACAAGGCGAAGGGCATTGCCGAGCATGAGCGCGGCATGCCCGCAGCCCGTGGCCGACGCCACCTCCGGATTGGCGCAGATCGCAATCGCGTCGCGCGCATAGCGGGCCGCTTCGATGGGCCGGTTGCGACGCAGCTCGATCGACGACAGCTGCGAAAGACGCACAACGATCTCCGGGTGGAGGTCGCCATAGGCGGCGCGAGAAATCTCCAGCGCCTCCTCGGTCATGGTTGCGGCCTCATCGAAGCGCATGAGATTGGAAAATGCCCCTCCGAGTGCAGAGAGCGAGTTGGACAAATCCGGATGGTTGGCCGGCAGCGTCTTGCGGCGCATTGCCAATACCTGCTCAAAGATCGGCAGCGCCTTGTCGTACTCTCCGAGCGCGTTGTAGGCCGTTGCGAGATTGTTCATGCTGGTGGCGTATTGCATGTGTTCGACCGACTGACCTGCGTTTCGCCAGACGCCCAACGACCGTTCCAGTTCATCAATGGCTTCGCGGTGGCGAGAAGCCGCTGTCAGAAGATTGCCCAGCCGCAATGCCGACAGCGTCGCATCCAACGACGTCGGATCGGGCAGGTGACGCGTCGCCTGCGCCGATTCGCGTTGCCAGTTGATGGCGGCATCGATGTTGCCTGCGCTCATCTCGGTCATGCTGAGCAACGCCAGCGCCATCATCAGATGCTTGCTGTCCTGGCGGCGCAACTCAGGCAACACGCGCTGCAGCAACGTTCTGGCTTCGGTATGGCGTCCCTGATCCTTGCGCACGGCGGCCAGTTGTATCCAGGTCTCAAGGGTATCCGCGTGTCCGGCACCGAGCAGTTGCAAGCGATCCGTGGCGGCGCGTTCGAGAAATCCCGCTGCCTGATCGTATGCACCTGAGGTGTACGACACGGATCCCAGCGTATAGAGTAAATCGGCACGTACCAGAGGAGACAGCGTCGTATCTCCCTCGAGCCGCTGCGCTGCTCTGGCGGCCAGCGCTGCCGGTGTCGGTTGCTGATCAGCAGGCAGATTCGCTTTTGCGGTGTCCAGCAGGTCGAGCAGAAAATCCCGCACAGCCTGGGTGCGCGCTGTCTGGCCGTTGGCGATTTCGCTCTGCTCGGCCGCATAGCGCGCCTGTGCACGCGCGATGCTGGCCTGCCAGAGCGCAATGCCCAGGCTGGACAGCACCGCGAGCGCCAGCACGGCCGTGATCGCAACGCCGCCACGATGGCGTTGAATGAATTTTCGCGTGCGGTACCAGCGTGACTGGGGATGTGCCTGCACCGGCAATCCGTGCAGATGACGCTCTACGTCTTCGGCCAGGGCACCGGCGTTGGCATAGCGCAGGGCTGGATCGGCTTCGATGGCCTTGACGACGATGTTGTCGAGATCGCCGCGCAGGCGTCGCCGCGACGGCGACAGCCGTGATGCGGCGGACCTCGCTCCTGCGACCGGTGTGGCCACGGTCTCGGTTGCTGGAATGCCGGAGTGACGCACAGGGCGCGATCCGGTGAGTATTTCGTGCAGCAGCACACCCAGCGCATGAACGTCGGTCGCCGTCGTGATGGCCCCGCCTTCGAACTGCTCGGGTGCGGCGTATTCCGGCGTCAGTGCGACGGTGCGTGTCTGCGAGGTCAATTCGATATCACCCTCGAGCAATTTGGCGATGCCGAAATCCAGCAGTTTTACCGTGCCGTCGGTTGCAACCAGAATGTTTGAGGGTTTGATATCGCGATGCACGATCAGGGCACGGTGCGCGGCATCGACTGCACGGCAAACAGTGACGAACAAGGCCAGACGCTGATCGATGGTGAGTGCATTCCGGGCGCAGTGCGCGGTCAATGACAGGCCATCCACATACTCCATCGCCAGAAACGCGATTCCGGATTCACTCACGCCGCCGTCGATCAGGCGTGCGATGTTCGGGTGGCTGAGCATGGCCAATGCCCGGCGTTCGCGCCGAAACAGACGTTGCTCCAGCGCCGAAAACATTCCACGCTGCAGAATCTTGATCGCTACCTGTTGATCGAAATCGGTATCGATGCGGCGTCCGAGAAATACCGCGGCCATGCCACCCTGCCCGAGCAGACGCTGCAACTGGAAGGGACCGATCTGGGTGCCGATCAGGCGATCGGCATCGGGTAACTCGGGTTCGCCATCGATACGTCTGGCCCATTCATCCACTGGCGTGTCCAACGCGTCCCAGTCCTGCCCGGCATTAGCCTGCAGCAGGGCGAGTACGCGCGCCCGCATGCTGCTGTCTTCGCAGTGCTGCGTCAGCCAGTCGTTCCGCAGCTTGGTGGGCTGGGTCAGTGCCTGTTCAAACCAATGCTTCAGGGAGCGTTCGCTCATAAAATCGGAACCCATTGACGACATCAGATACTAAGGCGGATTTTGCCGCCACATTGAGACGTCGATGGATGCCGTAGCGGTCCAATTTGATATTTCTGTCCCTGAATTTTTGCGCTGTTGCATTAGATGCGGCGCTGCGGGCAGTCAGAACAGCGGCAGCAAGCTGCCGCACTCCACAAGAACCGGATGGCTGCAGCGGGAGTCAGTGATTGCCATCCGGCTTGGGATCGCCATGCTTGATCGTACGAGCGGCAGACCACAGATAGCGGTCGCCGTCGCTGCCCAGCGGATTCGTGCACTGCACACCGATACCGACCTGGCCGATCTGGAACGGACCGGTCGCCACCGGGCATTGACAGTGGATGATCGATTCATCGGTGCGCGGCTCGTCGGCGTTTTGAAAGGAACAGGGCGCCGTCATGCAGCCGAGGTAGGGGCCGGCGCAGTCGGTCACCTGGGTCATGTCGTAATCCTGGGCCATTGCCAGACTAAACGTCGAGATCGCGTCGTAGCCCGGCACCAGGGACTGGTCTGCAGACTGAGCGTTCTGGCCGCGCACGTATTGACAGACCGTGGCTTCCGGCAGGCCACAGCTCTGTGTGGTGACTTTGGGTCCGCTGCCGCAGGCCTGGATATTGGCGCACTTGGCGCCGTCATGGCCGCATTCCTGCACGGCCTGATAGTAGGCGTTCTGATTGATGATGCTGTTGATGTCGACAAACGATATGCCCGATGTGTAGTACTGGCAGGAGCAATCGGCAGTTTCACCGGAGTCGTCGACCACGCATGGAAGAGGATTGTTGGTCCTGATGGTGGCCTTGGTTCCAGTACGCTGGGGCGGGCCGGAAAAGAAGCACAGGGCATAGGGACCCGAATCGCAGAGCAGCATATTGGTGGACTCCTGCGGTTTTCCGCTGGCGCTGATCACGATGTTCGCGGCTGGCGGACCATGCGCGGTCGTCCAGCAGTCATTTTTGACAAAGGGCGTATTGCTGCAATTTTCCCCGCAGGGCGCCGGATCGGGGCAGAGCTTTTCCTTGATCTCGCCGGCAAGAGAGTTGTCTGCGGTAACAGGCACTGCGGCAGCCGGGGTCTCATTTTTCGCCGCGCTGTCGTTCTCCGGCGCTTTGGTGCAGGCGATCAGGTGGGTGACCAAGATGATTACCGCGGCGAACCCCAGGCGATGTGCTGCGAACATGGCGAACTCCAGGTAGAGCGACAGGTGTTCGTCGCGGAGCGCTGGAGTATTCGCCAATGCGAAGCCTGCGACACCTGCAGATTTTTACAGTTGTGGTCGGGGTTGCCATTGATCCGGAACGGCGCGACGCATTACATCGCCAGCTTGACCGCAGACACCTGGGAGTTGCCCGCTTCCGGCTGCGCAAACGGTATGGCGCGCTCCAGTCCAACCTGAGGTTCGCCGACGAAGTAGCCTTGCAGATAGTCGACCTGGCATTCACGCAGCAGAGGCAGGATCTGCGGGCGGTCGACGAATTCGGCGATGGTTCGCTTGCCTACGCTGTGCGCGATACCGGTGATGGCCTTGACTACGGCCTGGTCGATTTTGTCTTCGATCAGGCCCTGGATGAACGATCCGTCAATCTTCAGATAGTCGACATCGAGATGTTTGAGATGGCTGAAGGTCGAGAAGCCAACCCCGAAATCGTCGAGTGCGAACTGGCAGCCCAATGCACGCAGATGACCGATCAGCGCGCGCGCTGCTTCAAGGTTGCTGACGGCACGTGACTCGGTGATCTCGAATACGATCTGACGCGCATCGACATCGAATTCGACCAGCTTGTCGGTGACGAAACTCGATGTCGCCGGATTGATCAACGACTGCGCCGAGAGATTGATCGACAGGCGCACGCGCCGGCCCTGGCGGTTGATTTCGCGCAGTGCCTTGAACGCGTTGTGGATCACCCAGCGGTCGATTTCCTGCATCATGCCGAAGCGCTCAGCGGTGGGCAGGAAGGAATCCGGCGTAAGCAGGCGTCCCTGCGTGTCGCGCAGGCGCAGGAGTACTTCGAAATACGGTTCCAGACGCTCACCGCTCGCCGGAACCTGCTGCGCAAAATCGCTGAGTGGCACGATCGGCTGGTAGCTGAGTACGAATCCGTCGCTGCGGATCGCCTCTTCCAGACGTGCCGACCAGCCCAGTTCCTTGTCCATCGAGGCGCGCTCATCGGACTCGGGCGAGAACACATGAGTCTGGTTACGGCCGCTGTTCTTGGCGATGTAGCAGGCGATGTCGGCGTTGGCCATGGCCTCGGCCGGAGATTCGGTGAGTCGATCCATACGCGACACTCCGATCGATACCGTGATGCGGTAGCTTTTTCCGGCATAGACGAAACTGGTAGCCGTCAATGCGCGGCGGAACTCGTCGGCGATCGAATCGATATCGGCACTGGTGACATTGCGCAGGATGATGGCGTATTCGTCGCCGCCCATGCGTGCCAGATGATCGGATTGGCGCAGCCGTGACTTCAGCCTCGCACTGACTTCGATCAGCAGCTGATCGCCGGCGCTGTGCCCGGCAGTGTCGTTGATGTACTTGAAGCGGTCGACATCGATGAACAGCAGCAACGAGGTTTGATCGGTGCGCTTGAGGCGGGTGACTTCCTGCTCCAGCTGACTCTCGAAGAAGGCACGGTTGTTGAGCTTCGTCAGCGAGTCGTGACTGGCCTGCCAGCGCAGCTCTTCTTCCAGCACGCGCCGGGCAGACACATCGCGGAAAGCGATCACCGAACCCTGACGAACGCCATCCACGTTCATCGGAAATACCGTGCATTCGACCGGAATCGGGCGACGCGATGCGGTGATGAACAGGGTCTGCCAGTTCGGCACCTGCGAGCCATTCTGATAGCACTGCGACAGGAAGCACGCTGCACGCGGCATCGGTGCGCCATTTTCGAAGGCGTGGTGAAATCTCTCGTACGCCGAACTGCCGACCAGATCCGATGCAGATGCATGCCCGAGCAGATCCACTGCCGCCGGGTTGACGAACTGGATGATGCCGCTGCGATCAACGCCATAAACGCCATCGCCGACCGAGGCCAGAATGCCTTCGAGCCGCCTGCGTTCGGAATCCACTGCCTTGCGGTCGATGACCATGCGTGCCAGGGAATGCAGGCGCGCCAGGAACAATTCCTTGGACTCGCTCTTGAACATGCACTCGACCGCGCCCGAGGCCAGCGAGTCGTTGATGACCTGGTCGGAGTAGGTGCCGGTAATCACCGCGCAGATGGTGCTGCGCAGCGTCGGTGTCGATTTGATGGTGCGGATCAGTTCGGGGCCGTTTTCGTTCGGCATGAAGTAGTCGGTGACGACAATATCGAAGCTGTTTTCGACGATTCGGCGGCGGCCTTCCTCAACGCTGGAGGCTATCTCAACCTGGTAGCCCTGCTTGCTCAGCAGCTTCTGGAACGCGAGGCGTACCGTTGCCGAATCGTCCACCAGCAGCACACGCAGGCCGGTGGGATCGGCGCTGTCCTGATCGTTGGCGTTGCGTCGGCTCGGACGCAGCAGCTTGTTCAGTGCGTCGCCGGCTTCGTTGTAATCGCCCCAGCTCAGCAAGGCGACGCGCGGCCGCTTCATCATCCAGTTGACGGCACCAGGGCTATTGGAATCGGCCAGTACCAGCACCGGCAGATGCTCGTAGGCATCGCGCGTGAGCATGTCGAAAATCTCGTCGGCCTTGGGCTCGCCGTAATCGGGCCAGCCCACAGCCACCGCGCCGATTTCACTGGACGAGCGCGGCATGCGTTCGAGAAAGGCGTGTGCTTCCTCGAAGCTGTTCAGTGGATGCACGGTGAAACCGGCGCCCGACAGCACCGCCGCCATCGCCCGGCGCCGGGTGGTGGATGATTCCGCGAGCAAAACACTGGTCATCGCGATTCCCCTCGCTGTTGCAGGCAGACTAACTCCGGGGCGGGGCGGTGCCAACTGTTGGGAGGTTGTTGGACCACGCGCATTCATACATGCGTGGCCTGGTCCTACGATCCCGATATCAGCGTTGCAAATTCGGCGGTTCGCGCGACGCCATGACGACCGCAGCATATGACGGTTGATCTATAGCGCAACCCTACACAGCGAACACTGGCTGTTCGACCGTGGAATTCCGCTGTTCGATTCCGGACACAGATGCTGGCGATGTCACGTAATCGTCAATTATATATATATAAAACAAATAGTTATAAAATCCATTCTATTGGCACGGCGATTGCGTTCCAGAGGCCATGGACATCGCCCGCCCCGATCTGCTCAAGAAAAAGACCCAGCGCCACCGCTGGATGATTGCCGCCGTCATTGCCGGTGTGGTTTTGATGGTGTTTGCCGCGTTCAGCATGAATCCGGCGGCGCCATCGGTGGAGAAGTCCACGATTTGGACCGACACCGTTAAACGTGGAGAAATGAAACGTGAAGTGCGCGGTCCCGGCATCCTGGTACCCAAGGAAGTGCGCTGGATTGCTGCCGAAACCACGGCACGCGTCGAACGCATCCTGGTCAAGCCGGGCGCGGTGGTCAAACCCGAGACCGTGATCCTCGAACTCAGCAATCCCGAAGTGCTGGATACGGTGTTGGCAGCGCGTGCCGCGCTCACCGCTGCTGAGGCGGACTACGCCGCACGCCGGATGACACTGGAAAGTCAGCAGCTCGATCAGAAAGCGACCACGGCCAGTATCGAGGCAGACTATGAAGCCTCGCGTCTGCAGGCTGAAGCTGAGGCCGATTTGAACAAGAAGGGCATCATCTCGGATATCAATTATCGGCGCACACAGTTGACGGCGGACAGTCTCAAAGTGCGCATCGATATCGAGAAGGAACGTGCCACCAAGTTTGCCAGCACCATGCAGGCGCAGCTGGCGGCGGATCGCGCACGCATAGAACAATTACAGAATACGGCCACGCTGCGTGAGCGTCAGGCCGAAGCATTGCTTGTAAAGGCTGGCATTGCGGGTGTGCTGCAACAGGTGCCGGTGCAGGAGGGTGCGCAGGTGATCGCCGGCGCCAATCTGGCGCGTGTCGCGGTGCCCAATGTGTTGATGGCTGAGCTACGCATCGCCGAAACCCAGGCCAAGGACATCATCATCGGACTGAATGTTGCAGTCGATACGCGCAATGGCATTGTTGCCGGCAAGGTATCGCGCATCGATCCGGCGGTGATCGATGGCAGCGTACAAGTGGACGTGGACCTGATCGGTGACCTGCCCGAGGGCGCGCGTCCGGATCTCTCGGTCGACGGCACCATCGAGATCGAACTTCTTGCTGATGTGATCTATGTCGGCCGCCCGGCTTATGGTCAGAGCGGCGCGGATACCACCCTGTTCCGCATCGATCCGGGCAGCCAGATCGCGACGCGGGTGCCTGTGCGGCTGGGGCGTGCCTCGGTAAATCTGATCGAGATCGTGCATGGTCTGAAACCTGGCGATCAGGTGGTGCTTTCCGACACCTCGCAATGGGAGCGCTATGACCGACTCAAGCTTGAATAGCCATCAATGTGGGAGCGGCGGTCGTCTCTCGGCATCCTGCCTTCGACGACACTTGTGCATCCGTGCACGGCGTCCCGCCGCGAAAGAAAATCGAAGATCGATCGCGGCGGGACGCCGCTCCCACGACAACCCAGTTCCTACATTTCATTTTTTTGATGCAACGCAAGGAAACCACACGATGAGCACTGCCACTTCCCTGATCATGATGCGCGACATCAAGAAAGTGTTCTTCACCGACGAGGTCGAGACACACGCGCTTTCCGGTATCCATGTCGACATTCGTCAGGGCGAGTACGTTGCCATTTCCGGGCCTTCGGGTTGCGGCAAGTCAACGCTGCTGTCGATTCTTGGGTTGCTGGACACGCCGACCGCCGGCGAATACACCCTCAATGGCACGCCGGTGCAGGATCTCAATCCTAACCAGCGTGCGCGGATTCGCAATCGCGAGATTGGTTTCATCTTTCAGGCCTTCAACCTGATCGGCGACCTCAGCGTGTTCGAGAATGTCGAGCTGCCGCTGACCTATCGCGACGGCATGAGCAAGTCGGAGCGCCGTGACCGCGCCATGGAAGCGCTGGAACGCGTGGGCATGGCACATCGCGTCAAGCACTTTCCGGGTCAGCTTTCCGGTGGTCAGCAGCAGCGTGTGGCGGTAGCGCGTGCATTGGTCGGAAAACCTTCGATCCTGCTCGCCGATGAGCCGACGGGCAATCTGGATTCGAAGAACGGCGAGGCGGTGATGACCCTGCTCGATGAGTTGCACAAGGGTGGATCGACCATCTGCATGGTGACGCATGACATGCGCTATGCCGAGTTCGCCGGCCGCAAGATTTTCATGTTCGATGGCCGCGTCGTTGATGAGGAAACCCTGCAACGCCTGCGCGTTGAAGAAGATCAGCGTCTGCGTAGAAACGTGGCCATGGCCTGAGCACCACAGGAGTATCATGATGAGTGCCTTGTTGAACGGATTTGGACATGAGCTGAAGCACGCGCTGCGTCAGCTGCGTCGCCGCTTCGGATACGGTGCGTTGACCGTGGCCGTGCTGGCCTGCGGCCTGGGCGCTACCATGTTCGTGCTGGTGGCGATCAATTCGCTGGTGCTCAATCCGCTGCCGTTCCCGCATCAGGAACGCATGGTGACGATTGGCAATCAGAGAGCGGAAAATCCAGGGCGCCTTGATGGTCTGCCATCGCAGGACTTTCTCGATCTGCGTAAGGAGCTGACCAGCTTCGAGCGCCTCGGTGCCTACTATGAAGCCACCATCAATATCGCCGACGCGAACGAGGTACAGCGTTACGACGGCGTGTTTGTTGCAGGCGCACTGTTCGACATGCTGGGTGAAACCGCGATGCTGGGTCGCGCGTTGACCGAGGCGGACGATCGTGCCGGCGCGCTGCCTCTGATCGTGATCGGCGAATCGGTGTGGCGCGACCGTTTTGGCGCCGATCCGCAGATCATTGGCCGTTCCGTGCGCATGAATGCACAGCCGGCAACCATTGTCGGCGTGATGCCCGCCCCGTTTGCGTTTCCACGCAATTCGCAGGTCTGGGCAACGGCGCGGTTTACCGACGGTGCGCCAGAGGAGCGCCAGCTCTGGGGAAATATCACCGGCTTGTTGAAGCCGGAGATAAGCGTCGATGCCGCAGTTGCAGAAGTCAGCTCGGTCTATGGGCGCCTCAAGCCACTGCGCATGGATCTGCGTCGTGATCTGAATGCCGGAGTGATGCTGTTCTCCAGGGATTTCGTCAACCCCGATACGCGCGGCATCCTGTTCATCATGCTGGTCACCGCGCTTTCGGTGCTGCTGCTGGCCTGTGCCAATGTCGCCAATCTGCAGTTGGGCAGTCTGTCTGCACGCAGCCGTGAATTTGCGGTGCGTGCTGCCATCGGTGCCGGGCGTGGCCGCATCATCGTTGGCGTGCTGTGCGAATCCCTGGTGATGGCGGGCATCGCCACCGTGATCGCGCTAGGAATTGCCGACGCCGCTGGCGCGTGGACGATCGACTACTTCAACAAGGCCGGCGATTCGCCCGGCTATTGGTTCGATTTCCGCGTCGATACCCGTGTCGCTGTGATGGGCGGCCTGGTGGCACTGCTGACTACGGCGCTGTCTGGAACCCTGCCGGCGCTGCGGGCTTCCGGGTTCGCGCTGTCGCGCGCGCTCAATGATTCAGGGCAGAGCGGCGAGGGGAAGTTCTCGCGCGTGGGCAAGGGCCTGATCATCAGCCAGATCGCGTTGTCCTGTCTGCTGCTGGTCGGCGCTGGCATGACCTGGCGGACACTGCAGGCGCGCGCGAGTTTTGATCTCGGTATCGATACACCACCGACAAGTCTGATCACCGCCCGCGTCGCTATCTTCCCGGAGCAATATGCGACGCCAGAGGAGCAGGAAAAATTCTTCGCCGCGGTCACCGAGAAGCTGCGTGCCGACAGCGATGTCATCGCCGCTACGGCTGCTGACGCTCTACCTGGATCGCTGTCCGGTGGTGCCAACGTCATTGTCGAAGGCCAGGCCAACCCAGATGAGGAACTCGAAGTGTTTCAGAGTTCCGTCGACGATCATTTCGCTGCGACGTACGGCGTCGGGTTGCTCAATGGCCGATTCTTCGATCCCCGCGATCAACAGGACGCGCCGCCGGTGGTGGTGGTCGATCAGCGTTTTGCTGATCACTACTGGCCGGGGCAGGATGCGCTCAACCGTCGCATCAAGCTCAATCCGCAGCAAGCCGAATCACAATGGGCCACGATCGTCGGCGTGATCCGACCGGTGCAGTTGGAGGATATCGATGACGACCCGCTGCCGACCGTACTGGTGCCGATGCGGCAGGCACCGGTGCGCTTCGCCAGCATCGCGGTGCACACGCGTGGAGCACCAATGGCCTTTGCGCCACGCATTGCCGAGATCGTGCGCGAAGTCAATCCGGATACACCGGTGTATTGGGTGCGCACGCTGGATGATGTGTTGAAGCTCGACGGCGTGGGTGAGCGTTTCCTGGCCCTGGTGTTCGGAATCTTCGGTCTGGTGGGTCTGTTGCTTGCAGCAGCCGGACTGTATGGCGTGCTAGCGCAGTCGATTACACGGCGGACGCGCGAAATCGGCGTGCGCCGCGCGATCGGTGCCGAGACCGGCCAGGTCGCCCGCCATGTCGCTGCAGGCGCCATCCGCCTCGTATTGATCGGGCTGGTGATCGGTCTTGGCCTGGGCGTGCCCTGGGCCAGGATGCTCAGCTCAAGCGCGCTGAACATGCCGTCGTTCGACCCGCTGGTGTTCTTCCTGGTCGCAGTGAGCGTGCTGCTCGCGGCGTTCTTCGCAGTGCTGGTGCCGGCGCGTCGCGCCATACGCATCGATCCGATGCAGGCATTGCGTTACGAGTAGTTCGGGACGGCCCGCAGGGACGCGGGTTTCGTTCTTCGCTTGGAAAGGTCCGAATAATCTTGCACCTCGACTTTGCCGCACAGATTGTTGTTTTCCATACCCGGTTTTTTAACAGCGGAGCTGGTCGTTTTTAACAGCATTAGCTGGTCAAACCTGCGGTTTTTTTTCGCCCCCTGACTCAGGGGGCTACCGCGGCTCCGACCCTGTTGAGAGGCTCCTTAGAGCGGAGGTTGTATGCGCCACTTCATTTCCGACCTTGTCCATGCGCTGCGCCAATGGCGTGCGCGGCCCGGGCTCTGGCTCGCCATCGTGGTGACGCTGGCATTGGGCATTGGCGCCAATACTGCGGTGTTCAGTGTGATTCACAGCGTGCTGCTGCAGCCGCTGCCGTTTCCTGATGCCGATCGACTGGTGATGGTCTACAACACCTATCCGAAAAACGATCTGCAATTTGCCGGCACTTCCATTCCGGATTATCTGGATCGCAAGGAAGGCGCGCCTTCGTTTGAAGATCTGGCCATGCTCAACGAAGTCAGCCTCAGCCTCACCCTGGGCGAAGTACCCGAGCGGTTGACCGCAACGCGTACTACGCCGTCGCTGTTCACAGTGCTGCAGGCGCGCGCTGCGTTCGGACGCGTGCTTGAGGAAGACGACGCCAAGGAGGGCGCAGCTCCGACGGTGGTACTCAGTCATGGCCTGTGGCAGCGACTCTATGGCAGTGACCGCACCGTGATCGGCCGTGACCTGGTGCTCAGTGGTCGCAACTATCGCATCGTTGGCGTGATGCCCGAGGGCTTCGCGTTTCCCGATACCGATAGGCAGTTGTATGTGCCGATGGCATTCACCCAGGCGCAGCGAAGCGATGATGAACGCGGCAACGAGTATTCAATTTCCATCGGACGGCTGAAGCCAGGCGCCACGGTGACCAGTGCCAATACCGAGATGGACTTGTTGGTCCAGCGCGTTACGGATCGGCTGCCGGACTACAAGCCCTTTGTTGCCGCTTCCGGATTCACCGGACGGGCCGAATATCTGCAGAAGTTCTTTGTCGGTGAACTCCGCGGACTGCTCACACTGTTGCAGGCCGCGACCTTGTTCGTTCTGTTGATCGCCGCGGCGAATGTGGCCAATCTCCTGCTGGCGCAAGGCTTGGCGCGCCGCCGTGAATTTTCGGTGCGTTCGGCGATGGGGGCTGGGCGTACTCAGCTGTTCCGCCAGGTGATCGCCGAAGCCATGCTGGCTTCGCTCGCAGGCGCCGCGCTGGGTTTGCTGGTGGCACAGGCCTGCCTGATGCTGATGGGCGGGCAGTTGATGCAGCGCATGGGCGGCACACTGTTTGTTCCGGTCATCGATGCCAATGTGCTGGGTTTCGCGCTGGCGGTGTCGGTGCTGGTGGCCTTGCTGATCTCGATTCTGCCGGCGCTGGTGGTGAGCAGGCATTCTCTGGTCGAGGGTTTGAAAGACGGCGGCCACGGCACCACCAGCAGTCGTGTCACCCAGGTCAGTCGCAGTGCCCTGGTGGTAGTGCAATTGGCGCTGTCGGTGGCGCTGCTGATCGGAGCCGGGCTGCTGCTGCGCAGCTTCGACCGGCTCAGCAATGTCGAGCCAGGTTTCAATCCTCATAATCTCTATTCTGCGGCGGTGGCTCTCGGTGGCGAGCGCTATACCGAGTTGCCGGCAGCGACACGGTTTTTCGAGCGTGCGTTGACCGACATCCGTGCGCTGAATGGCGTCGAGGCTGTGGGCGCGATCGAAGGCCTGCCGTTTTCACCCATGGCCAATTCGTCCGGCACTTTCGCCATCAAGGGCGAGGTCTACGATGCGACGCATGTGCCGCCGCATGCCTTTCAACGCGTGATCGACGAAGGCTACGCCGATGCGGCTGGCGTGCCGCTGTTGCGCGGGCGTAACTTCACCGAGGCCGACCGTGCCGATGCCACACCAGTGGCAATCATCGACAAGCTGCTTGCCGACAAGCATTTTGCCGGGCAGGATCCGATCGGCAAGCAGATATCGCGTGGGGGTGGTGATGGGGACGACGTTATCTGGCTCACCATCGTTGGTGTGGTCGGCACTGTGAAGACCAACGATCTGGGTGCCGACGTGCGCAAGGAAACCATGTATGTGCCGCTGCGTCAGGGGTTCATGCGCATCGGCGCAATCGTGGTACGCAGCGCGATGCCGCGCGATGAATTGTCCAGGCAGATCCGCAATGTGTTCAAACGCATCGATCCGGGGCAGCCGATCTTCGACGTAAAGACCATGCAGGAACGCATTCACGCCTCCCTGGGACCGCGCCGCGCACCGATGCAGCTGCTGCTGGCCTTTGCCGGTGTGGCGCTGGTGCTCGCTGCGGTGGGGATCTACGCGGTGCTGGCGTTTCTGGTCGGGCAGCGTTCCGGCGAGATCGGTGTGCGCATGGCGATTGGCGCAGGACGTCAGGACATCCTGCGCATGGTGCTGCGCCAGAGCGCGAACCTGATCGCGCTGGGCATAGGCATCGGCATCGTGGCGGCGCTGCTGATTGGTCGTGGACTGGCAGCGCAGCTGTTCGGCGTCAGCCAGTACGACCCCATGACCTATATCGCGGTCATCGTGCTGCTGACCCTGGTGGCGACGGGTGCCAGCCTGATTCCGGCGCGTCGCGCCAGCGGCATCGACCCGCTGCGCGCGCTGCGTCAGGAATAGTGTCGTGATCGCAGCCTCGGACGTTTCGTCATCATGATCAAACTGAAGAATATCGAGCGCAGCTATCCCATCGCCACCGGGCGTACCTGGGTGCTGCGCAATATCAATCTGGACGTGCGCGAGGGCGAGTTTCTATCGATCACCGGGCCTTCGGGCTCCGGCAAATCCAGCCTGCTCAATGTACTGGGCATGCTCGACGGCGATTGGCAGGGCGAATACGCACTGGATGGCGTAGCGGTGCACGCTGCGACGTTGAAGCAACGCCAGACCCTGCAGCGTGATGCGATTGGATTCATCTTCCAGAGCTATCAATTGATTGGCGACCTGAGCGTCGCTGAGAATCTCGAGCTGCCGCTGAATTATCGCGATGTGCCGTCACGTGAGCGCAGCGCCCGTGTTGCCGATCTGCTCGATCGTTTCCAGATCGTCGGCAAAAAGGATCTGCTGCCGTCGCAACTCTCCGGTGGTCAGCAGCAGCTGGTCGCGGTGGCGCGTGCGCTGATTACCCGGCCGCGTGTCGTGCTGGCCGATGAGCCCACGGGTGCGCTGCACTCCGACCAGGCGCGGATGATCATGCAGACGCTGAAGCAGCTGAATGCCGAAGGTGCCACCATCATCCAGGTCACACACAATCCCGAGTACGCGGCCATGGGTACACGCCGTGTCGAGATGTTTGACGGCTGGCTCAAGGAAGTAGGGTGAAGCTGTTTGGTAAGCGGTGCCTCGTTGCGCCAGAATCGCTGCCATGAGCAAACTCCCCATCCTGATTGCCGACGATCAGCCCGACGTGGCAGAGGCGCTGCGCCTGCTGCTCAAGTCCGAAGGGATGACGGCGCGCGTGGTGCACGATCCCGCATCGGCGGCGGCGGCGGTGCGCGGCCAGCACTTTGCCTGTGCGTTGCTCGATCTCAACTACAGCCGCGATACCACATCTGGCGAGGAAGGGCTGGCATTGATTGCGGAATTGCGCCGCATCGAAGCGGCGCTTCCGGTTGTCGCAATGACAGCCTGGGGCACCATCGGTTTGGCAGTACGCGCACTGCAGGCGGGCGCCGGGGATTTCATCGAAAAGCCCTGGGAAAATCAGCGCCTGCTGACGGTGCTGCGCAATCAGATCGCACTGGGCGAAGCCAATCGCGCCGTGGCCAGGCTGGACGCCGAGAACGCCTTGCTGCGCGGTGATGCCGACACCGATGAGTTCATCGCCGAATCGGCGGCAATGCGACCGGTGCAGGAACTGATTCGCCGCATCGCGCCATCCGACGCCAATGTACTGATCCTCGGCGACAACGGTACCGGCAAAGGTGTGATCGCCAATCGTATCCATCAGGCTTCACGGCGCAGCGCGCGCACCCTGATCAAGGTGAACATGGGCGGTATCCCGGAGCAATTGTTCGAAAGCGAAATGTTCGGACATATCCGCGGCGCCTTCACCGATGCCAAGCAGGATCGAATCGGGCGCTTCGAACTGGCCGATGGCGGCACGTTGTTCCTGGATGAGATCGGCAATATTCCGGTGTCCCAGCAACCAAAGCTGCTGCGTGTGCTGGAAGACGGCGAGCTCGAACGTGTCGGTTCATCGCGCACCACGCGCGTCGATGTTCGGGTGATTTCGGCGACGAATGCCGATCTAGGCCGTGAAGTAGACGCCGGGCGCTTTCGCAAGGACCTGATGTTCCGACTCAATACCGTTGAGATTCACCTGCCGCCGCTACGCGAACGTCGCGAGGATATGCCGCGTCTGGCCGCGCATTTCCTGCAACGATTTGCCGTGCGCTATCAGCGCGAGGATCTGCGCATTTCGCCGTCGGCGCTGAGGCAGCTGGAAGCCTATGCCTGGCCCGGCAATGTGCGTGAACTCGGGCATGTGATCGAGCGCGCGGTGCTGATGGCGACAGGCGGGCATATCGAGGAGTTTGCTCTGGCGCAGGCGCGTACCGTGGCCATGGCCACGGTGTTCGACCAGCCCGTACGACAGCAAGCCATCGCAGCAGCAGACGCAGAATCGACGCCGACCATCGATCAGGCTGAGGAAGCCATGATTCGCGGCGCACTGGATCGCAGTAGCGGCAATATCCAGAAAGCGGCAGAGGCTCTGGGCCTGAGCCGCGGTGCGCTGTATCGGCGCCTGGAGAAGTACGGTATCCGTGAGGCATGAGCTGTCTCTCCCATTGTGGATCCGACCTGTGGTCGGACGTTTTTTTTGCCAACTCGGTCCGCTCTGACGAAAGCGTCCGACCACAGGTCGGACCCACAGGGATGACGCTGCACTATTGCATCGCCCATCTCCACATCGATCACGATAGGCTCTGACAATGCGACTGATGCCCGGCATGGACCCGCGACTAGATCCGCGACGACGGCGCGGCCTGCGTTTCGAGACGAGGGTGTTGCTCAGCGCATTCGCCATTGCGCTCCCGGGTCTGGTGGGATTTCTGATCACGTTGTGGCTGCAGCCGGGTCGCGCATGGTGGCCGACACTGATCGTGATGGTATTCGCGTTGACGCTGGTTCTGGCGTTCAAGCTGCGCCATATGGTGATATATCCCCTGCATACCTTGAGCAACCTGTTGGAGGCGCTGCGTGAAGGCGACTACAGTCTGCGCGGTTCGCGGGCGCGGCAGAACGATGCTATCGGCGATGTGGTCTGGGAAGTCAATGCGCTCTCCGAAACCCTGCGTCAGCAACGGCTGCGCGTCGAGGAAACCCTCAATCTGCTGAGCAAGGTGATGAGCGAAATCGACATCGCGGTGCTTACCTTCGATGATCGTCGGCGGCTCCGATTGATCAATGCTTCCGGTGCGCGATTGCTGGCGCGACCTGCGGCCGAGCTGATTGGTCTCAATGCAGCCGAGCTTGGTATGACCGAGTGTCTGGATATCGAACACGAAACCACACTGAAACGCAGTTTTCCGGGCGCATCCGGACGCTTCGGTCTGCGCCGCGTGCAGTTTCGCCAAGAGGGCATCCCGCATGAGCTGCTGGTCATCAGTGACCTCAGCCGTGCCCTGCGGCAGGAAGAGCGCCAGGCCTGGCAGCGGTTGATTCGCGTGCTCGGCCACGAGCTCAACAACTCGTTGGCGCCGATCCGTTCCATGGCGGAAACTTTGGGCTCTATGGTGTCGCGAGAGCCGCTGCCCGACGAATGGCGTGAGGACACGCGCGGCGGGCTCAATCTGATCCGCGATCGTGCCGATGCATTGTCGCGCTTTATGCTCGGTTATTCGGCCTTGGCGCGGCTACCGGCACCCGAGCGCAAACCGATTGCCTTGGCCGCACTGGTGGCTCGCGCAACACGCTGGGAACAACGCCTGCCGGTGCGACTGGTGGCCGGTGACGACTTGGACGTGTTCGCCGATGCGGATCAGATCGAACAAGCCCTGATCAACCTGATCAAGAATGCCGCCGAAGCGATGCTGGGCGACAGCAATGTATCCGGCGCTGCCGGTGAGATCGAAGTCAATTGGACGAGCCAGGGCAGGGAAGTGCTCATCGCGGTGCTGGATCGCGGCCCTGGTCTGGCCTCGACGGAAAATCTTTTCGTTCCATTTTTTACCACCAAGCAGGGTGGCTCCGGCGTCGGGCTGGTACTCGCGCGTCAGGTTGCCGAGGCGCACGGCGGCAGTCTGAGCCTGGAGAACCGTGTCGATGGCCCCGGTTGCATCGCGCGCATGCGGTTGCCGCTGCCGCAGCAGTAGTCATCGCTGGCGTTTACGCTCAGGGCTTTTCGGCGAGCAGTGATCGAACCGCCACTTCGATCGCTTTCGCCTGCCGGTCTCCGCTGTGGGTTTCACCGACGAAGCGGTGACGGATACGGCCCTGGCGATCGACCAGATAGTAGGCGGGCCAGTAGCGGTTATCGAGCGCGCGCCAGTACCTCATGTCGTTGTCGATCATGATCGGGTGTTTGAGCCCGAATTCGACCGCTTTGGCGCGCACCGCATCGTGCTGGCGCTCGCGGTCGTATTCCGGCGTGTGGATGCCGATGACGCTGAGCCCGTCTTTTGCCAACCGCTGCTCCAGTTCGTTCAGCCATGGAAACGAGCGATAGCAGTTCCAGCATTCGAACGTCCACACGTCGATCAGCACGACCTTGCCGCGCAGGTCCTGAACGCGTAGCGGCGCGCTCTGAATCCAATCCTGCGTGGACGCGGCAGTGAATTCCGGCAGAGGTCGGGGCGGTGAGATTTCAACTGCGGCGGCAGTGCGCGGCAGCGCAAGCGCCAGTAACGCCAGCGCGAACAGTGCAGCGGCAACTCGATAGGAGTGGGATCGAGACATGACGGGCTCCGGCAGTGTGTATTCAGACCCGTAGCCACGCGATTTCATTGCACGCTGTCGTGAGTCCGACCTGTGGTCGGACGCTTTCGCCAGAGTGGACCGAGTCGATACAAAGCGTCCGACCACAGGTCGGACCCACACAATCACGCCCTGCCTGAAAACTCGCCGGTTTCCGTGTTCACCCAGACTTTCTCGCCGTTGACGATGTAATCGGGCACCTGGATTTCGATACCGGTGCTCAGCTTGGCGGTCTTGGTGCGTTTGGTGGCCGATGCGCCCTTGAGTTCCGGTGGGGTGTCGATCACTTCCATCACCACCGACTGCGGCATCTGCAATGCCACCGGGTTGCCGTCGATCAGCACGATCTGGGCTTCTTCCAAGGTCTCGGTGATATAGCCGACGGCATCACCAAGCGCAGCCGGGTCCAGCGTGTAAGGCGTGTAGTCCTCTACGTCCAGAAATACGAACGCCTCACCATCCATGTACGAGAACGAGACATGACGGCGCGTCAGATCGACTTCGTCGAGCGTATCCTCGGCACGCAGACTCAGATCCAGCTTGATGTTGCCGGGCACACTGTACAGTGCAAAGCGATAGGTCGTATTGCCGCCGCGTGCGGTCGGAGAGCTTTTGTCCACTGAGTGCACGCGCCAGGACTGTCCATTGTGCGCGACCACATTGCCTTTCTTGATGTCATAAGCCTTGAGCATGAGAAGTAGTCCTTGGGGAACCTCTAGAAACCCCCTGCGCGGTTCGAGTGCAAGGCGCACGGAGCGCAGGAACCGCAGTGTACATGCGGGTACATGATGATTCCGAGCACCGCGCAACGCGGCAATCGGATCGCGCAGGGGGTTTTTAGAGGTTCCCCTTACTTGGGTTGCAGGCGAATGGCGCCGTCGACACGGATGGTGCTGCCGTTGACATAGCGGTTGCCGATGACGAAGGCCACCGTCTGAGCAAATTCTTCCGGCTTGCCCAGGCGCGACGGGTAGGGCACCTGCGCGCACAGCGAGTCATAAACCGCCTGTGGCATGCCATCGACCATGGGCGTGTGGAACACACCCGGTGCCACCGTCGCCACACGTACACCGATACGCGCAAATTCGCGTGCCATCGGCAAGGTCATCGATACCACGCCGCCCTTGGAAGCCGAGTAGGCGCATTGCCCGATCTGCCCTTCAAAGGCAGCGATCGAGGCGGTGTTGATGATGACGCCGCGCTCGCCATCTTCGCCTGGCGCATTGTGCTGCATCAGGTTTGCTGCGGACTTGGCGATATTGAACGAGCCGATCAGATTGACGCGTACCGTGGTCTCGAACTGCGACAGCGGCATCGGGCCTTCCTTGCCAAGCACGCGACCGGCACCGAGGATGCCGGCGCAATTGATTGCCGCATTCAATCCGCCCATGGCATGGGCAGCGGCCTGGATGGCCTCTGTCACAGTTGTTTCGTTACTGACGTCCACGCGCTGAAACCAGGCGCCAGCGCCCAGCGTTGCAGCGGCCGAGGCGCCCTTTTCTTCGTTGACGTCGAACAGCGTGACGCGGCCGCCAGCGGCCAGCAGATGACCCGCAACCGCGAGCCCAAGACCGGAGGCGCCACCGGTAACGACGGCATGTACTTGATTCAATTGCATGACAACTCCCGAAAATCGCCGCGCATTATGCCCGAGCCTTGCATCGACTGGTGATGACCGTCATCTCTGCGCGCGCACGGCGCAGCTTTCGGGTCGCAGCCGGGGCTTTGCGTCATGACGCGAATATCGCTGAACCGCGAGCCGATATACGGGGCTGGTTGGACAATCAGGCACACGAATCCGGGGCAGGTCTGTGCTAGCTTTTACCAGTCAAAATGCGACCGATTCGCGGAGAAGAACAATGATTCGCTTACGAAACTGGGTGGCAGTGTTCAGCCTTGCTGTCGCCTCGACGTTGAATGCCTCAACGCCCGATCAACCTCTGGACAGCTCCGCCGATCAGATCAAGGGCAATGAGCAGTGGCTGGTCAATGGAGGCGAGTTCAAGATTCGCTTCAACCGCGATCTGCTTGCTGCGAAAGGTGTGCGTGCGTTCGGCGCCCAGCCCACATCAGGACAGAATCCCGAAGACGAAGAATTCGCAGTGTTCCCGCTGGTTCCCAAGCAAGGCCTGCAGTTCAATGCGCCCGAGGGTGGCTTTGATCGTTTTACGGGTGGCACGCTGGGAATTGCCGGTGGTTTCAGTTTGAAGTTGCCAAACGGCGAGAAGCTGAGCTTTCGCAACGCCGTGCTTCGTCACAACCATGATCAGCCGATGCGGCTGGAGCTGGTCAGCGACGATGGCCAAGCATGGTTATATCTCAACCATTTGATGTACAAGATGGTTCGGGACGATACCGGGTTCTTCGTGCGCAGTGCGGATCTTCGCGCCAGTGCCGGCCTGGCCTACAAGATCGGCCGGCCTGAGCTCGCCGACGAGTATGTCGGTGAAGTAAAAATGCTGGCAAACGTCGTCCAGCGGCCCTTTGGCTACAAGCCTATGGATGCCAAAGCAGTGCTGGCCTGCCCCGATTTTCATGGCACCGGGCCGGCGAACGATCCGTTCCAGGCCGACGTGCTGATGGAGTCCTACAGCATGTCGGGGACACGTTGCCGCAACAGTGATGGCAGCGGTACCTGCGATGGCCCGGCTGGCAGCAATGACGGCGATGTCGTGTTCACGCCAAGCTCGACGCTGCGCAACAGCAACAAGGCCAATACTGCCGATGTGCCCTGGTATCAGAAATTCACCACCAGTCCGCACAACTACCCCTATCCCCTCAATGATCAGCATCCGTATCTGATCTGGAACATGTACCGCATCATCGACGGGCAGCTTGAGCAGGTCGGTGCGTCCGGCGTGAAGCATGCGTTTCTGACCACCAACACCGGTTGCGCTGCTGGTGCATGCACTGGCAGTGGTCATATCCTGGGCAAGAATTGCGGCGACACCTACGGCACTGGCAACAACGACAACAGCAGCAGCCTGGGTCCGCGCAGCGAGCTGGTTCCGGCAACTGGGCAATGGGCGCGCTGCAACTCGATCTACGACGACGGCAATCCGGTTAGCCCGACCAATATGGCCTGCGATGGGCAGCAGGATAGCTCCGGCAATACCGAGTACATGCAGCGCCTGGTGGTCAAGGAATCCAAGCTTGTCGCTGCGCCCGCACCAGCGGTTACGCAGTTCTTTTCCGAGTCCTGGTACATCGTTCAAGACGACATCGATATCTACAACACCATGGCGCATCGTTCGATGACGCCCAATGGCGCTGCCGGTTCCTGGTCGCCGGGGACGCAGGGCAGTTTTGTTCTGGGTCCGGTTCTCAATACCTGGGTAAATCCAACCACGCAATCCACGCAAAACGTGGATCTGTCTTCGGCCGAAGGGCATAGCCGCATCGCCGTGAAGGTGCGCACACTGGATAGCTGTCCTGCCGCGTCCGGGTTCAGTGGCACCTGCTATCGCTATGACTATGTCGTCAACAATTTCGATTTCGCGCGTGTGCAGTTCATGCCGCCGCCAAATCATGCCGGCCTCAATCTTGGACTGGTCAGCAGCCAGGGCTATTCCGCGTTCAAACTCAACACCGGATCGCAGGTGCCGATCTGGCTCGACCCGGACGCGCATTTTGCCGATATCGATGTGGATGCGGGCAACAACTGGGTAGCTGCGCTGGGCACCGATTCGGTTACCTGGACGGCACCGGCGAACAATCAGTTGAAGTGGGGAACGCTGTATCGCTTCTCGTTCGTGACCACGGCTGCGCCCAACCCGACATTCACGCAGAATGCGCAACTGGCTGTTGCGCTCGGAGACCCCGGATTCGAATTCGCCAGGCGCATAATGGTGCCCAATGTCGGGACCTTGTTTGAAGGGAATTTCGAATAGCGTCAGCGCTGGCGATCCTCGTCGTTCCGTGACGATCGGCGATTTCGACCTGAGGCGGAATGAAGGCCGGGCGCCATAAGCGACGTACCACAGGATTGCCATGGTCGTCCGCCCGCTGTGCGGCTAAAGTCTGTGGTTCCCGCACTGCATGGAAACCGCGCATGGCCCTGATCTCGTTGCGTCAACTGCTCGACCACGCCGCTGAGCGTGGTTATGGCCTGCCGGCCTTCAACGTCAATAATCTCGAGCAGATCCAGGCGATCATGCAGGCTGCCGAGTCCTGTGACAGCCCGGTGATCCTGCAGGCGAGCGCGGGTGCACGCAAATATGCCGGCGAGGCGTTTCTGCGCCGCATGGTGGAAGCGGCCATCGAGCAGTACCCACAGATTCCGGTGTGCATGCATCAGGACCACGGCGGCAGTCCGGCGGTTTGCCAGACCTCCATTCGTAGTGGCTTTTCCAGCGTGATGATGGACGGCTCCCTGCTCGAAGATATGAAGACGCCGTCGTCGTATGACTACAACGTCAATGTGACCGCGAAGGTCGTCGAGTTCGCACATGCAGTCGGGGTGTCGGTCGAAGGCGAGCTGGGTTGCCTGGGTTCGCTGGAAACCGGCGAGGCGGGCGAGGAAGACGGCAGTGGTGCCGAGGGCAAGCTGGATCATTCGCAGCTGCTGACGGATCCTGATCAGGCAGCGGATTTCGTGCGCGCCACCGGCGTAGACGCGCTCGCTATCGCCATAGGCACTTCGCACGGCGCCTACAAATTTACCCGTCCACCGACCGGCGATATTCTCGCCATCGATCGCATCAAGGCGATCCATGCGCGTATTCCGAATACGCACCTCGTCATGCATGGCTCGTCCAGCGTGCCGCAGGAATGGCTGGACGTGATTCGCCAGTACGGCGGCAAGATCAAGGAAACCTATGGCGTGCCAGTCGAGCAGATTGTCGAAGGCATCCGCCATGGTGTGCGCAAGGTCAATATCGATACCGACGTGCGTCTGGCGATGACCGGTGCAATCCGCAAGAAACTGGCCGAGTCGCCCGAAGAATTCGATCCGCGTTCCATCCTCAAGGTGGCGACCGTCGCTGCGCGGGATATCTGCAAGGCACGTTTCGAAGCGTTTGGATCCGCCGGACAGGCGAGCGCGATCAAGGTCGTGCCGCTGGAAAAACTTGCAGCGCGCTATGCCAAGGGTGAACTCAAACCGGTGGTTCAGTGAGCAAACATCGATCCAGCATGCAGGGCGCGGTGATCGCGCCCAGTATTTTGTCGGCCGATTTCGCGCGGCTGGGCGAAGAAGTGCGCAATGTGCTGGCTGCCGGCGCCGACTGGATTCATTTCGATGTGATGGACAACCATTACGTGCCCAATCTCACCATCGGGCCGCTGGTCTGCGAGGCGATCAAGCCGCATGTCGGCGGCGCGCTGATCGACGTGCATTTGATGGTCGAGCCCGTTGACGCGATCGTGCCGATGTTCGCCAAGGCCGGGGCAGGGTTGATCTCGTTCCATCCCGAAGCCACACGTCATGTCGATCGCACCCTGGCCCTGATCCGTGATCATGGCTGTCTGGCCGGACTGGTGTTCAATCCCGCCACGCCACTGGACTGGCTGGATCACGTGCTCGACAAGATCGACCTGGTCCTGCTGATGTCGGTGAATCCGGGCTTCGGCGGGCAGTCTTTCATTCCGGCTACGCTGGACAAGCTGCGCCGCGTGCGCGCCCGCATTGATGCACACGTTGCTGCAGGTGGAAACCCGATACATCTGGAAGTCGATGGTGGGGTCAAGCCCGAAAACGTCCGCCAGATCGCGCACGCCGGTGCCGACGCCTTCGTTGCCGGTTCGGCGATTTTCGGCAAGCCTGATTACGCCGCGGTCATCGCCGAGATGCGCCAACAGATCGCTGGAGCCTGAGGACCGGAGGTGCCACTGCGCAATCTTCAGGCACCTTGTTGCAAGGCCTGAATGGATCGAAGCAGATTTTGCCGGGCGGGTGCCTCGAAGCGCGCCCGGAACTCTGCGGTGCAATAAAGCACCGGCCGCTGCAGAAACTGCAGCAGCAACTCCGCGCGCTTCTGGCGATACAGCGACTCGGGCACCCAGATGTACTCCCTGCGGATCTGCTGCTCGTATTCATCGAATCGGGGGCCGGAAGCGCCCAGGATGGTGAGATCGATATCGATCAGCAGCTGCGCTGCTTCGTTCTGCGGTATGACCGAATGCTGGGTTGCGATCACCAATGCGTGCAGCCGATCGATCAACGCGGTCGACGCCCCCGCCAGCTGCGCGGCCTCGGCGATCCAGTCGGCACTGGCGGCTTCGTTATCCGACCGGGCGGTGTCGTAGATCGCGTCGTGAAACCATAAGGCCAGCGAAATCTCCGCCAAACACGGGCAATTTCGCACCTCCGACAGCAATGCGAAACATTCGTCCAGATGCTGCAGCGTATGGTAGGCCCGGTGCGGTTGCTGATAATGGGCCAGCAGCGACGCATAGAAATCATCAGGTGGTCTGCCGGCAAGCCCCAGTTCGGACCACTCCCGACACCAGCTGTCGAAGGTCGTATCGACGTGACGATTTCCAAGATGGCTCATTGCGGCATTGTCCGCTTTTTTTAGTGAGCCCTGCTCGCAGGTGTTTTCCCGGAAGCCGGGACTTCGGCCGCGAGGCGGCGTTTTAGCCGATTTTAAGCCACTTGATGTTGCGTCCACCGGGAAAGTTGCTATCGTAACTACGCCAAACTGGCAAGATCGGAGTGAACAATGGCTATCAAGAATGCCCCGGCAGCAAAGGCTCCACAAGCCTCGAAGCCGATTAAGGAAGTGTTGAACAAGACGAGCTTGGTGAACTTCATCGCCGAGAGTTCTGGCGTCGCATCAAAAGACGTCAAAGCGGTGTTGGCAGGCCTGGAAGAAGCGGCCATCGCCTCGGTATCGAAGAAAGGTGCGGGTGAATTTGTATTGCCCGGGCTGCTGAAAGTGACTGCAGTGAAGGTGCCGGCTAAACCCAAGCGCAAAGGCATCAACCCGTTCACCAAGGAAGAACAGTGGTTCGCCGCCAAGCCGGCGAGCACAAAGATCAAGGTCCGCCCACTGAAGAAGCTCAAAGACGCGGCGCTCTAGCCCGTTCAATTCGGGGCGTCGCAACGACGCCCCGGGTTTTTATGCGTAGGGTGGGTGCAGCCCACTGGTGTCAAACGTTCGAGAATGGTGGGTTGCACCCACCCTGCACTCAACGTCAGAGCCTTCGTGATACAGGGATCGCGACGCACCCGATCGCTGGAACACATTGAGTCGGCCCGCTGCCAGCGCAGCAATTGCGCGTCAGGTATTCGATCAGCTGATTCATCGCGTCGAAGTTGGCGCGATAGCAGACGTAGCGACTGCGCGCCTCGCCAGTGATCAGGCCGGCATTGCTCAGGTCTTTCAGATGAAACGAAAGGGTGGCCGCAGGCACGGATAGCGCGGTCGCGATATCGCCGGCAAGACGGCCGTCCGGGCCGGCCTCGACCAGCAGTCGAAATATAGCCAAGCGCGTGGCATGACCCAACGCGGTCAAGGCGTTTAGTGCTTCCTTCATTTCCATATTTGTAGAATAATCGAATATAGGTGCTCGAACAAGCGCCACGCTCACCGCCAAGGCTCGTGAGCATACCAAACTGGTTCAATGTAAGTCTTTCTTATCAATCACTTAAAGATGAAACCTAAGGAACTTCTAAATAAGTCACCACTTCGACTTCGCTACGTAGCTTATTGTTTGCCAGACCCCGGCTTTCAACGGCGGAGCCGGTCAAAACCTGCGGTTTTTCGCCCCCTGACTCAGGGGGCTATCGCGGCTCCGAACTTGTTCAGAGGATCCCTAAATGAACGCTAAAGTCCATAACGTGCTGTTCCTGTGTACCGGCAACTCCGCGCGCAGCATCCTCGCCGAGGCCACATTGGCCGTGCTTGGGGCAGGGCGCTTTGAGGCCTTCAGCGCCGGCAGTCACCCCAGCGGAAAGGTGCAGCCCATAGCTGCAGAAATTGCGGAATCGCTGGGCTATCCGCGCGAAAAAATGCGCAGCAAGAGCTGGGACGAGTTCGCCGGCCCGGATGCACCGGTGATGGACATGATCATCACCGTCTGCGACAACGCTGCTGGCGAGTCCTGCCCATTATGGGTGGGACATCCGGCAACCGCGCACTGGGGTGTGCCCGATCCGGTCTCGGTCGAAGGCAGCGACGACCAGCGACGCGCAGCGTTTCGTTCCGCTTATGCCACGTTGCGTCGCCGCGTCGAGTTACTGTTGGCGCTGCCGATCGACAAGCTCGAACGTCTGGAGACGCAGAACAAGTTGCGCGACATCGGGCAGGTCGGCGCCTCGTGAATCTGTTGCGACGCGTCTTCGCGGAGTACATCGGCACGTTACTGTTGCTGACCGTCGTGATCGGCTCGGGCATCATGGCCGAGCGGCTGGCCGGCGGTAATGCCGCCATCGCACTGCTGGCCAACACCCTCGCCACAGTCTTCGGTTTGTATGTGCTCATCGAAATGCTGGGCCCAATCAGCGGCGCGCATATGAATCCTGCGGTCACTCTGGTCATGGCGGCGCGCGGCGTGCTGGACAGGCATTTCGTTTTTCCCTACATCATCGCGCAGCTGATCGGCGCCGCATGCGGGGCATGGCTGGCGCATGCGATGTTCGATCTGTCGATACTTCAGTGGTCGTCCAAGATGCGCAGCGGACAGGGGCAGTGGATCGCCGAAGTCGTCGCCACTGCCGGTTTGCTGTTGGTGATCCTGCGCGCGCCGCCGGCACGCGTCGCAATGATGGTGGCTGCCTATATCGGTGCAGCGTACTGGTTCACCGCATCGACCTCGTTCGCCAATCCGGCGGCGTCTTTCGGGCGAATGTTCAGCGACAGTTTCGCCGGTATCGCGCCTGCCAGTGTGCCCGGCTTTGTTTTGGCTCAACTCATAGGCGCTGCGCTGGGTACAGGCTTGCACATTATGCTCGGCAAAGCCCCGGCGGTACCGCGCATGGTCGTGCCCAATGAATAAGCAGATTGCGACTTCCGATATCGATGCGGCCACGTTGCTGGTCGAGCGTCTGAATCGCGACTGCTTCTGCATCGGTACCGATGTTCCCGAGCTGAGGCGCAAGCTCGATCAGCTGGTCGCAGGCTATGGCGTGCATCAGCCGTTGGCCCAGTCGCATCCGCACCTGTTCTCCACTGCACCGGTGTTTGTAGCAGCTGCGCAGATGCAGGCCATGCGTGCGGTCATTGCCGCGATCGAGAGTGTGGTGGCGACACCGCAATGGACTGCCCAGGCTCTTGCGCAGGCACCGGACATTGCGCGTCACCAGCCGATGACGCGTGGAGTCTTCATGGGCTACGATTTCCATATCGATGGCAGCGGCGCACGGCTGATCGAAGTCAATACCAATGCCGGCGGCGCATTGTTGAATCTGGCGATAGCGCATGCCCAGCACGCCTGCTGTGCCGAGATGCTGAATGTTTTCGCCGCCGGCAGCGAGCCTCTGGCGGCTGAAGCCGGTATCGTCGCGATGTTTCGTGACGAATGGCGGCTCGCACGCGGCGATCGGCCGCTGCGCCGGATCGCCCTCGTCGACAGCCAGCCGGAGCGACAGTACCTGTATCCGGAATTCCTGATGTTCCAGCATCTGCTCGGCGCGCAAGGCATTGAGGTGCTGGTGCTGGATCCGGTGAAGTTGACAGTGCGGGACGGAAGATTGCAGCATGCAGATCTGGATATCGATCTGGTCTACAACCGACTGACAGATTTCTATTTCGAAGAACCGGCACATGCGCATCTGCGCAAGGCGTATCTTGATGCCGCCGCGGTGTTCACTCCGCATCCGCGCGCGCATGCGCTCTATGCCAACAAGCACAATCTCGAGCTACTGACCGATGCCGATACACTACGTAGCTGGCACATACCCGAATCGACGATCGATACGCTGATGCGCGGTATTCCGCGCACGGTAAATGTCGCCGCCTTCGATGCTGAGACCTTGTGGCGGGACCGCGCAGGCTGGTTTTTCAAGCCGGCATCCGGATTCGGCAGTCGGGGCAGCTATCGGGGCGACAAGATCACGCATAAGGTATTCGATCAGATACGGGCGGGCGACTATGTCGCCCAGGCTCTGGTGCCGCCGAGTGCGCGGTCCATCGAGATCGAGAGCGGTCGGTCAGAGCTGAAGCTCGATCTGCGCCACTATGTCTACGACGGTGAGTTGCTGCTCAGTGCAGCGCGTCTGTATCAGGGGCAGACCACCAACTTTCGCACCAGCGGCGGTGGGTTCGCGCCGGTGTATCAGGTGCCCGATGGCGCCGAGGCGGCGGTGAATGCAGTTGCTGGTGCTGGCCGCTGCGGGATACGGCCGACATCGAATTGTTCTACCGCTGCTGCCAGCAGTTGATCGACCCGTTGCAGTTTCGGGTGCGTCGCCTGACCCAGGAACGCCAGTGCGCGCTGCAATGCGGGAAGCGCGCTGTCCCGATCCAGCGGCAGGCTGGAAAGGGACTTGCTCAATTTCTGGCCGCGCTCATCCAATGCCAGTGGAAGATGCAAATAGTCTGGTGTTGGCAGGCCCAGCCGTTGTTGCAGGTGGATTTGCCTGGGCGTGGAGTCGAGCAGATCGCCACCGCGCACGACCTCGCTGATGCGTTGTGCATGATCATCCACGACCACGGCCAGCTGATAAGCCGGTAGATTGTCCGCACGCCACAGCACGAAATCGCCGGCTTCGCGGCTGTCTTGCTGCACGTCGCCGGCGACGGCGTCGTGGAATTGCCAGACCTGATCGGGCACACGCAGCCGCCACGCTATTGCACCGGATTCACGTTTGCAGCTTCCGCGATGAATGCCGCTGGGGGCGAGGTCGCTGCGGGTGCAGGCGCAGGCAAAGGCATCGCCCCGATCGACAAGCTGCTGCAATGACTGACGATAGTGTTCGTGGCGCTGGCTCTGATAGAGCACCGGTTCGTCGGATTCCATTCCGAAATGGCAAAGCGTCTCGAGTATGTTGGCTGCCGCACCAGCCCGTTCGCGCGGTGGGTCGATGTCTTCGACGCGGATCAGCCAGATGCCGTGGTTGGCGCGCGCGCGCAGCCAGCTGCCCAACGCAGCGACCAACGATCCGAAATGCAGCGCGCCTGTGGGCGAGGGCGCAAACCGACCGCGGTAGGTTTGTGCAGCTGGGTGTAACGGCGGATGAATGGGAGGCATCGCAATATTTCTAGCAGAAGTAAGGGCTTGAAGAGGGACTCAAGGCACTCCATATCATGCCGCATACGGCCGATCCTGGTCGCATAAGGAGCGTTTCATCATGATGCGTGTTGCCCTGTTCATCGCTACCAACCTCGCCATCATGCTGGTGGTGGGTATCGTGGCCAGCGTCTTCGGATTGCAGCGCGGTACCGGCGGGCTGGGTGGCCTGTTGTTGTTGTCGGCCGTGATCGGTATGACCGGCTCGATTTTTTCTCTGTTGATTTCCAAATGGGTGGCCAAGCGCAGCACGGGTGCCCAGGTAATCACTCAGCCGCGCAATGAATCGGAAGCCTGGCTGCTCAACACGGTGCGTCGCCAGGCTGAAAAGGCCGGTATCGGCATGCCCGAAGTTGCTGTCTACAACGCCCCGGAAATGAACGCATTCGCCACCGGCTGGAACCGCAACGCGGCGCTGGTCGCGGTCAGTACCGGACTCTTGAATCAGATGAATCGCGACGAGGTCGAGGCCGTGCTGGGTCACGAGGTCAGCCACGTAGCCAATGGCGATATGGTGACACTGTCGCTGCTGCAGGGCGTACTCAATACCTTCGTGGTGTTCTTCAGCAGCATCATCGCCAATATCGTGTCGAGTTCTTTGCGCGGCAACAACAGCGACAGCCGACCTGGTGTGATCGATGGTGTGGTGCACACGGTGGTTTATATCGTTCTGCAAATGTTGTTCGGTCTGCTTGCGTCGATGATCGTGATGTGGTTTTCGCGTCGTCGTGAATTCCGTGCCGACCATGGCGGCGCTACATTGGCTTCACGGCGCTCGATGATCAACGCCTTGCGTCGCCTGGGTGGCGATCGTGCCGAGCACGTGTTGCCGGAAGCAGTTCAGGCGTTTGGCATTTCCGGCGGCCGCACTTCGGGGCTGAGAAAGCTGTTCATGAGCCATCCGCCCATTGAAGAGCGCATCGCGGCGCTTGAGGCGGCTGCCTGAAGGCAAATGTAGGAGCGGCGTGAGCCGCGAAGCACTTGCTCTACTGTCGGAGATTCAGAGCAAGAGCTTCGCGGCTTATGCCGCTCCTACATTTCTCAGAGCGAGAACATCGCGGCTCACGCCGCTCCTACATTTCCTGGATGATATAGCGCACCGGCAGCTCGGCTTCATCGCAGTTGTGACCTCCACCACCACGATCGATCACAAGGAAATCACTGAGCGCGTTCAGCGCGATCAGTGGATGGTGCCAGGTGCCGCGGCGGTAGTTGACACCTTGACCGCGGTCGGCCAGAAACACCCGTGGTCGCTGCTGCAGGCTTTCAGAGACGGCAATCAGGTAAGGGTGACCCAGCAGCGGAATGAATGCCTGGCTGCCCAGCGGATGCCGTTCCAGCATGCGTATGGCAAAGGGCAGCTGCCGCGGCTGCGCGCGGAAAATGCTGATCAGGGTACGGCCATCCTTGCTCGAGGTATCGACCTCGGCGAGATCATGAAATCTCTGCGCCGTTCCGTCATTGACAGGATAAATCTCTCGCGCCGCTGCCGATTCGATGACGTCACCAAACGCAGCAAACGCAGCCACCGTCAGCGGCTCGATCACCAGCGATGCATTATCCTCGGCACGGGTCACGTCGCGCGCCCCCGTAGTCGCAGCCGGGAAACACCGCCATCGGGGACGATATTGAAGCGCACGTGGCTGATCGGCGCGTGCGCAGCAATTTCGTTGCGGTAGTAGTGCTGATGATCCATCTGCAATTTCTGCTCTGGCAACAGCTGCGCCCAGAACATCGATTGGGTCACCAGTGATTCCGGCGTTCCGCCGGCCTGCGAAGTCGCCTGGATCGAGCAGCGATCCGGATAATTTCCCTTGAAATGGCAGGTATCGACTTCGATATGCTCGATCACACCGGGCCGCGCCAGCGCGATGATGCACCAGTCATTGCCCGGCTCGCGTCGGCGCCGCGTTTCCCAGCCATCGCCCATGTTGACGCCACGTCCGGGCAGCAGCAGGTTGGAGGCGAAACCGAAATGCTGATTATTGGCGGCGACGATGGTGCCGCCATTCAATGCAGCGATCAGATCGATCAGGCCATCGGCATCGTGACTCTGCGCATTGAATTCAGGTACGCCATAGACGCGCAGTCGTGCCAGCCCGCCGTCCGGGAAAAGATTCACGCGCAGATGGCTGCAGGGCAGCGCGCTATCGACGGCGAAGTAGTGGTGACGATTGCCGAGCAGGTTCTGCGCCGGCAACAGCGTATGCCACTCGGTGTCGGCATCCGGATCGCCTTCGGCGAGATGGCAGGCCTGCAGCGAGGAGGCCGGTGGAAAGTTGCCAGTGAAATGGCTGGTATCGAGGTCCACACCGCGCACCACGCCGGGACGAGCCAGGCGCAGCGTGCACCAGTCATGCCCGGCGATGCGTTTGCGCCGGCTTTCCCAGCCATCCATCCACTTGCCGTTGGTATCGTATTTGCCGGGAACGAAGACCGCGGGCTCGGGGTTGAGCATGCGCTCCTTGGCGGCGAAAAAATCATCGCTGGTGGCGAGCGCGGTGGCGCCGAGTCGGGCATCGGCGAGGTTGACGAAACGACGTACGAATTCGGGGGCGTCGCTGTCGATGTGCACAAGGGCCATGGTGATTCCTGTCTGATGTGCTGGTGGCTCAGTCCGCGATTCTATCGTCGAGACGGAAGGCGGCGATGCGTTCGATCTGACGCAGCGCTTCGGCGATCTCGGCATCGCGTTCATTGGCGATGCGCGCGCGCATATTGGCGATGATGCTGCCGCGATCATGCCCGCGTACGGCGAGTATGAAGGGGAATCCAAAGGCCAGGTCGTAGGCGTCGTTGAGCGCGGTGATTTCGGCAAATTCTTCCGGACTGCATTGTCCGAGGCCGGCACCGGTTTGTTCCTGTGTCGAAGCCGCCGTCAGCTCGCCGCGGATCGCTGCCTTGCCGGCAAGCTTGGGATGGGCGCGGATCAGGCCGAGCTTGGCCGCATCATCAGCTGCGGCCAGGGTCAGACACATTGCCGCATGCAGATCGTCGACGCTGGCGAAAGGACGCTTTGCCCACACGCGTTCGGCGACCCAGGGCGAGTGCTCGAAGATGTCAGCCAGCGTGTGGGTGAAGTCGTGCTGATCGAGTTGATTGAGTTCGTTGAGTGTCATGGGCTGAATTGTAGGAGCGGCGTGAGCCGCGATTTCTGAAATTGCGACAGGGATGAAGATTCGCGGCTCACGCCGCTCCTACAGGAGCAGTTTGTGCCGCAAACGGATGCCGCGCCTTCCAATGCCGGGCAATATCGATGCGTCTGCACACCCATACGTGTTCGTGTCTGGCGATGTGATCAAGGAAGCGCTGCAAGGCGATGAATCGTCCGGGGCGTCCCAGCAAGCGGCAATGCATGCCCACCGACAGCATGCGCGGTCGATGTTCGCCCTCGGTATAGAGCACATCAAAACTGTCGCGCAGATAGTCGAAAAAATGTGTAGCAGTATTGAACCCCTGCGGCGTGGCAAAGCGCATGTCGTTGGTATCGAGGGTGTAGGGCACCACCAGATGCGGTTTGTGTTCGCCGCCAGTGACTTCGACTTCGCTCCAGAACGGCAGATCGTCACCGTAGTAGTCCGAGTCGTATTCGAAACCACCATGCTCCACCAGCAGCCTCCGTGTGTTGGGGCTGTCGCGGCCGGTATACCAGCCCGATGGCGCCGAACCGGTTATCTCACGATGGATTTCGATGGCGCGTAGCAGGTGGTCGCGTTCCTCAGCGGTGTCCATGTGCTGATAGTGAATCCAGCGCCAGCCATGCGACGCGATTTCATGCCCGGCGTCGATACAGGCGCGAATGAAGTCAGGATGCCGCTGCATCGCCATCGCCACGCCAAATACCGTCAACGGCAGGCCGCGCCGGGCGAATTCATCCAGTATCCGCCAACCGCCAACGCGCGATCCATATTCATAGATCGATTCCATGCTCATGTGGCGCGCGGGATAGCTTGCAGCGCCGACGATCTCGGAGAGAAATTGCTCACTGCCGGCGTCACCATGCAGCACCGAGTTCTCGCCACCTTCTTCGTAGTTGAGCACGAACTGCACCGCGATACGTGCATTGCCGGGCCAGTCGGCATGGGGTGGATGCCGGCCGTAGCCGATGAGATCGCGGGGATAGGATGAAGTTGGCATGCTGGATGAAATGGGTGGAAGGCCGCTAGTGTTGCGACCGCAACGGCATCAGCGCAAGCCTGCCCATATCAACGCAACGCAAACAGCAGCGGGACGGCCACGACATTGAGCAGCCCCGCCAGCACCATGACCAGGCCAGCGATCGCGCCTTCGCCTGCGCCCAGCTCGTGGGCGCGCGCCACGCCCACGCCGTGCGCTGCCATGCCATAGGCAGCGCCGCGTGCTACGACTGCGCTGCGCGGCAGCCAGTTCAGAATCAGCTCACCGATCAGCGCGCCGACCAGACCAGTGATGATTACCAGCACCGCTGTCAGTTCCGGGATACCGCCGATGCGCGCCGATATTTCCATCGCGAATGGCGTAGTAACTGAGCGCGGCATCAGAGTCTGTTTCAATCCCGGATCCAGTTGCAGCCACTGCGCCAGCACCCATGCGCTGCACAGCGACACGCTGCTGCCAATCACCATGCCCAGCAACAATACCTTCCAGTAGCGGCGGATCAGGGTGCGCTCGCGCCAGATCGGCAACGCGAAAGCTGCTGTCGCCGGCCCCAGCATCAGCAAGAGCCAGCGCGTTCCACTGAGATATTCTGCATAGTCTGCGCGCAGCCCTATCGCCAGGGCGATCAACACGGCCGGGGTCACCAGCATCGGCGACAGTAGCCCGTTGCGCCAGCGGCGATAGGCCCATTTGCTGCAGACATAGCTGATCAGCGTGGCTGCCAGCCAGAGGCCGGCGGCGAGGACGGCGGAATGTTCATTCGACATGGGGTCGCGCCCATAGCATGGAGACGTGCACCGTGAATGCGGTCGTCAGCATGGCGACAGTGGTGCCCGCGACCACCGCGATCAGCAGCTTAAGCCCCAGCCAACCGAGCATCTGCGGCATGTCGATCAAGACCATCACGGCCGGAACGAAGAACAGCAGCATTTCGGCGATCAACCAATCTGCGCCTTTATCCAGGCTCCGTGTGTGCAGGCGTCCCGACGCAAGAAATGCGAGCAAAACGATCATGCCGAGCACGCCACTCGGTACTGCCAGCATCAGCAGTCTGGCCAGTGCATCGCACAGCCACCACAGCCCCACGATGGCGCCGACCTGCAACGGTCGGCGGTGCCGCAGACGCCTTCGCGACATTACCCAGGTATGACGCCAGAACTCGCGCATCTTGCTTCCACGCAACACCAACGTGCATTGTTGGAGGAAGTCTCGTGTTCGTCCAGTTTGGCGTGCATGAACGGTAGGCTGGCGGTGAACGCAGTGAACCCCAGCAGGCTGGCAGCCTGCTGGG